>CALHUA010000001.1 GCA_938039915.1 uncultured Anderseniella sp.
CGCGGCATGGTGTTCCAGCAAGGCGCGCTGTTTGAGTGGATGAATGTGCGCAAGAACATCGCATTTGGTCCGGACATGGCTGGCAAGCCTGCTGCGGAGACCCAGGAAAAGGTTGAAAGCCTTTTGCAGATTGTCGGGCTGAAGGATTTCGCAGACAAGATGATTTACGAGTTGTCAGGTGGTATGCAGCAGCGCGTGGCGCTCGCCCGGTGCCTGGCAAACGATCCCGATGTGATCTTGATGGACGAACCGCTCGGTGCGCTTGACGCCCTGACGCGGGAAAAGATGCAGGGTCTGGTCCTCAAGCTCTGGAAGGAAACCGGAAAGACTATCATCCTGATTACTCACTCGGTGGAGGAAGCCTTGTTGCTTGGTGAGCGGTTGGTCGTCATGGCACCTCGCCCGGGCCGGATCCACAAGGAGTACAATTTGCCGTTTGCCGAAATGGGTGTTGGCAAGGATCTCAGGCTGGTCAAGAAAGAAAAGAATTTTGGCGAAGTCCGGGAAGAAATCCTGACCATGATCTGGGACATGGAAGAAGAGATCATGGGCCGTCAGGAGGAAGTGGCATGATTATTCTATTAATCTATATCGCGATATTTGTCGCAGCCATGCTGGGTTACAAATTGGTCAGCGGTTTCCTGACCAAGAAGGATGACTTTACCAGCCTCAAGACCGTGACGTTCGGTGATGAGAGTGCGGTCATATCCAATCGGGCAGCATCCATTATTTCGATTGTTGCGATCTTCCTGATCTGGGGGTCGTTCACGGGCTCCAAGATCGTGCCGTCATTCCTGCACGTGTCGGGACCCTATGTCGGTGAAACAAGCTTTACCTACGAAGCCAAGGATGCATCCGGCGCTACTGACACCGGTACCATCAAGGCGGTGGTTCATCCGGTCTCCGAGCCGGCGGAAAAGCCGGTGGTAGATGAAGCCGCAAATACAGGCTTTGCAAAGGATGCCGCTGAAAAGGTCATAACCTACCGTTCTATTCTGGTGTCCAGGAGTGACCTGCTGGAAAACCCGAAAGAGCAGGAAATTGTGTCGGTTGACGGCAAGGCCATTGCGCCAAACGGGTCGGTTCAGATCGATACCGGCGAAGTGCGCATGACGGCCAAGGGCAGTCTGGCGTTTGAGCCAACAAAGGGCTGGCAGATGGAGTCGATCTGGCTTCCCGCACCTGAAGCTGTTGTGGGCCGGCTGATCGAAATTTCCAGTGAAGGCTACCAAAACGTCACTTTGTGGGAGAACCTTGGCTGGTCCATCTACCGCGTTATTATCGGTTTTGCTCTTGGCAGTATCGTCGGAATTCCTCTGGGTTATGCCATGGGCCTGAACGGCTGGTTCCGCGGCTGGTTTGATCCGATCGTCGAATTCATGCGCCCGGTTCCGCCATTGGCACTGATCCCGCTTATCATCATCTGGTTCGGTATCTGGGAAACCGGCAAGATTTCCCTGCTGTTCCTGGCCGCCTTGTGGATCATGGTTATCGCGGCACGTGCCGGTGTGTCGGGCGTGAGCATCTCCAAGGTCCATGCCGCCTATTCGCTTGGTGCTTCGAAAAGTCAGCTTTTGTGGAAGGTGATTGTGCCCAACTCGCTGCCGGAAATCTTTACCGGCGCGCGGGTTGCCATGGGCGTCTGTTGGGGCACGGTGGTTGCTGCCGAACTGGTAGCGGCGGAAAAGGGCGCCGGCAAAATGATTATCGCGGCATCGAAGTTCCAGAACACCGATATCGTGATCATGGGGATCATCCTGATCGGCATCATCGGTTATGGCATCGACATCATGATGCGCATGGCCGAAAACTACCTGGTGCCGTGGAAGGGCAAGGGCTGATTGGCCACTATCCAAGCCTGGAATGAATTTCGGGAGCCTTCGGGCTCCCGTTTTTCGTTTAGCTGGTATAACTGCTGTTCCAGCGGGAAAAGTATCATCTCGCAGGTGCGCCCGATCTCATGCCAAGCTCGCGCATCACTCTTTCAACTGCCCGCACGAACTGGTCGGAGACCGCTTCATCGATGGCGCCGACGGTCGCAACCCTGAACCCGCCTTCAGCGCCCGGGCAACCATCGCCATCCATGATGACAAAGCCCATCTGGCGCAGACGCTGGATAAATTGCGCTGGTGAATAACGCCTGTCCGCGGGTGCTTTGAACAATGTCAGGTACCCGCACGTTGCCGTGCCGTCGGTCAGAGTTGGTGCGAACCCCAGTTGTGCCATGCCTGACAACAATCTCAAATGATGCTCCTGATACCGCTTGCGCCGCATTTCCGGTCCACCCTCAAGATAGAGCCGCCGCAACGCGACGCCGCAGGCTACAATTGCATGTGCAGGCGGCGTACCGGGAAACCAGCCGGTGCGATGGATGTCTTTCCAAAGTTCAATCAGGTCCAGTGAAGCTGATGGTGACTGGAACAGTGTGTCTGTCAGCAAGCTGCGGCGCACCATGACAAACGAAAACCCCGGAACGCTCTCAAGACAGGCCCACGGCACGGCGATGACAGCATCCACCGTGCCGGCCGCGAGGCTGAACGGAATGGCGCCGAGGCTTGCGCGGGCATCCACAATAACCTTGCGTCCGGCCTCATGGGCAATGGCCGCCAGCTTGGCGATCGGGTTACTCAGCCCGGTGGAAATATCAACCTCCGCCAGATAGACGGTATGTATGTCGGGATCGGCCTCCAGCACTTTCGACAGTCGGTTGGTAGTGATCGGTCTGAGGGCGGAGCCGCTGATTTTTTCGACCGGGCGTTTAAGGTGGGTCAGTATACTGGTGGCCTGTTGGGCATATGGTCCGTGTGCAGCGATCAGTGTTTTGCGCTTACGGCCGGTGGGAGACAGCGCACCCAGTACACTCTCCAGCATCGCATCACCCGACAGGTGCAACGGTATACAGTCGTAGTCACTGGTTCCGTCAACCAGTTCGAGCAATTGCTCAGTTACTTCGAGCGCAAGCGAGACAAATTCGGTATCCCGCATGCTCCAGTCTGCCAGCATGGCGAGTTTGACATCGCGTGACGTCGTCACAGGTCCCATGGTCAAGAGCCAGGGCATGTCCTCCTGGCCTTCTGGGCCGTTGAAGGAGGGGGCATATCTGTGTTCTTCGGCAAGAGCCATGGATCGGTGTGCCTTTATCTGCTGTACCAGTTCATGATGCGCCGTCATCACTTGTGCCTCGGCCGCCAGGCAGCCTAGACCCTGTATAACACTCTACAGTCGCCAGTCGATTGGTGGAAGGCCATGGAGCAGAAGCCAATCCTGCGCTTGTGTAAACGGCCGCGCGGTCACAAATCTGTGTTGCGGACCTGATCCGCGTGCCAGTGGCGAAGGATGTGCGGTTTCGATAACGCAGTGTCGCGACGTGTCGATACCGGCCCCCGCGCGTTGGGCAAAATTGCCCCATAGCATAAATACGATCGGCGCGGCGCGCTCGTTCAGGTGAGCCATGATGTCGCCGGCCAGTGTGGCCCAGCCGAAATCCTTGTGGCTGTTTGCCTTGCCTGCCTCGACACTCAACGTCACATTAAGCAACAGGATGCCCGAACGCGCCCATCGTGTCAGGTTGCCATGGGCCGGCTGCATGATACCCAGGTCGGCCTCAAGGCTGGTAAATATGGTTCGAAGAGACGCCGGTAATCGCCGCTCCGGGTTTGCCATTGAAAACGCCAGGCCATGTGCATCGCCTGGCGTGGGGTAGGGGTCCTGGCCCAGGATTACAGCTCGCACCTGATCCGGTTGTGTCAATTCGAGTGCATTGAATACATCTCCCGCAGTTGGTAACACCTGGGCACCCGCCGCCACGCGCGCATCCACACGTGCCGCCGTCTTGCTGCCGGCACCGGATGTAAAGAAGTCGAGTTGTGCCCACCCGGTGGTTTTGACCCTGTCGACTGCACGGCTGTAAGTTATCGGCACCGGATCAGAATTCTCGGAAATCTTTGTCAAAGGCAGTTCTCGTGCATCGTTACCAGGGTCAGGACCCATTAATCTTATCCATTCTGCAGGAGGATATTTTGCTTCTGACAAGGCGAGAGGTCGCAGGAAACCGTCCGGTTTTCAAGACCTTTCAACGCGGTCAGGGGCAAAATAGACCCCGCCCTTCGGGTTTGAAGGAAAACACCCGCCTGATGGCGAAAAATGCTCGACAAGGCACAAAGCCTTGCCTTGCGCTTTTTCACCATCATTCGAATGTTTTCCTTCAAACAGAATTGCATAAGATTAATGAGTCCTGCCCCTAGCAGTGGTATCGGCGTGCAAGACATGGTATTCGGTTTTTGTGGCCCGCCCCAGGGG
>CALHUA010000002.1 GCA_938039915.1 uncultured Anderseniella sp.
CAAGGGTCGTGCGGAAATCAACCGCACCGGCGCTCGCTACGGTCGCCAGAAGGGCGGCGGTACGGCACGTCACGGTTCACGCCGGGTCGGCATCTTTGTTGGTGGCGGCAAGGCTCACGGGCCGGTTGTTCGCAGTCATGCAACAGCTCTTCCCAAGAAGGTCCGGGCACTTGCGCTTCGTCATGCGCTGTCAGCCAAGGTCAAGGCAAACGAGTTGATCATACTGGACAGTTCTGAAGTCAAGACACCAAAGACCAAGGATCTGGCCGGCGCGTTTTCGAAGCTTGGCCTGACCAACGTACTGGTCATTGATGGCGCTGAAGTAAATGAGAACTTCGCCAAGGCTGCCAGCAACCTGATCAATGTTGATGTGCTGCCAGTACAGGGCATCAATGTCTACGACATCCTGCGCCGGCAGAATCTGGTTCTGACCAAGGCTGCTGTTGAAGCGCTGGAGGCGCGGTTCAAATGAGCATGGAAAAGAACTACAATATTATCCGTTCACCATCGATTACCGAGAAGGCGACACTGCTGAGTGAAGCCAATCAGGTGGTATTCAATGTGGCCGGCACGGCGTCAAAGCCGGAAATCAAGAAGGCTGTCGAAGAGCTGTTCAATGTCAAGGTGAAGGCAGTGAATACACTGGTTCGCAAAGGCAAGACCAAGCGCTTCCGCGGTATTCGGGGTCGGCAGAGTGATGTGAAAAAAGCGATTGTCACGCTTGAAGATGGCCAGTCCATCGACGTGACGACCGGTCTTTAAAGTTTAATTTGAGCGATTGAGACGTAAACCATGGCACTGAAAAAGTTCAAGCCCAATACGCCAGGACAGCGGCAGCTGGTCATTGTTGACCGCTCCGGTCTGTGGAAGGGCAAGCCCGTCAAGACCCTGACAGAAGGTCTGTCGAAGAGCGGTGGCCGCAACAACCATGGCCGTCAAACTTCGTTTTCACGCGGTGGCGGGCATAAGCGCACCTATCGTGTTATCGATTTCAAGCGGACACGCGAAGGCACGGCCAGCGTGGAGCGTATTGAATATGATCCAAACCGGACCGCTTTCATCGCACTGCTGAAGTACGAAGACGGCACGCTGTCGTATATTCTTGCGCCTCAGCGCCTGAACGAGGGCGACAAGGTTGTCACCGGCACCACCGGTGTTGACGTGAAGCCGGGCAATTGCATGCCGCTGGGCAACATCCCTGTTGGCACCATCATCCACAATGTGGAGATGAAGCCGGGCAAAGGCGGGCAGATCGCACGCTCTGCAGGCGCATATGCCCAGCTGGTCGGTCGTGACCGTTCCATGGCGCTGCTGCGGCTCAAGTCAGGTGAAACCCGTATGGTATCGTCGGAGTGCCGTGCAACGGTTGGTGCTGTGTCGAACCAGGATCACATGAATACAAATGACGGTAAGGCCGGGCGTTCGCGCTGGCGCGGCCGTCGCCCGGTGGTTCGCGGTGTTGCCATGAACCCGATCGATCACCCGCACGGTGGTGGTGAAGGACGCACATCAGGTGGCCGTCATCCGGTGACCCCGTGGGGCAAGCCGACCAAGGGCAAGAAGACACGTACAAACAGAACATCGGACAAATTCATTGTTCGTTCGCGCCACCAGCGCAAGAAGAGATAAGGGTTAGGTTGAATGGCTCGTTCACTGCATAAAGGCCCGTTCGTAGACGGGTATCTGCTCAAGAAAGCGGAAGCTGCGCGCAGCTCCGGCCGTAACCAGGTCATCAAGACCTGGAGCCGTCGCTCGACAATCTTGCCGCAGTTCGTCGGACTGACGTTTGGCGTACACAACGGAAACAAGCACGTTCCAGTGAATGTGTCTGAAGACATGGTTGGTCACAAGCTGGGCGAGTTCGCGCCGAGCCGGACCTATTACGGCCATCAGGCCGACAAGAAGTCGAAGAGGTAAGGACAAATGGGTAAGGCGTCCAGAGCACGCGTCCTTCCGGACAATGAAGCAAAGGCGGTTACGCGCAATCTGCGTGTGAGCCCGCGCAAGCTGAATGACATCGCCACGATCATTCGGGGCAAGAAGGTCGAAGCAGCACTTGCTGATCTCACCTTCTCGCGTCGCCGTATTGCCGGTGATGTGAAGAAGACGCTGGAATCAGCCATTGCGAACGCGGAAAACAACCATGATCTCGATATCAACGAGCTCATCGTGTCGGAAGCTTATGTCGGGAAGAAAATGGTCATGAAGCGCTTCAAGCCGCGGGCACGTGGCCGCGTCGGCAAGATCGAGAAATTCTTCAGTGAAATCACGATTATCGTGCGCCAGGTCGAGGAGGCCGTCTGATGGGTCAGAAAGTCAATCCGATCGGTTTCCGTCTCGGTATCAACCGGACATGGGACAGCCGCTGGTTCGCTGATGGAACCGAATATGCCAAGCTTCTGCATGAAGATTTCCGCATTCGCGAATATCTGCGTGAAAAGCTGAAGCAGGCCGGCATCTCGCGCATCATCATCGAGCGTCCGCACAAGAAGTGCCGCGTGACGATTTATTCGGCTCGCCCGGGTGTTGTCATCGGCAAGAAGGGTGCGGATATCGAGAAACTGCGCCGTGACGTTTCCGCAATGACCGAGAGCGAAGTTCACCTCAACATTGTCGAAGTGCGCAAGCCCGAGATCGATGCAAACCTGGTTGCTGACAATATCGCACAGCAGCTCGAACGCCGTATCGCGTTTCGCCGGGCCATGAAGCGGGCGGTTCAATCAGCCATGCGCATGGGTGCGGAAGGTATTCGTATCACCTGTTCGGGTCGTCTCGGCGGTGCTGAAATCGCTCGTACCGAATGGTATCGCGAAGGTCGTGTGCCGCTTCATACGCTGCGTGCCGACGTGGATTATGGCACTGCAACGGCTCATACCGCATATGGCACCAACGGCATCAAGGTCTGGATCTTCAAGGGTGAAATTCTTGAACATGACCCGATGGCGCAGGACAAGCGGATTCAGGCAATGCAGGAAGGCGGGGGCCCGCGCCCGCGCCGCGACCG
>CALHUA010000003.1 GCA_938039915.1 uncultured Anderseniella sp.
AATATTTTATTAATGCGGCAATTTCGATAAATTGCAAAAATACATGTATATTTATAAATAAATGACAACAATCTGTAAGCTAGTTAAACGGGCTGTGTGCTTAAAATTTGACAGTTAAATAGCCAAGCTGGCATTGTCGCGTTATGTATCTTCGTGCGACAACGGCTGGCATCGCTATTTTGACCGCTTCCTTTTCTGCGCTTCTTGCAGATGAAAAAGCGTCTTCGATGACTGAGTGTCCATTTTCTTTTGAATTACCAAGCGACATAAGGCCGGTCAAAAGCTTGTACACCAGGGAAACGCAAGATGATCCTGTCGTATGGATTGTGGATTGTTCTCCCATACCCCCTCTTAGGGAATATCGAAGCTCAGTAAAGTGGGCGCATTTGACTTATTTTACCTGTTTTATTGAGCCGGCGGGGCCACACCGAAGAGTTTGTCCCACGACAAAACGCTGGAACGGTCTGGACAAGATCTGGCTCGTCACCGTGCCAACAGGTCCACCATCAACAATCGTAGAGTACGTGGCCTCCTCGTCGGATGACTACTTTTTGTCGATCAGGGCTGGCGTGAAATCCAAAGAGTATGATGCCTGGATGAAACAAACCCTCGCAAAGGTGGTCAAGATTGCGGCATCGGTGCGGCGTACATCCAAGAATCGACTGTCCCCTGACCGGCTTTCGTCGGTAACCATTGCGAAGGACATCTCAACGCCCGCTATGGTGGCATTCAAGGCAACCAAAGGATGTCCCTTTGAGTTCAAGCTGCCAAGCGAGTTTACACCCAAGATGGAGCGTATTCCTAAGGGCGCGCATGGTGGGGGTGAAATCAAGTCAGGTCGCTGGTTCATTTTGTGCAGCAGCGATCCTGAAACAAATGTGCTGTACAGGTCTACGCTAGAAGGGCTTAGCTGCAGGGTAGAGGCCACGCCGCCACATCATCAAATCTGTGCCCGCAGCAAGCGGTGGAATGGATCGGATCGCCTGACTCTTGAGACGGTTGAAGGTCAATCGAAGATTGTATTTCAAGCCTTCACTGCCCGGGATCAATTGTTGCTCTTTGCAATTACGCCAGAGAAACATGCCAGCCCGGCTGTGATTGAAAAGGCAATCGGTTTTGCCCAGGCAGTTTCCAGATCAGTTAATCCTGCAAAGTAACCAATTCACAGTCCCTGCACCAAATGCGTATCCGCCAGAACCGGACGGCGCAGGGCGATGAGGCGGCGGGCTTCTTCTGCTTTACCTTGCTTGAGCAGGCATTCCAGCAGTGAGAATTCCAGCAGGTCGCGTTGGGCGCGGCTGCCGCCGAGGCGGGCGTCATCGGCCATGCAGCTTGTGAGCAGGGTTTCCGCCTTCAGCCAGTCCTGCCCTGCAATGGCGCCGAAGGCTTCGGCCACGTCGCGCACCAGATCACCGGCAGGGCCTTTCGGATTGGAAATGATGTTGGCCAGCGCCTCACCGTCGCCTGCCATGGCATGGGCCAGCGCTGCATGATAGTCGATGAAGCTCAGGCCGGGATTGGGGAAGAACTTAGCGGCATAGGCGCTCACCTCGCGCCATCTTTCCTTCGGCACGGTCTCGCCTGCCAGTTCGGCCCGATACAGGATCGATGCGGTATCCGACAGGATGTTGATCGGCATGCCGAGCGCCGCACCCGGCTTGACGTCGGCGTCTACCCGCTGCCACATCTGGTCCGTGTCACCCAGTTGCAGCGCCCACAGCGCCACATGCCAGGACAGATGACCATGCATGACGGCCGAGCGGTCATAGTCTTTCAGCCAGTCGTTGAGATAGGTCACGCCGGCCTGCGTTTCACCGGCCTCATAATCAATGTGCGAACGCACATGGGCGCCATGTGCGTTGCGCGGATTGCTCGCCATCGACCGATCGATGATGGATGACGCCTTGTCCACCTGGCCGGTTTCGCAAAGCGCAAAGGCGTACTGGCTCAAATACCACCAGTCGTCTGCGTAATGCTGTTGCAGGGAGCTGGTGAAGGCCAGCATCTCCGCCTCACGTCCCGGCAGGCCGGAAAACCCGATCAACCCGAATATGCTGGTGCTGGTCTGCACGACCATGGCATCGCGCGGATGGAACCTGGCATGGTCAACAACGGCAGCAAGGCCATCTGCGGTCCTGCCGTTGGCCAGCAGATCGAACACGTTGATGTGGCTTGCCTCGCGCTCGGTGATGCCGGTGGCAAGCGCGCGGGCCTTCGCGATTGTTTCACGGGCTTTTGCGACATTACCGGTCGCCTGGTTTGCCCGCGCCAGCCCGGCAACCCCGAGCGCAAAGTCCGGATCTTCCGTCACAACCGCCTCAAAGGCTTCGACCATGCGCGGCGCGCCTTCGAGCAGCTTGTCAACTGCTGTCACATATAGGTCGCGGGCTTGTGCAGACGAGGTCGAAATCGGGTTGTCGTATCTGTCTCTCAGCAAGTCCGTTCACTCCTCGGGTTCAAAGATCATCCCGATCTAGGCCTGGCGCGGCATCAGGTCATAAGGGCCTTTCCAGCCTGGCAGAGAGGAGATGCGCTCGCGCCATTTCAGAATATTGGGATAGTCGTTGAGATCAACACCCAGCTCGCCGTCATAGAACATGTAGCCGATCAGAGAAAAGTCGGCGATGGTCAGCCTGTCAAGCGCCACGAAGTCATGCGCGCCCAGGTGCTTGTCGACGATCTGCATGGTCGCGTCGGCCCGCCCGCGCAGAAACTCCGTCACCGGTGTTTCGCCGGATTTGAGAAACGTGATCATGAAACGCAGCGTGGCGTTGTAGCTGGTGAACTTGTGATTGTCGAAATACATCCAGCGCAGGATTTCATGGCGCTCGTCATCATTGGTCCAGCCGAACTTGCCGAACGTGGTGGCAAGGTATTCCAGCATCACGCCGGTCTGGATCAGCTTGCGGCCTGCGTGCATCAGTACCGGCACTTCGCCCATTTCATTGATTTCGGCGCGATAGTCGTCCGAACGCGTCTCGCCGTTGAAGAAGTCGACGAACCGGGGTTTCCAGTCCGCGCCGCATAAGGTCAGCATGAGGGCAACCTTGTAGGCATTGCCGGATTCGCCGAAGCAATACAGTTGATAGTCTGACATGTGATTTCTTTCAGTCCTGGTTGATCAGGCGCTTTGATAGCGCGCGATTGCCGCATGCTCCAGTGCCGCTGTCTGCAATTTG
>CALHUA010000004.1 GCA_938039915.1 uncultured Anderseniella sp.
GCCGAGGCAAGGCCGACCGGCCGCCGCACGAAGTGCGCCCTAGCGGAGTGCAGCCGAAGGCTGCTTGCGTGAGCGGAACAAAACATCCGATTCTCCGATACTGAACAACCGTAGTGATGAATTCCTCCGAAGCACGCTAGTGCTGAGGCAAGGCCGACCGGCCGCCGCACGAAGTGCGCCCTAGCGGAGCGCAGCCGAAGGCTGCTTGCGTGAGCGGAATAAACTATCGGAGGACAAAAGTTCGACCCAACAGGCCTTATCTTGCTTAAGTTGCCGGGCAGGTCTGTGACTTCCGGGACAAACGCTGCCAGTTGCTGGAGCACTTTGTGTTGGAGCACAGGAACTGGGCGAGCGCTGGCGTTGAAATGGCGTGTGCCAGGTTCAACGGGCGGCCATTTGCGTCTGACAGTGTGCTGACCAGCATGCCGGTCAATTGACCTTTGTCGTCAAACAGCGGCCCGCCTGATTCGCCCTTCTTGGTGGCGAGGCGCAATTCGATGGCATCCGGGTAACCAAAGCCGCTGTACTTCACGGCCCGGCCGAAACTCATTGAATTCACCGAGCCGATGCGGGCTGTATCATTGCGGGCATGCGGCTTGCCGAGCGAGAACACCGGTGCGCCGCGCTGCATGCAATGATTCGAAGACGGCGTCACCGCCGCAGCGTTGAAACCGCGCAGTTTTATCAGGGCCATGTCGTTTTCCGGCTTAACAGCAATCACCTTGCCGGCATAAATTCGCCCGTCGGATGCACGCGCATCAACCGAGTTTCCCCGTTTCACGGCCACATGCCCGGCGGTCATGATAATACCGTTCGAGACGACAAAACCGCTGCCGGATGTCAGGGCGTCCGGCGAGCCGGAGGCTTTCGAACCGGCGCGTTTCTGCTGTTCGTGCACAACCAGCGTTACATAGCTGGGACCGGTTTGAGCCTGTAACTGCTGGATGTGGCTGGAAATAACACCACCTGCAGGCTCCGCTGCGGCATCGACGTCAATCGTCCGGGGCTCAAGCAGCGCCTGATTCGTGTCACCCCCCACACAACCTGCGAGCAGCAGCAAAAAAGCTAATATGCAGTCTTGTTTCCGCACAAATGACCCCAATTGGAATTCGAAAAAATCTGACCTCTATGCATACAGACTCAGCCGTGATCAGGCCAGTCAAATGTCTGCAACACCAAGGCAAATATGTGACTGATTACGCGTTGTCTCGTGGGCAGATTGGCCCTCAGGTGCTTTTTTTTGAAAGTGTTGCAAAATAGACACACTCACTTCAGCCTAGTACTTGGCTGTTCAGTACACGGTTGTCACAATCCGCCTGCAAACCGGCAAAGTGCTAATATGGGCAGTTTGAACATGGAGGCCTCGACCAGAATCGAACTGGTGTAAGCGGATTTGCAATCCGATGGATAACCACTCTCCCACGAGGCCATCGTGGCGGACGGTTCATGTCCGGGCGGCGTCTTATAGACGACACTGCACCGGGTTACAACGCCTGCTTTAAGTCAATGTTGCCGGTTTTCACATGCTATAGTGGTGCATCGGATAACAAACAGGCTTGGCGAGACCGCCTGAGTTGGGTATTCAACCGTCATGGCGACTTCTTGCAAATTCGCAACGGTCGGAGTTTTGGCGGTATTCGCCGGTTGAGCATCAGGAGCTAGCATGATCGATTACGACATAGCGCGCGAGAACATGATTGAATCCCAGGTTCGTCCAAATGGCATTACCGATGCACGGCTGATTGACGCGATGGCGGAAATTCCGCGCGAAGTGTTCGTGCCCGAGGATATCAAATCGCTGGCTTACATGGACGAGGATGTGCCGTTAAGCGTCGGAAGTGACGGCCGAAAACGCCATCTCATGGAGCCGATGGCGTTTGCCCGCCTGTTGCAGGCCGCGGCTATCCAGCCGGATGAGTGTGTGCTGGATATCGGGTGTGCTGCGGGATATTCATCTGCCGTGCTGTCGAGACTGGCGCAGTTGGTTGTGGCGGTGGAAGAAGATGCAGACCTTGCAGAGGCGGCCAACCAGAACCTGCTGCGGCTGCAGATCAACAATGTTGCCGTGTTCAATACGTCCATGCATGAAGGCCACCGTGCCGAGGCGCCTTATGATGTGATCGTGTTGAATGGGAGAGCTGGTGAGATCCCCGACAGCCTGTTATCGCAACTGGCCGATGGCGGGCGTCTGGTGGCGGTTGTGGGTGACACCGATACAGCGCAGGCGATGGTTTATACCAAGACGGGAGATGTGACTGCCCCAAGGTATGCATTTGATGCCAGCATTCCATCGCTGCCCGGATTTGAAAAGGCGGATCCGGGATTCGTTTTCTAGCAGTGTAATCAACTGTCGCAGTCTCGACGTTTTTGCTGAGTATTCTCTGGCTCATCGGTTACAGTGGTGGCCGGTGAGATGATTCTTGCGTGAAATTCATTTTGTGACTGGTCGGCTGTGTCTGAGACGTCATATTAATGTTTCGTTAACCATAAAACTCCCATAACGAATGGGGCAGAAATTTCGGGGGCTTGACTGTGGTTTATTTGAAACGTCCAAAGCTGAAAGTGCAGGCCAGTTGGCTTGCCGCTTTGTGCGTGGCTGCCACCGCTGCTATCCACGGACCGGCAACGGCCAGCGCGGAAACCATCGCCTCTGCACTGGCGAAAGCATATGTCGGTAATCCGCAACTTAAGGCCGATCAGGCCCGCCAGCGTGCGACTGATGAGCAGGTGCCGCAGGCAAAGTCCGGGTGGCGGCCGACGGTGACGACCAGTACGGAAGTCTCCAAAAGCTATCAGGACAACTCAATATCCGGAAAATCTGATTTTCTGACACGCAGTTTCAATATCACCTTGTCGCAACCGGTGTTCGACGGATTTCGGTCTGAAAACGCATTGCGCGAAGCAGAAGCCACCGTACTTGCCGGCAATCAGAACCTGCTGTCGGTGGAACAGGAAGTTCTGCTGAACGGCGCGACTGCATATATGAATGTTATCCGCGACCGCGAAATCGTCAATTATCGCCGCAAGTCAGTGGAAAATTTCAGTGAACAGCTGCGCGCCGCAAATGCGCGTTTCGAAGTTGGTGAGGTGACCCGTACCGATGTGTCGCAGGCCCGCGCCAGAGCGTCCCAGGCAAGGTCTGATCTGGCTGTTGCAATCGGCAACCTGCAAACCTCGGTGGCCAATTATATCCGGATCATTGGTGACAAGCCACGCCGCCTCAGGTTCCCGCGCCTGTCGCCCAGAGTGCCGAAAACCTTGCGTGCGGCAATTAACATATCCGGCGAAACAAACCCGCAGATACTGGCAGCGGCATTCAACGAAGAAGCTGCCGCAGCGAATATCGGGGTACGCAAGTCAGATTTGCTGCCAAAGCTGAATTTTGAAGCCCTGTATCAGGTCTCCCGGAATGCAACCAGTACTTCGGGTACAACCGAAACGGGTGTTATCCAGGGGACATTGTCGGTTCCGATCTATCAGTCAGGTTCGGTCTATTCGCGCATCCGCGAAGCCAAGCATACCGCCAGCCAGCGCAAGCTTCAGGTTCTGGATGCTCACCGTCAGGTTCGTGAACAGGTTGTCAGTGCCTGGCATCTGCTGAAAGCTGCAACAGCGACAATTGCCGCTGCCAATGATGCGGTGGCCGCCAACCAGGTGGCACTTGATGGTGTTCGTCAGGAGGCCCAGGTTGGAACCAGGACGACACTTGACGTGCTGGATGCGCAAAATGAGCTGGTGAACGCCCAGGTTGCACTGGCAAATGCACGGCGGGACCGGATTGTCGCCGGGTACCAGCTTGTCGCCGCAATCGGACGCATGACGGCCGCCGATCTGAGGCTGTCGGTCAATGTTTATGACCCGCGTCGCAATCTCGAAGAGGTTCGTGACAAGGCATTTGGCGCACGGATCAATACATCCGAGTGAGATGCTCGAGAGTGTTTGACCCCAATCGCCGGGACGAACAGCAGCAACATATTCTGCAGAATCTGTCGACAAGTTGGTGATTCGCATGCCGTGGGCTTGTATAAAGTCACTTACAAGTCAATAATCGGCTACGGCTCTCACAATACTTATACAGAAATCGCATGCAGATCATGGGCAAGCAGGACAGCAAACCGCCAGACGGGACATCTGTCGATCAGCTAATGTCTTCCATCCGGAAGGCGATTGAGTCCAATGCGGACAATCAAATGGCGGTGCCTGGCAAATTGCCCCTGAAGCCGATGGGAGCTCCCAGGGCGCCACGTTCTGCTGCCGTACCGCCAGCGGAAAAGCAGGCTGATTCGGCGCAGATGATTGAGATTTCAGAACCGCTTGCATCAGAGGGTGACGAAAAGCCCGGTCCGGGCTATGTTTCTACCGACCCGTACCGCTATCGTCATTCTCTGGAGACTTCACCAAGCTATATGTCCTTACGCAATCGTCTCGCATCATTGAAAACAAGAACCAGGTCCGGCACCAGCCGATCCATGGCCAGTCTGCTTGGCGGAGACGTTCGCCAGGAGGAGGCGCGTGCGCGCGATCTGCAGCAGCAACTGCTGACAAACGAGGCGAATGACGCGGAGCCGGATACGGATGCCGAAGCCGGATTGCGGACCAGCATCTCTGAAGAACAGGCTTATGTGGATGAATTCATCACTGGTGACATGTCGTCGGGAACCGCATCCTATTCGCCTGATTACAGCGATTGGTCGCTTGAAACCCCGCTGGTCGATGTTGTCCCGCAGGACGCCGATGATGCAGAGCAGGACATGGCAGTTCCGCTTGTAACAAAACAACAGATTACCATTGAGGATCACGTAGAAGTTGCAACCGGCTCAAACGCCGAATCCGAACCTGATATTGAAGAACCGGATGAGCACGCTTTTTCGTCCGATGACGCTGCCGATGAGCCGGACTTGCCGCTTGAGGCCATGATCCGTCAGGTGATTGAACCGGAACTTGTTATCTGGATCGACCAGCACCTACCGGACCAGGTTGCCGCCGCCATGCCGAGTGAGGAGGCATTTACAGCCATGATCCGGCCGATGATAGAACAATGGCTGGCTGACAATCTCAGCCCGATTGTCGAGGTTGCCGTGCGCGAGGAAATTGCCAGGATCACCGGTCTCAGACGTTGAGTATACTGCTCATTGCGCCGGTGCTGTTGCAACTCGCGGGCACGTAGTGTTTAACCGCGCTACAATCCGACAAATTTTCCAAAACAGAGTCCAGTATCTCCATGCTCGACAAGCACTTTACACCCGCTGACATTGAAGCCCGTCTGTACGAAGCCTGGGAATCCTCCGGCGTGTTTCGCGCCAACCAGACACCCGAAGGCGATCCGTTCAGTATTGTTATTCCGCCGCCGAACGTTACCGGCTCGCTGCACATGGGCCATGCCCTGAACAACACCGTGCAGGATATCCTGTGCCGGTTTGAGCGGATGCGGGGCCGGGATGTGTTGTGGCAACCGGGGCTGGATCACGCAGGCATTGCAACCCAGATGGTTGTTGAACGCCAGATGATGGAGCGCCAGGAACCAGGCCGCCGCGACATCGGTCGCGAAGCCTTTCTGGAAAAGGTATGGACATGGAAGGCGGAATCCGGCGGAACAATCATCGGCCAGTTGCGCCGGCTCGGCGCGTCGTGTGACTGGTCGCGCGAGCGCTTCACCATGGATGAAGGCCTGTCAAAGGCCGTTCTCAAGGTGTTTGTCCAGCTGTACCGGGAAGGCCTGATCTACAAGGACAAACGCCTGGTCAACTGGGATCCGAAACTGCTCACCGCCATATCCGACCTGGAAGTGCAGCAGGTCGAGATGAACGGAAACCTGTGGCATTTCAGATACCCGATCGAGGGAGAAACAGACCGGTTCATCACTGTCGCCACCACGCGGCCTGAAACCATGCTGGGCGACAGCGGTGTCGCAGTTCACCCCGATGATGAACGCTACAAGGGCCTGATCGGCAGAAATGTCGTATTGCCGCTGGTCGGACGCCTGATCCCCATCGTGGCAGACGAGTACGCCGATCCGGAAGCAGGCTCCGGTGCGGTCAAGATCACACCGGCGCACGACTTCAATGACTTTGAGGTTGGCAAGCGCAATGACCTGGCCAAGATCAATGTCATGGATGTTGCCGCTTCCATCGTCCTGGACGGTAATGAGGACTTTCTGGCGGGCGTACCGGAAACAGAAGAGCTCAAGGCCACCATTGCCGCACTGCATGGCAGGGATCGCTTTGACGTGCGCAAGCGGATTGTCGAGATGTTTGAGGCGCGCGGTCTTCTGGAGAAGATCGAGCCGCACACTCACATGGTGCCGCACGGAGACCGGGGCGGCGTGCCGATCGAACCGTTCCTGACCGACCAATGGTATGTGGATGCCGCAACACTGGCCAAGCCTGCCATCGAGGCGGTGGAGCAGGGCGATACGGTGTTTGTGCCGAAGCAGTGGGACAAGACCTATTTCGAGTGGATGCGCAACATCCAGCCCTGGTGTATTTCACGACAGTTGTGGTGGGGTCACCAGATCCCGGCATGGTATGGCGAAGACGGTACGGTATTTGTCGCCGAGACCGAAGCGCTGGCAGAAGAACAGGCGGAGTCCCATTACGGTCACCGGGTCAAGCTGGACCGTGACGAGGACGTGCTTGATACCTGGTTCTCATCTGCGCTGTGGCCATTCTCCACGCTGGGCTGGCCGGACGATACCCACGAACTGCAGCGGTATTACCCGACCAGCACGCTGGTCACCGGCTTCGATATCATCTTTTTCTGGGTCGCGCGCATGATGATGATGGGCCTGCACTTCATGAAAAAGGAAGACGGATCACCGCAGGTGCCGTTCGACACGGTCTATATTCACGCGCTGGTGCGCGATGAGAACGGCCAGAAGATGTCAAAGTCGAAAGGCAATGTCATCGATCCGCTGGAGCTGATCGACGAGTACGGTGCGGACGCGCTGCGCTTTACCCTGGCCGCCATGGCCGCGCAGGGCCGCGACATCAAGCTGTCGACGCAACGGGTTGAAGGCTATCGCAATTTCGGCACCAAGCTGTGGAATGCGGCGCGCTTTGCCGAGATGAACGAGTGTGTGCGGGTGGACGGGTTTGACTCCGCACTATGCAAGGTCACGCTCAACCGATGGATTGCGGGTGAAGCCGCACGGACCAGGGACGCGGTTACCGCCGGCATTGCAGAGCATCGTTACAATGACGCAGCCGGTGCGCTGTACAGTTTCATCTGGCACACGTTCTGTGACTGGTATGTGGAACTGTCAAAGTCCGTCCTCAATGGTGAAGATGAGGCAGCCAAGGCAGAGACCCGTGCGGCAACCGCCTGGGCACTGGACCAGATATTGTTGCTTCTGCATCCGTTCATGCCCTTTATCACCGAAGAACTGTGGCAGCAGACCGCTGGTGAGGCAGCGCGTGAGACCATGCTGGTACAGGCATCCTGGCCGGCGTATCAGGGCCTGGAAGCAGCAGATGCGTCAGACGAGATTGACTGGGTGGTTCGGTTGATAACCGAAATACGATCGGTGCGGTCCGAG
>CALHUA010000005.1 GCA_938039915.1 uncultured Anderseniella sp.
GTATCTCACTCAGCATCACAGATTGCCCGCCTGATAAAGGCCGGCGGCATACTGCAGCCTTTCGACAAATCAAAGCTGGACAATTTCAAACACATGGACAAGGCGGTCATGACCCAGCTGTCCAGCAAATGGGACCCTGACAACAAGTACGTTGTTCCCTTCATGTGGGGCACCCACGGTGTGACCTACAACAAGGAACTGGTGCTTGAAACCTATCCTGACGCGCCGATCGGGTCACTCGACATGATATTCGACCCCAAGCACATGAAAGAACTTTCCAAATGCGGGGTTTCATTCCTCGACTCACCAACCGACATGATTCCCATGGCTCTCGCCTATCTCGGACTGCAACCGGATTCAACGAACAGGAAAGACTACCAGCAGGTCGGCGACCTTCTGAAAAAAATCCGTCCTTATGTGAAAACGTTTGACAATTACGCCTACCAGAGGATGCCGCAAAAGGAATTCTGTGTGTCAACGACATGGGGCCCCGATGGCCTGCTCGCCATGTCAGGTGCGGCAGAAGCCAAGACCGGTGTTGTTCTCGATTTCTTCCTGCCCGAGGGAGAGGGCAAGGCCAATTTCTGGGTTGATGGCTGGATCATTCCTGCCGATGCCAAGAATGTCGAGGACGCCCATCTGTTCTTGAACTACGTGATGCGCCCGGAAGTGGCAGCCGGTGACAGCAACTCCACATGGTATGCGTCTGCCAACATTGACGCCAAGCCGATGATCGACAAGGCGGTCACGTCAAGTGCCGCAGCCTACCCGACGCCCGAACAGGTCACGAACATGTACACCTTGAATCCGTTACCTCCAAAGGCTGAGAAATTCCGGACAAGAACCTGGACCGAGTTCAAGGCCGGTAGCTAGTTAGCAGTTTGTTGTGATGGCGACGCCTTGCAGAGGTCGCCGCCATCACAGCACTGTTCAGACCGCACCACATAGCGAGGTCCAATATGGCTGGTGATCCGACTGCCAGTGACACACCGTGGCTCGATACAGACGCAGAACCCATGGTCCGCGTCAGGGGCGTTACGAAGAAATTCGGTGACGACATCATTGCTGTAAACAACATTGACCTTGATATTTACAAGGGCGAGTTGTTTTGCCTGCTCGGCGGTTCGGGGTGCGGCAAGACCACCTTGCTCAGAATGCTGGCCGGATTTGAAACGCCGACGGCGGGGACCATCCTGATTGACGGCGCAGACATGTCGACCGTGCCTCCATACGAGCGTCCGACCAACATGATGTTTCAAAGCTATGCGCTGTTTCCACACATGAGTGTCGAGAAGAACATCGCTTTTGGCCTGAAACAGGACAAGATGCCGGGCGATGAAATCGATCACAAGGTCCACGAGATACTGAAGCTGGTCGAGCTTCAGGATTACAAGAAGCGCAAACCCCAACAACTGTCCGGCGGCCAGCGCCAGCGGGTGGCCCTTGCGCGAGCATTGGTCAAGGAGCCAAAACTCCTGCTGCTTGATGAACCGCTGGGCGCCCTCGACAAGAAACTGCGCGAGCAGACACAGTTTGAACTTGCCAATATCCAGGAGCAGGTCGGCATCACTTTCGTCGTCGTGACCCACGACCAGGAAGAGGCGATGACGCTTTCAAGCAGAATTGCCGTCATGGATGCCGGCGAGCTCGCACAGATTGGCACTCCAACCGAAATATACGAGTTCCCGGAATCCCGCTTTGTCGCAGATTTCATAGGGTCGGCAAATATTCTGGAAGGCAGGATCACGGAAAACAGCCCGGATCATGTCCGGGTCGATACGAACCTGGGCGAGATCTATATCGATCACGGGCAATCGGTCAAAGAGAACAGCCGGGTTTGGATAGCCATCCGACCGGAAAAGATCAAATTGAGCAAGACAGCGCCGAGAAAAGGCAAGTCCACCACCAATCAGGCGGAGGGCAAGGTCGATGATATCGGTTACCTGGGCAACACCTCGATCTACAAGGTTCGCCTGAATGATGGCCTGATTGTCGATGTTACCGCACCCAATCAGGTCAGGCCAAAGAGCCGGTCACATCAGATCACGTGGGAGGACACCGTCTACCTCTCCTGGGATCCGTCAAGCGCAATGTTGCTGCAAAAATGAGCGACACAACCCAAGACATGGCAACGCAACCAGCGGACAGTCAATCAAGTCTGTTCCGCCAGCTTGCCAGGCGCATCCAGTCGCGATGGCGGTCCATTATCTTGTTTGTGCCCTATGCCTGGCTGCTGATCTTTTTCCTGCTGCCCTTCTTCATAGTCGCCAAGATCAGCCTTGCGGAAATCGTCATAGCCAGCCCGCCATTCTCCAACATGATTGAATGGACCGATGAGGGTGTCATGAACATCCGGCTGGTGTTTGACAATTTCATCTACATACTGACGGACAATCTGTATTATCGGACATACCTGAACTCGCTGAAGATCTCGATCATTTCCACGATCGCCTGCCTGTTGATCGGCTACCCTATGGCCTATGGCATCGTTCGGTCGGGACCGGTCGCAAAGAGACTGCTGTTGTTTGCGGTCATATTGCCGTTCTGGACATCGTTCCTGCTGCGCGTTTATGCATGGATGGGCCTGCTGGCTGATCGTGGCACCATAAACAACCTGCTGATCTCGTTGGGAATTATCGATGAGCCCATTCGCATGCTCTACACCGAGTTCGCGGTCTATATCGGCATCGTGTATACCTATCTGCCGTTCATGATCCTGCCGCTTTACGCCAACATGGAGCGGCTGGACAACACCTTGAACGAGGCAGCCGCAGACCTCGGGTCGCGGCCAATGAATACGTTTTTTAAAGTCACCCTGCCATTGACGATACCGGGCATTGTTGCCGGTTCATTGCTGGTGTTCATTCCGGCAACCGGCGAATACGTCATCCCAGATCTGCTCGGCGGCGGCAACGTGCTGATGATCGGGCGCCTGCTTTTCAACGAGTTCTCGGCCAACACAGACTGGCCGGTCGCATCCGCTGTCGCCATCATTTTGCTGGTCCTGCTTGTACTGCCGATGACAATATACCAGTACTTCCAGGGCAAGGCCGCGGAGGGGCAGTAATCCATGTATGGAAAACGCTCAACATTCCTCTCGGTCATGCTGGCTTTCGGCCTGGCGTTTTTCTACATTCCGATGATTCTCCTGGTCATCTATTCGTTCAACTATTCAAAACTTGTACCCGTCTGGGGTGGATGGTCACTGCGCTGGTACGAAGTGCTGTTCCAATCTGAAGAGGTATGGAATGCGGTTGCGCTCAGCCTCAAGATCGCATTGGTCAACGCCACGTTCGCAACCATACTGGGAACGCTGGCTGGTTTGGCCATGGTGCGCTTCGGCCGGTTCAAGGGACGTACCTTGTTTGGCGGCATGCTGGTTGCGCCGCTGGTCATGCCGGAAGTGATAACCGGTTTGTCACTTCTGGTTTTGTTCATTACGCTGAAACAACTGATCGGCTGGCCCGCAGAACGCGGATTTACGACAATCACGATCGCGCACATCACCTTTTCGCTGGCTTACGTGGCGGTGATTGTTCAGGCGCGCTTGACCGGCATGGGCCAGACGCTTGAGGAAGCGGCGTTGGACCTCGGCGCCAAGCCGTTCAAGGTCCTGACCGCAATCACACTTCCGCGTCTTGCGCCAGGAATGATAAGTGGCTGGCTTCTGGCATTCACCCTGTCACTGGACGACCTGGTCATCGCGAGTTTTGTTACGGGACCGGGCGCGAACACCTTGCCAATCCTGATCTTTTCCCGAATTCGCCTGGGCCTGCGTCCCGATATCAACGCGCTCGCTACAATCATTATCCTGTTCGTTGCGGTCTGCGTCGCACTGGCAGCATTGCTCATGTTCTATCAGCAAAAACGCCAGGAGCTTGATCAGAAGATTGCCAATCAGGGAGACGCGTAGAAGCGCCTCTCAATTCTGCCGTTACCGGCTGCTCAGCCGCTTTTGCCAGATGATTTCGAGGGATGTCGATCCGGCGCTTCGGCCTGGTTCAGGACCGGCATGACGTCGCGCAGCTGATCGTGATATTGTTTCACACCATATTCCAGGTCAGACAGTATGAAGCCCTGAAACCCGCTCGAATGGGCCGCTTCATTGGACCAGACCGTCAACTGGATGTCTTCTGCTGCGGTGTCATTATCTATACGCGCGGACAAATATCTTGCCGCAAGAATGCGCCGGTTGAAACCTGCATCCGCAGCTTCCGACAACGGCAGTCCATATGCGCAGCCGCGCAGCATCGTCTTGTCTGTTGCGAGCGGAAACTCCTGATAAAAGCCCAGCCCCTCCGGATAG
>CALHUA010000006.1 GCA_938039915.1 uncultured Anderseniella sp.
AATCAAAAATCATGCTGATCTAATGGAGAATTTCAAAGTGCCAAAATCCAGGACCGTCATCATCGACAAACACCCCGGTCGCAGCGCCCAGGCCTTCGGTATTGCGCGGGAACTTGGAACCGACCCTGATCTGATCCATAACCCGTCTGTCGGCGTGATTGGAAACAAGGGCGACAGCCAGTGTTATATCGGGGTGCAGGGCAAGGTTGAGGCCATCCATCAGAACCTGCTTGCCAATATAGGCAGCGGGCCGGGCCAGATGCCGATGCGCCTGGTCCAGCCGGAATACACCGTTGCCACATCAGACGGCATCCGCAACGGCACCCGCGAAATGCGCTACTCCTTGATCGGGCGCGAGGTCACCCATGACTCGGTGTGCGAACACCTGAGCGCCAGCGGGCTGGCCGGAACCGTTGCCGTAGTGGCATGCGACAAGCCGCCGGTCGGGACGCTCGCCGCCCTGCTTGAGCACAACCGGCCCGCCATCATGATGTCTGACGGGTCCATCCACCCCGGCTTTGACCCCAAATCCAACAGTCCGGTTGACCTGGTTACTGCCTACCAGGCGGCCGGTAACAAGGATGAAGAAGAGCGCATGCATATCTCGTGTGTGGCGTGCCCCGGATATGGCAGTTGCGGCGGCATGTTCACCTACAACACCATGCAGACCTTTATCGGGGTCGCCGGCATGCAGCCGCTGCACATGGTGGCACCGGCGTCCGACGATCCGCGCCGCCTGGAACAGTTTCCGGCCGAACTCGTCGGTTATCTGCAGAAGCTGATCGAAACCGATACCACGCCAAGAGACATTGTCGGACGCGATTCAATCCGCAATGCACTGATTGTGGCAATGGCCGTTGGCGGCTCGACAAACGTTGTGCTGCATGCGCCGGAGATCGCGCGCGCTGCGGGCTTCGGAAACTTCTGGAAAGACATCATCACGCCGGAAGAATTCAACCACATCTCGCAGAACGTCGTGCCGGTACTCACCGACGCCCGGCCTTACGGGCGCTATTCGATGGTCGACATCGACGGAGTTGGCGGGGTGCAGGTGATCGTCAAGGAACTGCTGGATGCGGGCCTGCTCAACGGTGATGTACCAACATGCACCGGAGAAACCCTGGCCGAACAGGTCGCCCGGCTCGACACGCCGTCTGCCGACGGGCGCGTCATTTATCCGGTTTCGAAACCCTACAAGCCAACAGGTGGACTGCGGGTTCTGGGTGGTAATCTGTCGCCTGAATTCAGCGCGGTGCTGAAACTGGCAGGCGTCGAGGGTGGCCTTGAAGACAACATGTTCCGCGGTACCGCCCGGGTATTCGACGGCGAGCAGGGCTTGCTGGACGCACTCGATCACGACCCCGACAGCTTCAAAGATCATGACATGATCATCATGCGTTATGAGGGGCCCAGTGGCGGACCGGGCATGCCGGAGATGCTTGATTCAACCTCGCGTATTACGACCTTGTGCCGCGAGCGCGACATCGTCGTGGCCCTGATGACCGATGCACGCTTTTCCGGCGGTTCGGTCGGGCTGGTGATCGGGCACGTCGGGCCGGAAGCAGCTCTTGGCGGGCCCATCGCGTTTATTGAGGACGGTGACGAGATCACCGCCGACCTGAACAGCAACGAGCTCAACTGCACCCAGTTGAACGATCCGGCCACACTGGCAGCGCGCAAGGCGGAGTGGACAAAAGCCGTCGAGGCAAATGGTGGTCTGCACCCGTCTTGCGGCGATGCCGATACCCGGCTGCTCAATCGCATGCGCCGGTCTGCCGTTCCCGCCATTCAAGGCGCCGGCATGCACCCCGACCGGCAACTGTGGGTCAACGAGCCGCGCGACCCGGTCGTGTCATCGTTCACGCCAAGCAACAAGTTCCATGCCTGACCAGGCCGGCCACACAACTTGACCTCAGACCGGACAGCGAGCCTGAGCGTCTACCAGCCCAGAGCAGTGTCAAGTCTCGGCATCTGGCGGGTTGGTCATCTGCGTCTGAAGGTCTACGGGGTCACGGCTGGTGGACAAGATCTCACAGACAGCATTGTGGGCAAGGCGCAGGTTTTTGCGCAGCGCGACCTGCTGCCGCTGGTCACTGCCGAAGGTGATGATGACGGTCTGGGGTTCGTCATCATTCACCCGGGCGAACTTGGCGTTTCCGTTCTGCTGCACTGGTGGATACAGGGCTCGGTACTGTGCCAGCATATTGAACGGACCTTGTGGGGAAATGACACGCCCTTGGATACTGCCTCGAGGCCGGTCATCGCCTGTGTCTGGGAATTGGGCCTGATCAACGCCGAGCAGTGCATCTGGCGCAACACCATGATGGTGCCGGAACCGGATCCCGACACTTACCTGGATACACGGGCATCGATGACCGAAGTGTGAAGCCAGAACTGTGCCATGGCGTGGTTGATCTGTCCCGACACCCTGCTGTCAAAATAACCCACTAACATGCTTGCCGGGAAGGCCAGTCCGGTTTTCCATGCTCTGGTGGTTCGGGCAAAACAGATGGAAACTGTCGTGTTATCAGCCGCAAAAAAACCGGTAATTCATTTCTTCGTCCTGCTCACGCTGATCATGGCGGCTCACATCCCCCATGCCGGAGCCCAGTCCGACGCTGACCGTAGTGCGGTTCTTGCCGTCAACTCTGAGTTCTACCGGGCATTCCGGGAAAGTGACACCGCTGCCATGGCAAATGTATGGGCCAGCCAGGAACCAGTGGCCGTGCAACACCCGTCAACCGGACGTATTGACGGGCGGGAGGCGGTTTTGAACAGTTGGGGGCAAATGATGCGGCGGCCACCTGACATAAGCTGTGACGTTGAATCAGTGCGGTTTTCTGATGGAGGCTGGGCGGTGATCTGCCTTGAAAAACTCAATCCGGGAAGTGTGCGAATGATCAATATCTTTCGCAAGGACGCCGGCGAATGGAAGATGATCTACCATGGGCCAGCCCCGGAAGCCGAAAACGTATAAGGCGGTTGAAACACCCGGATCGGGGCCGCCAGCGCGATCCTCAATCCGGGAGCCCTTTAACTGCTGCTAGTTTTTCATGCTGGCGAACTCATCTGGCGTAAGCGCACCATCTGCATTTGCATCTGCTGAAAGGAAGGCATCTTCGGTAAGGTCAGGCATCATGGACACAGCCTCGTCGAGCGACACGGAACCGTCAGCATCAGTATCCACTTCAGCGAAATCCGCAGCCTGTGCAGCACCAACGGCCAGCACCGAAACAGCCAGAACAGCAAAAAATCTTTTCATTGCACCCTCCAAAATTAGACAACCCGTCATTGTGACGGGCATTAATGTATCTGGTGAGGTCGTTTTCCCAACGCCTCGCCGACACGCATATAGGACCTTCCACGGTTGGTTTTTGTTGGGCCAAAAGCGGTTGAATTGTGGGATTTTTGCGTCAGAAACAGGCGCCTGTCCGCAGGTTTGCCCGCGGTCACCTAGCCTTGCGCCAGTATGCCATCGGCAATCCGCCTCGCACTTGCCGCAGCAGCATGGAAATAACCCTGGAATACCGGCCGGTAACCGGTGAACCAGAGCCCCTTGTTGCCCGGGTCAACTGCACCGTCTGGATGCAAAGGAACACCGCAGTCGTTGAGCACCGACAGGTGCCCGAGCAGCGGTTCCAGCCCGGTGCGATAGCCGGTCGCGCAGATCACCGTGTCGGGTCTGAAGGTGCGGCCATCCTCGAACACGACCGTGTCCGGCCTGAACTCGGCAATATCGCCCGCAACCTTGAAACGCCCGGCCCGGACGGCAGCCACAAAACCATCATCCATGGCGAAGGCAACGCCGTCGCGCAACAACCGTGTGCCGCCGCCGTCCGGGTGACTGGTCAATCCGTATCGGGCCAGGTTGCCGAAAAACAACCACTGCATCAGCCGGAATGCCGGGTCAAGCGCGGTGACCGGGAGCGCTGCAAACAGGCTTGCCGCCCGATGCAGCGGAAAACCAAAAACCCGGGTTGGGACGATGGCCGGACCATGGCGGACGGAAATGAACACCTCTGCGGGATCACTCTGCGCCAGATGGTTCAACACATCGCCGCCCGAATTCCCAGCGCCGATCACCAGCACACGCTTGGTACTCAATCGCGCGACATCTCCAAGATCAGCCGCATGGATCAAGTCGCCTTTGAAATGTTCCCGGCCTTTCCAGACCGGCATGTGCGGGACGCGGTCGCGCCCGGTGGCAAAGATGATCTGGCCTGCCTCATAGGTCTGGTCGTCAGTGGTCAGCCGCCAGATCGCCCCCGCGCGCTCGACACCGGTCACCCTGACCCCGAAACGAACCGGGACCTTAAGGTCGGCAGCACAACTCTCAAGATAATCCACAACCGTGTCGCGGCGCAGAAAGGCGCCGTCCCTGTCTGGCACCTGATGCCCCGGCAACCTGACAAAGTGTCGATGAATATTCAGGCGCAGTTGCGGATGGCGTGCGCGCCAGGGTTCAGCGACACGGTCACCGGCTTCAAGAACCGTTACCGGAATACCTCGTTGTGCAAGTTCGTGCGCGGCGGCCAGGCCGGACAGCCCGGCGCCGATTACAATGACATTTTGGGTCGATGAGTGCTGCATGGTTCTGCTTCATTGATTACAATCCCATGCGGAAGAGACAAGTGCAGTTCCTCACACTGCGGCCCGGCTTGCGGTGCCTCACGACCTACCTCTCGGACAACGCAAGCCGCAGACCCAGAAATCCGAATGTGCCGGCGAACGTTCGCTTGAGCCATGTCATGACCACCGGGCGTGAAATCACATAGTCACGGGCCATGGCAGCGCAGGCACCGTATCCGACAAAGATGATGAAGGTGAGCGCCATGAATACGCCCGCCAGCAATACGAGGCTCGCCGTCGCGCCTTGTGCATCAAGCGGTACAAATTGCGGCAGAAAGGCCATGAAGAACAATGACAACTTGGGGTTCAGAACATTAAGCAGCATGCCGTTCAGGATCGTCCGGCCCGAGGAAACCGGGGCCTTGTCCTCGGTAACGTCAAGCGTACCACCGTCCTTCATGATGCTCCAGGCCATGTAGAACAGGTAGGCGACACCCAGATACTTCACGATCTGAAAGGCCAGCGCGCTGGTGTGCAGTATGGCAGCCAGCCCGACAATGCTGGCAATCGCTGCAGGCAGGATGCCCAGCGTGCATCCGAAAGCGGCAGCGATGCTGGGCCTGAACCCCCGCCCCAGCCCGACGGCCAGTGTATAGAGCACACCGGTGCCCGGCAGCAGAACAACGACAATTGATGTCAGCAGGAATTCAACACTCATTTCAGGGCCCCTTGATTTAGTCGTGCTGACATCATTGCCCGAAATCGGGAAGTGATCCACTTTTTCTGGTTGAAAAACTCTGTGTTAATGTCGCTCACGCAAACAGCCTTCGGCTGCACTCCGCTAGGGCGCACTTCGTGCGGCGCGCAGTCGCGCTTGCCTCAGCACTGACGTGCTTCGGTGGGGAGTTCATCTCTAAGGTTGTTCAGGGTCGGAGAACGGCCCGAGCGAAGCGAGGATAAGCTGTTCGGCAAAGATAAGACCCTACTGTGGCAAATAGGACACAGTTTTCAAAAAAGTGCAGTCACGCCAACAAAACAGATTGTCCTGTTGTCTCCCGGCATCTACCGTAAGGAAGAGCTCGGGGCGGGCCAGGGGAACTGAGGGAATTGCGGAGACAGGGGCAACTGTTGCGTCGCCGATATCGACAGAGTGAATTGTCGATATCGGCGCCTGCAGTTACCTTGAATTGTCAGCGAGCCGTTTAACAATCGGCAGTGTAAATCCAACAACTCTCGGATCAAACCTGGTTGCAGACAAGGCGACCGGAGCCACAATCTATCCCGGTGATTGACCGCAATACTGCATGGGGATTTGGCCTGCGGGCTGAAACGCGCCCGTCAGGATATACCGGGTTGCAGGGAACAATGCCGCGTGAACACACGCCAACCGCAGATAAAACCCGTCACCGGCAATACCGGACTTGAACAGGTTCTCGCAACTGTCTGGACCTGCCTGCGCGAAGGTGCGGCACCAGGCCGTTCGCCGTTCAGTATCGCGCAACTGGCAACTGTCGGCATCGAGGGCACGGCAAAGGTGCGCTATGTCATACTGCGCCGGGTGTGTGAAGAGACCGGCGAGATCACCTTTCACACCGATGTGCGCTCGGCCAAGATTGCCGAGATCAACGCCAATCCAAATGTCTCGCTTGTGGCAGCCGATCTTGAGAAGAACATCCAGATCAGGCTGGAGGGCACCGCCTCCATCATCACTGACGGCCCCGTCAAAAGATCAGCCTGGGATGCCAGCCGAGACCGCTCGCTGGTATTGTATCGCAACCCGCTGGTGCCGGGCACCGTGATAGACAACCCGGCAGACGGCCAGGCCGGAAACCAGCCGACCGACCGCGACGATGGCTACGAGAATTTCTGTGTAACCGTCATCTCGGTGACCTGTATCGACTGGCTCGACCTGTCAGCGGACGGCCATGAAAGGGCGAGTCTGATGCGCGCAGGATCAGGCTGGCGCGGCACCTGGGTAGCACCGTGACCTTGTCACACTGACCGCGTAATACCGCCATCCACACGGATGTTCTGACCCGTAATGTAAGCTCCTCCACTTGACGCGAGGAAGGCGACAACCGACGCGATTTCACCCAGCGAGTCGCCATAACGCTGCATCGGGATCTGCTCGAGAAATTCCTGTTTTTCCGGCAGGGAGTTGATGAAGCCCGGCAGCACATTGTTCATCCTGATATTCTCGGCTGCATATTTGTCGGAAAACAGCTTGGTGAAGGCGGCCAGGCCTGCACGAAACACACCGGATGTCGGAAACACCGGGTTGGGTTCAAAGGCGGCAAAAGTCGAGATGTTGATGATAGTGCCGGATTTCTGGGTCTGCATGATCGGGGTCACGAGACGGGTCGGGCGCACGACGTTCAGGAAATACACATCCATGCCGGTATGCCAGTCTTCGTCGCTCAACTCCAGGACCGGCGCGCGCGGGCCGTGACCTGCGCTGTTAACAAGCACGTCGACGCGGCTCCATTTTTCCATGGTCGCATCAACCAGCCGCTGCAGATCGTCAACCGACTGGTTGGACCCGGTGATGCCGATGCCGCCCAGTTCATTGGCCAGCGCTTCGCCCTTGCCAGACGATGACAGGATGGCCACATGAAAACCGTCAGCCGCCAGCTTGCGGGCCGAGTCCGCCCCCATGCCGCTGCCGCCTGCTGTTATGATTGCTACTTTTTGTTCGGACATGCCGGACCTCATTTACTGAGTTGATGAAAATCTGTAAGTGCCGAAAAAGTATCGTCCGGACGCGTGCTTGACCAACCACAAAAACACTCTCTAGACTATAGAAAATCTACTGCTTAGCGGAGAGAACCCTTGGCCCGCCTGCCAGCCCTGAATGCATTGAAGGCATTTGAAGCCTCCGGCCGCCACCTGAACTTCCGGCTGGCGGCTGAGGAAGTCGGCGTCACCCAGGGTGCCGTTGCCCAGCATGTGCGCGCGCTGGAAGCCGACTTTCAGGTCAAACTGTTCGACCGCCTGGCCAGAGGGCTGGCGCTGACCGAAGAGGGCCGCAAATACCATGCACCCGTGCAGCGGGCCTTTGACCTGATACGTGATGCGACCGACGACCTGCGCCCGCAACAAGGCGTGGTGACCATCTCCGTCACGCCGTCTTTCGCGACGAAATGGCTGGTGCCGCGTCTGGCGAAATTCACCGATGCCAATCGGGACCTGAATGTGCAGATTGTGGCATCACCTGAACTGGCCAACTTCCAGGATGACGGCATTGACCTTGCAGTCCGCCAGGGCCATGCCCCAAAAGGGTCTGGCCTGGTTTCGGCGGCATTGTTCCCATCTGAGTTTTATGCCGTCTGCAGCCCTGCCCTGCTGGAAGGAAACCATCCGCTGCTGACGCCGGAAGACCTTGACCACCACACCCTGTTGCTCGACGGGCACGGGCTGTGGCCACTGTTTATCGAAGAGGTACTTACCGGCAAGCCGATGCCGACGTATCGCACCATCAAGTTCAGCCAGACCGCCCATGCGGTCGACGCGGCACTTGCCGGTCAGGGGGTGGCACTTGCCAGTGATCTGTTCGTCGCCGATGAACTGACCTCAGGCAGACTGGTCCGGCCATTTCCGCAGACGGTACAAAAGGATCTCGGATTTTTCATCGTGGCTCCGCGCAAAACAAGGAATGCCGTCTCGGTCAGCCGAATGTGGGACTGGCTGATCGAGCAAAGCCGTACCGAACCCTCCGGTCCGATGGACGGGTCAGCGTGACAGGAATTCGCTGGATGATCTCAACAACACCATTTCTTGACGTCCTGTATGTCGCAGTTAGGTGGTGCGCAGTTTCAGCTGTTCTTGGGACGGGCCGTGCGTCAGGAGGCTTGCGTCTGTTCCGCCGTTGCAGCCTTGCTTTTGGATGTCACCATAACGTCAGTTGACGAACAATGCTGCCGTGGAGAAAAACTGTTCTGCAAGTTTGTGATCAACGGATAGGCGGCACCATCTGCCATCCGGAACACTGCAGCCAGTCCAAGGACCGCAAATGAAACTGGAACTCCATGCCGTGGGATCTGAACGCTGGGCGGATATGGAAGCCTTGTTTGAGAGCCGTGGTGGCCCGCATAACTGCTGGTGCATGGTGTGGCGCCGCAATGAATTCAAAAAAGGGAAATCCGGCAAGGCCGGCAGAAAAGCGTCCATGAAACGCCGCGTTGAAAACGGCATCCCGGTCGGGCTGCTCGGCTATCTGGACGGATACCCGGTCTCATGGTGTTCCATAGCGCCAAGATCCACATACCGGCAGCTCGGTGGAAGCGAGATATCGGACAAGACCTGGTCATTGATGTGTTTTTTCGTGAAACGGGAACACCGGGGCCAGGGTTTCACTCAACAACTGGTCGCAGCGGCAACCGACTATGCCAGGAACAATGGCGCACTGTGGCTTGAGGCCTACCCGGTGGCAGCGGATTCTCCCAGCTACCGGTTCATGGGCATTTGCGACACGTTTGCCGCAATGGGGTTTGAGTTTGTTGAAACGGTTGGCACAAGGAGAAACCTGATGCGGCTGAAGTTGGTACCTGGTGCGTAAGCATTTATCTGGGAGCCCACCAAAATGGCGGGACCGGCAAATTTCTGATGATTGGAAGCCGGTTTGCTCCGTCAACGGACACCCAGTACTGTTCCTGATCATGTCCCCTGCGACAGTCGGAGACGATCATGACCTCAAACAGCGGATGGCGGAAAGGTATGGCCTGAGTTGAGCTATTCACAGCATACAGCCTGGTCGGATCCGGGACCGTTTGCCGACAGCCTGGATGATCTTCCCGCGCACCCCAGCGAGTTGACCGACTGTCTGGAGAACTTTCTGATACATCATGCTGCAGCAAGGTCTTTGAACTTTGGCGTTCCCGACCACGCAGAAACAGACCGCAACTTGCGCACGGTTGAGCGGTTGTTTCAGACAGCAAAAGATCGGGACAACCGGCCATTTACCGAGCACCGGAAATTGTCGGCATACCTGTACGGAAGCTGCCATGACTTTACCCTGATCGCGGCAAGTAAATTCCGGTCACAGGGTATCGAAGCACGGCTCCGCGTTGGCTTTGTCGATTATTTCCGAAAAGGCAGATGGGAAGATCACTGGCTTTGCGAATATCGCAAAGACGGCGAATGGCAGCTTCTGGACGCGCAGTTGGGCATGCGGGCACGGCAGGGCCATGGCATTGAATTTGACGTCACCAATGTCCCACGGTCACGGTTCAAATCCGGCAGTGAATTGTGGCTGGCCATTCGCGGTGGTGAGATCGATGCACAGACTTGCGGTCTTTTCTATGCCGGTATCAGTGGGCATTGGTTTCCGGCGTCCAACGTCCTGAAGGATGTCGCCACGCTGGCAGGCATTGAACCCTTGCCATGGGATTACTGGGGTCCGGCCCGTGAGTTCAGTCGGAACCAGGCCGTGAGCGAAGACGCGCAGGTACAATTGGAGCAACTGGCGCACTGCTTCGTTCCAACACCCGACTCGCCTGGAGAAGCAAGCTCGATCCTTGATGGTTTCGAATGGGCAAAACCGACCAGGACAGTGCTGAGCTTTGTCGACGGCGGACTTCGTGAGCGCCCTCTGATCTGAACGCAGACGCCCGGCTGCCAATAGGCTCAGAGCTGATTTACGGTGTTCATTCTACCCGGCAACCTGCCGCATGAAGTTGTGATAGATCGTCTCGGCGCTGGACAGGAATGCCGGCATCTGCCCATCAGCCGCTGCTTGCATCTGGATCAACCCGTTATCTCCAAGCGCGGCCAGAAGCGCGTTGTGATAAGCTGGAACCTCACCCCAGTTGGCCACCGTGTCGGGTTCTATTTCCGCATGATACTGCATCGACCAGGCATGTTTTCCGACCCGCATGGCCTGCACCCTGCAAATATCGGAGCTGGCCAAAACGGTTGCGCCGTCAGGCGGTTGCGCAACATTGACGGAATGCCACTGCAGAAATTTCTGCCGGCGAGGCAGACCTTCAAACAGCGGATCTTTTTGACCTGCTTCGGTCAGGTCGACATCAAGAATGCCAATTTCGGGCGGACGCTGCGGCCCGCATGTTCCGCCAAGCGCATCGGCCAGCAACTGATGTCCGAGGCACAGGCCCAGAAACGGTCTTTCAAGATCGCGCACCCACTTTCGGATCGCCGCCTTTTCCGGCACCAGCCAGGGATTTTCATCCACGTCCCAGACATCCATCGGCCCGCCCATGACCCAGAGTACGTCATAGTCCTCAAGTGCGGGAACAGGCTCACCGGCATAAAGATTGACTGCGTCCCAGTCTACCTGGTCATCAGCCAGAAATCGCCGCAACGATCCGGGATGCTCGCAGTCGATATGTTGAAAGACCAGAAGTCGCATTGCATTCTCCCATTCCCGACGACGGATGCCAGCATCAAAGTGCGGTCTGAAACATACAGGTTTGTTTGCTGCTGGCCATACTAGAGCCGGTTGCGGCAGCCACATATGCCCAATCGGAGGTGACGTTACAGGTCCACCCGGCCCCGCAGTCTGCTCCGGCGCCTGGCGGATTTCAGGCTCGTTCGTCCTTGGGCGACGCCATCACGATATGGGAGGTGATACTGCTCACCTGCGACACCATACCCAGCACTTCGGTGTGAAAGTGCTTGTAGGCAGCCAGGTCAGCAACCTCGATGCGCAACAGATATTCGACAGTTCCCGAGATGGAGTGGCATTCACGTACTTCCGGCGCGTTTGCCATGACCTTTTCAAATTCGACCTGGTCGGACTTCAAATGACGCGACAGGCCGACGGCCACCATCACCACAAAACCACCGCCGAGCACTTTCCGGTTCAGAACAGCCCGATAACCTAGAATTGTGCCGTTTCGCTCAAGTTCCTGAACACGCCTCAGGCACGCTGAAGCTGAAAGCCCGACCTTGCGCGCAAGTTCGATATTTGTGAGCCGCCCATTGCGTTCCAGCTCGCGCAATATTGCCCTGTCAATTTTATCTAATTCGCTCATTTATTGCACATATTACCAAATATATGAACCAATACGCAAACACATTGCGCCTGAACTCTCATATCATTGCGCAATGATTACGCTTGACCTCACCATTGCCCTTGCCGGATTTGCCTTTGTCTCTCAGATCTCACCGGGACCCAATAATTTCATGTTGATGGCTTCAGGCATGAACTATGGATGGCTCCGAACACTGCCGCATATGCTGGGAATTGGGCTCGGCTTCCCGGTTATGGTCGTCCTGGTCGGACTGGGCGTTATGCAAGTGTTTGACATCGTTCCGTACAGCTTCAATGTCTTGCGGATATTGAGCGTGGCCTATCTTGTCTATCTGGCCTGGAAGATCGCGACGGCGCTGCCAGCAGACACTGATAGCATCAGCGAAAACACCCGGCCACTTTCATTTATCCAGGCTGCGGCATTTCAATGGGTTAACCCGAAGACATGGGCGATGGCAGTAACCGCCATCACCGCTTACTCACCACCCGAGCGGTCACTGACCAGCGTGTTCTTCATCGCACTGGTTTTTGCGGTCATCGGAACCGTGACAATCAACTCGTGGACCATGCTGGGACGGCAATTGCGGCACCTGCTTCGAACGCCCGCGGCCTATCGCAGCTTCAATATCTGTTGTGCGCTGGTGCTGGTGATGTCGGTATACCCGCTGCTGACCAGGAGCATGTAGCAGACGCTGACGGCGGATAGAGCGCGTATTTGCCTATACTGCCAAACGCAAGGTACATACGCCCATCACAATATCAACCACAGGAAATCGAACCTATGTCACTGACAATTGTTGCACAGATCACAGCGGTTCCGGGCAAGGAGGCACTGGTGCGAAGTGAGCTGGAGAAACTCGTGGACATCACCCGTGCGGAAAATGGCTGCGAGCAATACGACCTGCACCAGGATAACGAGAATCCGGGTCTGTTCCTGTTTTATGAAAACTGGACAAGCCGCGACCTGTGGCAACAACACATGGGTGCCCCGCATCTGGCGGCTTATGCGGCAGCAACCGAAGGTGCGGTCAGTAATTTCGTCCTGAATGAGATGACCAGGATCGCCTAGGACATGAATGAAAAGGCTGCTGCTGTAACTATACCACCAGACATGGCGATAAGGGGGTTTTTGAATGCAAGCATAGTGATGCTCGCGACGGTAACTGCAGCAGCAACCCGCAAATCGCCACTGGCGCATTCAGACACCACGATCGCGACCAGCACGGAAGACGCCATCGCCTTCAGGATGGCTTCCAGGCGTGGGGTCAGGTCAAACAGGCTCATGAGCTCTGATCCGGCAACCCGGGTTGCATAGACAATCAGCCCCATCAAAATGATGATGAAAAATCCATACAGGCTAGCGTCCATGGATTAATCCGCCAACGGCACCGCCAGCCATAGCCGCGCAGACGATGTTCCATCCCGGCGGGAGAACATGCATACCAGTGATCGCAATGAGCGCAGCCATGATCGCCGGCAGCCAGGTCCGGGCACCTTCCCATTCGCTACCCCACCCGGCCAGCAGCAATGCGGCAAAGTATGAAGGCATCAGAACATCGATGCCGAAGCGGTGCAGGTCACCAAAGGCCTGGCCAATGACCACACCAATTGCGGTGCCGATGATCCATGCCGCCCACAGGACCAGTCCTCCCCCGACCAACCTGCCAATGTCGCTCTCGCCATTTTGAAATGCGTTCCTGCAATCTGCAAAATTCGGATCACTCAACATTGTGAGGGCTGCAAGCCGTTGCGGGCGATTGAGCTTGTTGACCCAGGGCGACAGGGATGCGCCCAACAGAATGAAGCGTGCGCTTACCGCAAGCACCACCAGCAACAGCGAGATGGTGGATGCAGACGACCACAATTCCAGCGATGCAAACTGTGCCGCACCAGAGAATACAAAGACACTCATGGTGACAGCGTGTGCGGCCGACATGCCACTGTCTATTGCCGCCGCACCGAACGCCATTCCGTATGGAACGATGAACAAAGCCAGGGCAAACATTTTGCGCATGCCCCTGCGGATACCGCGAGCGGACAACAGAATTTCACTTGTCACCAGCACGGTTGAATTCCTTTATAACCATCACAAGGGTTATAATATTCACCGTCACTTGCGAGTCAACCATAACAACGGTTAGAATTGAAGTATGAGCTATCAAAACCATCCGGTTCGTCTGGTAGGCGGTCGCATCTGCCTTGACTTCCTGAACACGGCCAACTGGACATCTGACGGCGCAATTGCGGACGAACGATTGGCATGTGCGCAAGACCTGGTCGCCTGGTGCACTGCGACCGGCCTGCAGGGTCTTGCCCTACCTGGCGAGGAGCGGCTGCAAAAGGATGTGCTGGAGTTTCGCAAAACGCTTCGCACCATCGTCATAGCGGTCATTCACGGCAATCAACCGGCCACTCCGGACGTCGAGGATTTCAACAGGACCATAACCCGCACAGAAACCTATCAACTTATGAAGCCTGCCTTACATGGACTGGCATTCGGTTCACAAACCACGTTCAGCAAAGCCATAGGCCTGCTTGCCGTTTCGCTGCTCGGCGACAACCACGAAATCAACCGTGTCAAAATGTGCCCGTCAGACAATTGCGGCTGGCTGTTTCTCGATGAGAGCAAAAACCGGCGCCGGCAGTGGTGCGCCATGGACCTGTGCGGCAACCGGGCAAAGGCGCGGCGGCACTACCAGCGGCAACAATCGAAAACGTCCTGATCCAGGGTAAGTTCCTGCAAGTCCATATATATCACATTACGCAGCAACCGCTTCGCGCAACGTGCCAAAATGCCGGTCCCAGCCTGCATCTATGGCCGTCAGCAGGCCAAGCGCATCATCGCCTGCCGCTTCGAAGCCTTCATGGTGCAATGTCAACCTGGTGCCACCAAGCATCTCCTCCAGTTGCCAGGTGACGGTTGTCATGTGTCCGCCCAGAGGCTTGATGGTGAAGGTGTACTTGAGCGTCGAAGGCGGGGTCATCTCAAGAACCGAGCCCCAGCAGATTTTCTCTGTCTGGCCGTCCTCTGCCGTGCCGAGCAGGGCAAATTCCGCGCCCTCGGCCAGATCTGCATCGGCCGGATGAAACCAGATGGCGAGTTTGTCCTTTTCGGTCAGAAACCCCCACACGGTTTCGCGCGACGCGGTGAACATGACTGTTTTTACAATCGTGGAGCTGGTCATTTGCTGTTTCCTTCCGCGGCTTCAACCGCTGTTTGGAGTCGGTTGAGTTTGTCATCCCAGAATGTGCTGAAGTAATCGAGCCAGCCGGCAACATCCTTCAGGGCGGCAGGCTCCAGGCGGTTGATGCGCTCGCGACCCCTTGCATGAACAGAAATCAGCCTGCCCTGTTCGAGTATGGTGAGGTGTTTTTTGACCGCCGCGCGGGTCATGGGGAAATGCCCGGCCATGTCACCGATGGTCATGTCGCCATCGCGCAACCGGGTCAGCATTTCACGCCTGCTCGGATCGGCCAGGGCACGAAAGGCGCCCTGCAGGTCTGACGGCATGGTCTGAATCATGAGGTTCTCCATTATAATACCATTTGGTATCATGTATATATGATACCTTTTGGTATTACGTCAAGGAGATTCGAATCAAACTTGAACTTCAACTACCGGCGATGAACCTGCCGGACCCAACAGGTCTTCCAGCACCGGACCTATGTCGACCTTCTGCGCCCTGGCCCAATCGGGCTGGTAGGACGGTTTTCGGACCGGAAACACGGTTGCGGTTCCATCGCTCGACCAGACACCGTCGAAGAACAGGTCCCGTTCCTTGCGCCGGCGCGGAATTATCGATGGTGGTTTCGACCAGTTCATGAATGTGGCCCGCGCAGCGGCGATATCGCCTGCCTTCCAGCGCTTTGCCCAGGTGGCCCGGCGAATGCCGCCTGTATTGTAGTGAAATGACAAGGCGGCACCGAACTGTTCTTCTGTCAGCAAGAAGCCGTCGAACACCTCTGCGACAGCCGGCACATAGGTGGTGCGCAGCACCCATTCGAACACTTCGAGACAGCGCCTGATGGTTTGCGGATTGTCCTTGTATCTGGGAAAAACCGTATGTCCGGATGAGTTGGTGATACCCACGCTCCAGGTCCACACGCCGACACTGTCCAGATAGGCTTCGCGCACAATCGCCTCGTGGGAAACAATTTCCTGCGCAACTTTGACTGTGGTTCTCGTGCTCACTTTTTTCCATCCGGGCTGACGCCGGTGCGGCGACTGACCCGGAACAGACTGGTCTTGCTTGGTGATGAAGATGGGGCTGCACGATGGTCGTTTGATTGAGAAAGTATGACGTCGACTGTCTTTGCCAAAAACAACCGACGCCATCACCCCAGGTGCGGCGTCGGTTCAGTGTGACGTGCAGCCGTGTTCACGCCGCGCGGCTGGTATGCTGAACCACCTGAGGTGCCGGGCTGCGCAGCAGATGAGCGACTGCCGGGAGAAGCTGTTCCGGGTTGATCAGGTCGTTGCGGGACAGAAGCCTCGTGCCGGTGACGGTTTCTGCTTCACGTACAGCCAGGGGCGAACAGGTCACCATGCCGGAAACGGCAAACGGGGCCAGACCGTGCTTTTGCAAGATGGAAACGCCACCCACTGCGCCCAGAGCGTCAGGTGCGGCAAACAGGCTTGCATCAAAACGATCCTTGATGCGGCTGCTCTTCATGATTTCAGCCGTTTCAGCCTGAAATACGCCATCAGCGATTTCGACAACAACTATTTCGGCACCACGCGCGGCGGCACCGCCGACAAGGGCATCAAATCCGTCTTCGATACGCTCCAGCGGCACCTTGTAGGTGGATGCCATTCCGGCATCGGTAAAGTCGGTAACCGGCACGCCTGCATCCAAAAAGGCATTGAAGTCTCCGAACGCACCGGTTCCGGTTGCCTTGACACCCTCCACGGCATATCCGGCCCGGCTCAGGCCATGGGCAAGACTGACGGCCGCGGTTGTCTTACCGGCGTTCATCGACGCGCCGAACACGCCGATAACGGTTACCTGGGGCGGAATGGACGAGCCGGGAATGGCATAGGAGTCAATATTGATCACCTGGCCGTGCTTGTCTGTCAGAAGACCCAGAGGGCGCAGTCTGGTCGGCGGGGCCATCTTGTCGTGCGCAGCCTCCATACGCCCGGCAATGCCGCCGCCCGCCAGCATGTCACAACCGTCATAATCAATCTCGGCAAAGCCCTCAAACTGATCCGGCGCATAACGGTTGCCGCATACGACAACCAGCAGGTCGCCCTTGTAGCTCACCGAGTAGCGGCCTTCCGCCAGTTGCAGCTTCTTGTGCTGGCCAATGGTGTCCACCTCAACAAGCACAAGATCGCCTGCCCTGGCATTGTACAGGTCGCCGCCATAGCCCACAGCATCGCTACGGTTTACCCGTCGCGCGGTGAACGCCCATTTTGCACTGGCCGGGACGACCTTCTGATTGAAGATGATCTGTTTCATGTCGGTTCCTCTGCTTTCGTGTTTATCGCTGTTTGAGGCTGCGGATGCAGACCCGACAACGAGTGCGTTACTGCCGTCACGAGCAGAGGATGCACACCGAAATTTCGATGCGCAATCAGCTTAACTTACTGTTATTTCTGACTTAACCGGCAGTTCAGCCAGTTGTTATGCTGACTTCACAGCCGGTTCATTTGCCATTCATGGCAGGGAACGAATTTCGCCGTAATCGCTGCTGAAAGAGGAGAACCACCCGCTAAATCGTACCGAACCGATAGCCGCGGCCGCGGACTGTGTTGATCAGCTTGATATGTGCACCATCGTCAATCTTGGCACGCAGTCGCCTGATATAGACGTCGACCACATTGGTGAGCGGGTCCTGCGACACGCCCCAGACGTTCTGCAAAATCCTGGCACGGCTTAAAACCTTGCCGGTTTCAACCATCATGAATTCCAGAAGAGCGTACTCCAGGGAGGTCAGCTCGATGGTCCGGCCGGCACGCCTGACGACAAGGGCATCACGATCAAACGTGAGGTCCCCGGCCTCCATCAAGCCCTTGGCCTGTTTCATCTCGCCCGCGTCTGCCCGCCGGTCGAGGCTTTCAAGCCGGGCCAGCAGCTCATCGAAGGCGAACGGCTTTGTCATGTAATCGTCGGCACCGAGCCTTAAGCCGCGGACAATGTCGTCAGTGCTGTCCAGGGCGGTGAGCATCAGGATCGGGGTGCGGTTGTTGTCCAGACGCAATGACCGGCATACCTCACGCCCGTCAAGCGCGGGCAGCATGACATCAAGGATGATCGCATCCCAGGCGCCGTTGCTGGCCGCATCGAAACCGGACTTGCCGTCGGTCTGAATGTCAACCGTGTGACCTTCAGCCTTCAGCCCGCGGCCGAGGAACTCCACAATCCGAATATCATCCTCAATAAGCAACAACCTCAATTCACAGTCTCCATTTCAACGTCAGCGACAGGCACAGGCTCATCGGGATGGTCTTCGACAACCGGAAGTGCAATCCGAACTGCCGTGCCACCGGAAAATTCCGTATCAATCCAGATGCGTCCGCCATGGGCATTGGTTATCGAGCGCGCAATGGGTAAGCCAAGGCCGGTGCTCCGGCGCTGGTCCGGTCCGGCTTCCACTGCGCCGCGATAAAACCTCTCGAATGCATGACTGGCATCGTCATCCGATATGCCCGATCCGTCGTCTTCCACGCTCAGCCACCATTCATCATCGTGACGGACCAGTGAAACCTCAATGCTTACGCCTGCCGGTGAGTGTTCGATCGCGTTGCTGATCAGGATCAGCAGCAACTGGCACAGGCGCTGGGCATCGCCCTCTACCGGCACTATCTGATCACCAAGATCCATGGACAACCGGCATTGATCCTGCTCGAACTTCGAATGCAGTTGTTCAGCCGCCGCGACCACAGGCCCGCGCAGGTCAATGACGCTCTGGCGCATGTCCACAACACCTGCCTGCTCGCGCGCAATCAGGAAGATGTCATTGACGAACCGGGTCAACTGGTCGGAAATGGCAATGATCCTGTTCAATGCAGAGTGATAGGTCTCGCGCTGTTTCTGGCGTGCCCTGAGCGCGACTTCGGCCTCGCCGCGGACGGCCGTAATGGGGGTGCGCAGTTCGTGGCCGATGTCGGCAAAGAACTGCCGCCTGGTTTCATCGCGCCGCGTTAGTTCATCATTGGCGACCTGTAATTCGTCGGTCCGCTCCATGACCCGCTGTTCGAGCTTATCCCTGGCCTCTTCCAGCGCATTGCGCTGGGTCTGCAACTGACCGGCCATGGCGTTAAACCTGCCTGACAGCTTGGCGAACTCATCTCGCCCGGTTATCGGAATGGTATGGTCCAGCTTGCCGGATGCAAACAGCTCCGCGCCGCTTTCAAGATTGCGCAGGCTGTTAGACATTCTCAACGCAAGAGCATACATCACCCAGCCCGCCACCAGGACACCGACCAGCGACGCAAGCAGTGCTGCCCAGTACGCCACGGTGTTGTAATACTCGATCTCCCGCAGCGCATCGTCCAGTTCGGAACGCTCGTCTTCAACTGCATCATTGATAATACCCGTGACAACATCGTCGAGCCGGGTTTTAAGGCTCTTGTCGAGAAATTCGCGGGCTTCGTCGACCCGGCCATTCTTCACAAGCAATTCAGTCTGGCGCACATCGGCAAACGCGTTCTCGAGCTCCCTGGCCAATTTCCTGGCGCGTTGTTGATCTTCATCAACTTCACCGGCACGCAGCCCGACTTCATCCTCATTGATTGTCGTTTCAGTAATATCCGCAACAATCTTGAAAACCCGCGCCTGGGCTTCGCCGAGATCGAAGCTCAGGCTGCTGCCTTCGTTGAGCAGATCACGGCGCACACGCTTGAACGTGCCCAACACCTCGCTGGACAGGCTCAGATATCCGGTCAGTTCCTCATAGGCCAGGCTGGTGCGCTTCTGATTGTATGTTGCGCTATAGGTGTACCAGAGCAGCAATACCGAACATGCGACGACAACCGCCGCAAGAGTACTGACGCTCATGACGAGTTTGGTTCTGATCTGCATGTGAACAGTAATAGGCCTTCAGGCGGCGCGAGAACAGATGTGTCACATTAACGCCAGATTAATTTGGCGCGCGCAGGTGGCTCGCGGAAATTCGGCTGATATGCATAATGCCTAGCCTTGATGCTGGTTGTGGAGTTCGCCTGAGCATGCACGTAAATGACACATCTCGGGTCGAGCGGAAAAACGGCACCCGAGTGATTGCTGCAGCAGGTCTGTTGTGCCTGGTATTGGGCTCCGTACATGCATTCTCGGTGTTTCTGGTACCGCTGGAAACCGCCTGGTCGGCATCCAGGGCCAAGGTCAGCCTGATTTATTCTTTTGCGCTGATCACACTGACAATCTCGGTGCTCGTCGGCCCAAGATATTTTCATCGCCTGCCCGCCGGTTCCATTCTGCTGGCGTCCGGTCTCGTCGCTGCCAGTGGAACCTTGATTACGGCTTTTGCGCCCGGGTTTATCGCAGCCGTGTTCGGGTACAGCGTGCTGTTCGGGGCGGCCAACGGTATTGGGTACGGCTTCGGTCTGCAGGTCGCAGCAAAAGCCAATACAGGTCGCGAAGGCATGGCCATGGGCATTGTGACTGCGTGTTATGCCACCGGTGCCATGATCGCGCCGGCCTGGTTTCAGTGGGCGTTGTCGCATGGCGGGTTCCAGACCGCCATGACCGGCCTGACCATTGCCCTGATCAGCGCGTCTGTTTTCGGTTCCATGATCGTCAGCGGTACGGGCGCGCGGCTGGATCCGCCGGAGTTGCAAACCGCACACAACAAGATCAGCCCAGGCGAAATGGCACTGCTGTGGACCGGTTTCGGTGCAGCTGTATTCTCCGGCCTGATGGTCATCGGCCATGCCGCCGAGATCGCCAGGTCGGATCAGCTTGCCCACCTGATCTGGATTGCCCCTACCCTGATCGCCGGTTTTAACCTGGCAGGCAGCCTGTCGGGTGGGCATCTGGCAGATGCCATGGCACCGAGACTGTTGCTGTCAGGCCTTGCTGTGGTCTTGTCCGGCGTGCTTGCGGTACTGGCCGTCAGTGCTCCCGGCCTGCCGGTCCTGGCCGGCATTGCATGCGTCGGGTTTTGCTATGGTGCCATCATCTCCATCTACCCGGCCATCATTGCCAAACGCTATGGCATGACCAACAGCGCGCGTATTTATGGTCGAGTGTTTACGGCCTGGGGCACAGCCGGACTGGCCGGCCCCTGGCTGGCTGGCGCACTGTTTGATGCAACGGGCGGTTACACAGTCGCCCTTACGGTTGCTGCCGGGCTGAGCCTTATGTCTGCACTGGCGGTGCATGTGCTGTTTCGGTAATCCCCATAAAGTTGCCGTGACAGGCTGAAAGCGATATTCAATAGGACCGAATGCAAAAACCAAGGGGCATGTGCCATGAGACTGACTATCGCTGCTTCCATCATGTTTCTGGCCTGTATTCAACCCAGCCTTGCCGAGCCTTGCCAGGAGAAATTCGCTCAGTTGCTGATCCACGGGAACGGACCGGATCCGGTGACGATCCGCATCACGTCGGAACCGAAGGGTGGCAAGGTTTCAAAGAACGACTTCTTTTTCAAAGCTACCGGTCACTGGATGACGGTGATGACGGATCCGGCAAATCAGCCCATTACACTGGCCTACAACAACAAGATGTACACTTCCTCAGACGAGGGTAAGTCCTGGAAAAAAATCCGGGAGATGGATAGCGAACAGAACCGGCTCGACAACATCAAAAACCAGCAGGAGAATGCAAAAACAATCAGGAATGCCGCATGTGGGGAGGAAATGCTCGACGGCGTGCCGCATGACACGGTCGAAGCCGATTTTGATACCGTGCAGCAGTACAAGTCCTCAAACCACTACAAATACTGGGTCAACCGTGAAACCGGTTGGATAACCAAAGTCACCTATGCGTCCAAGAGCAGCGGATATGAGAGCTTTACAACCCAGTTGCTGGAAAAGACGCCGGACCTGACATTGCCGATGCCCGAATAGGCCCGAATGGATATGTTCCCGCCGGTCAGCCATAGCGAAAGCAAGTGATCATGTTCCGGTTCAAGGATTGGGATCAAAAACGGCATACCGGCCTGACAGGCCTCGCGACCGTGGCAGCCGTCTTCCTGGTGTCATTGCTCAGCCACGCAAAGGTATTTGCAGAAGCTCCTTTCGAGTTCAAACATCCCGTCGCCAACCAGACCTATGACACGCTCCCGATCCCGTTGCAGATCATCCGCCGGCCGGGAACGGCGGTTCCTGAGGCTGAAGCCATCGACGTACATTTCGAAATCAGGCAGTGGCCGCACCCTTATGGCTTTGTGACGCCGGTGAGAAACGCAATTATGCCCGGTGAGAAAGACCATGCCGCGAGTCTGGTATATTTCTGGACAACCACGCCGGGCACCTATTCGATCCGTGCCCGTGCTGACGGTTTCAAGGACCATCCGGTCGAAATCACCTTCACCACGACATTTACCCTGGAACGCCCGCTTTACCGCATCGTCAAACCGGACAACCGGATTTACCAGGGTGCAAAGGTGCCTTTGGTCGTCGATTGGGATCCGTTCTGGGCGACCGTCCCGCACCGGCCCTACGGAACACTTTACGCCGAGGTTGAGCGTTGGGACGAAGACAAGCAGGCCTGGCGACCGGAATGGAGGTCAGGAAATCTGACCGGATTTCAACTGCCGATCATTCTGCCGGGGCATTTTCCGATGGGTGTCCAGGTCCCCGGAAAGCCGACTGCCAAGCGCGTCCGTGTGCGTCCGTCGTTCAGCAAGAAGGCTTATGCCCGGCCGACCGGATGGCACTATTTCTGCCATGCACGCCGGGGCAAGACTAACGTTGGATCGGCACAGGACCGTGAACCGTGCAAGGACATCAGCGTGGAAGCCGGATCGCCTTCAGAATGAAGGCAAGTCGCATCCGATACCCAGGCGACCAATCAGCCCCGGCCGCAAGCAGGCGAACTAAGCTGGTCAGAACGAAAAGGGTTACCGGTTTTGACTAAAAACAAGGAAGCAACTGGTGATCCCGGCAGGATTCGAACCTGCGACCATCAGCTTAGAAGGCTGGTGCTCTATCCAGCTGAGCTACGGGACCGTTGTTCAGCAGTTGCGGCATCCTGTTTGCCGCAAGTGCGTGCGTCCCGCAAGTGTTAGATGTCGCTCTGGATCGTTCACGGCAGTCTCATTTCATTCGACGCCTGCGCGGGGGCGAGCACGGCTCGCCTCGCGGTCGCTCGGTTTTGAAACTTAATCAAACCAGTTGTGCGGAATTACGTGAACTGTCTAAGCCTAGTGCGTCCAGTTATCCGTCCGGCCCCAGCGGAAATTGTCGGAATAGGACTTGGATTTGGCGGACGGCTTTTTCGGCTCGATGACCTGGTAGGCATGGCCTTTGCGCCTGGCGTAGTTTTCCGCTTCTTCACGGGTGGCAAAGGTCAGCTTCAACTGCTGCTTCATGTCACCGGATGATGTCCAGCCCATCAGCGGGTCGGTTTCACGCGGGGCTTCTGCTTCAAATTCCAGCACCCAGTTTTTTGTTTTGGCTTTGCCGGACTGCATGGCATTGCGCGACGGCTGGTAAATGCGTGCAGGCATGGTTGTCGCCTCCAGTGTTGCCGGTTGGCTTCAATCTCGTTTCAGGGCGGCCCGGTGGCCGGTGGTCGGAGCGGAGAGATTCGAACTCCCGACCCTCTGGTCCCAAACCAGATGCGCTACCAGGCTGCGCTACGCTCCGAATGCCGTTGCCGGACAAACCATCCCTGACTGGTGAGAGGGTGGTTACAGGAAAACACACCTGCTCGGCAAGGGGGTAAGTGTCCAGACAGGAATGTTTTTTGATGGCCCTAGGAACCATTGAAAAATCGATGCTTCAACTTGCTGCCCGGCCTGATGCCAAGTTGCGCAGCCGTGCCGGCAACAACCTCCATCACGGCAGTCACCTCCCGGCCCGCACTGAGGACATCAAGCGACTGTGGAACCGTGTTGGCCTGAACATGCACAACGGTGCCGTCCGCGGTCACAAACAGCATGTCGAGAGACAGATAGGTATTGCGCATCCACATGGAGACGACGCGGGGGCTGGGCCAGTGAAACAGCATGGCCTCGCGTTCACCCATGGATCGGCGAAACATCAGTCCGCGCGAGCGGGTGTCGTCATTGGTGGCAAGTTCGGTGGCAAATGCAATGTCACCGCGGTCAGTGGTCACGACCACCTGCTCAACCGGCAGGCGAACCACTTCTTCCGACGCCAGCGATGGCCCGGCAAGAAACAACAAGGAAAACAGGACTGACGCCAATATCCGCATGGCATGTCTTGTACGCCGTATCCGGCAGCGGATCAATTCGTGCCGGGCAACCGGTCGTCATCGAGGCTGAGACGAACTTCAGCAGCCATCTTGCCCTTGGCACCGTCACCAAAACGGACATAGATCCACTGGTCCGGTTCTATCTCAGCGATCGCGGTTTTGCGCAGCACCTCCATGTGAATGAAGATGTCGGGCTCACCTTCGCCTTCACTGGCAAATCCGAAGCCCCGGGTGCGATTGAACCACTTGACCTTCACGCGGGTCCATTCACTGCCGGCCTCAACATTCTGGTGAGTGCGCGGTACGCGCTCAACCGGATGAATCGCGGTGGTGGTATCGACATCGAGCACGCGCAGGCATTGGATACCCTTTTGACGCTGCACGGCTTCGCAAACCACGCGCGTGCCTTCCAGAGGCGCGTCAAAACCATCGCGCTTGAGGCAGCTCAAATGCAACAGCACATCAGGAATGCCGCTGTCGGGTATGATGAAGCCATAGCCGCGCGCTACGTCAAACCACTTGACGAAGCCTGCCACTTCGAAAATTTCAACATTAGATTCCAGCTCTGATAGTGAAGATTGGCGCACTTGTCCGGTCTGTGCCGGTGTGTTGTTTCTTAAGTCAGCCCCATCGTCCACTGGCCCGCCATCACCAGCCATAATAACCGCTCCTAACCTCTACTCAATCCGCCGCCTACAGTTGTCCTCAACCAAATGATGGTCAAACAACGGCGATTTGTACAGCCATCCCACGGGGAAATTTTCGGATATACACAAAGTTGATCGATGTTGGCGCAAGCGCTGCAATCACCGGTTGTCTTAACGCCCGGTTAACCGTTTGAAAATCCGGCTTTTTTGTGATTTTTTTGTGACTCTCATGTTTTTCCGGTTTAATTTTTTTTCTTGGCAAACCTGTGCGCAACCCGGTCTGATCCCCGGCATCGGCGACCTTTCCGGCGGATGCGACTGCCAGAAACCGGCATGTAAGACCGCGAATCAACACCGGAAGAGAGACCTTGCAGTCTCAATACCAGGCCGTATCCGGGGTCTAAATTCTCATTTTTTGAATAACAATGCTCCGCTGTGGGCAACACATGATCGCAACACTGCAATTTTGCATTTTTTATAGTCAATTTGTCGCACGTCTGTACAGTGTTGATCAAGGAAGCAGAGGAGGGAACCATATCATGGCACTGAAGCCAGCACTTACTGATCTTCCGATCAAGACGGCGGATGCCGGATTTTACAAAGGGTTCAGTAAGGACGTTACCATCGCGTCCAAATTCATTATTGGCGGACTTGTAATCTGGGCAGTGGCGTTTCCGGAACAGGCCGGAGCGGTACTCAACAAGTTCAATTCATTCATTCTGAGCAATTTCGCTACCTGGTATATCTGGGTGGTGGCGCTGTTTGTCCTGGTGTGCATTCTGCTGGCCATCTGGCCTGCGGCGGGCAAGCTCAATCTGGGCCAGGACGGGGAAAAGCCGGAGTTTTCCAACTTCTCCTGGTTCTCCATGATGTTCGGCGCCGGTATCGGCGTCGGCATGCTGACCTGGGCGGTGGCAGAACCGGTTTATCATTTCGGCAATAACCCGGAGGTGATCAAGGGCCTGACCAATGGCGGCACTGCGGACAATATCCGCATGGCCTATAAGTGGTCGTTCCTGCACTGGGGGCTTGGTGCGTGGGCGTGTTATGCCATCGCCGGACTGGCGCTGGCGTTCTTCAGCTATCGCCGCAACCTGCCGCTGACCATCCGCTCATCGCTGACGCCTTTGTTCGGCAAGACGCTGTCCGGCCCGTTCGGCAACGTGATTGATATTGTTGCCGTGGTGGCCACCATTTTGGGTGTGGCCCAGACGCTGGGCTTTGGCGTCGAGCAGTTTGTGTCCGGTCTTGCCCGCATCGGCATTGGCGGCCTGCAGACCGCGGAAGGCACGGCCAGTTCGGCCGGCATCATCGTGGCCATCGTAGCGATCATGGGGGCCTCGACGCTGTCAGCCCTGTCGGGTGTCGGCAAGGGCATCAAGTGGCTGTCCAACATCAACATGGTGCTGTCCATTGCGCTGCTTTCGTTCTTCCTGCTGTTCGGCTCGACATTCTTCGGCCTGCAGGCACTTGTGGTCGGCATCTGGGACTATCTCATTGCCATGCCGGACATGATGTTCCGGGTCTGGCAGGGTGACGGCAATCCGGACAGCGTGGCGACGAAGCTGGCTGGCTGGCAGGGCGCATGGTCTGTGTTCTACTGGGCCTGGTGGGTGGCGTTTGCACCGTTTGTGGGTTTGTTCCTGGCGCGTATTTCCAAAGGCCGGACGATCCGCGAGTTTGTGCTCGGTGCCATGATCGTACCGTCACTGATGTGCTTTGTGTGGTTCACCTGGGCCGGTGGCACCGCCATTGATCTGGAGCTGAACGGTGGTGCCGGCGGCGTCATCACCTCGGCACCTGACGGTGACAAGATCTTTGCCATGACCAACTTCATGCTGTCACCGATTTCCGAAGTGCTGTCGTGGCTGATGTCGTTCATGATCGTGGTGTTGCTGATGACCTACCTGGTCACCTCGGCTGACAGTGCGGTGCTGATTGTGAACACCATCAATGCCGCCGGTGATGAGGGCCCCAAGGCGCGTCCGCACATCATCTTCTGGGGTGTCGCGCTTGGCGCCGTGGTTGCCGCTTTGCTGCTGGTGGGTGGCCTGAAGGCCATTCAGACGGCCATGGTGATCGGGGCACTGCCGTTTTCCATTGTGATGATGTTGATGTGCTTTGCGCTGATCAAGGCCATCTACAATGACAGCCGGCGTGAAAAGGCCGGCATGGACACGGTCGTCAACGCGGCCGAATAGGCCTGGCAGACAAAAACCAAGGAACCCCGCTGCTCGCGCAGCGGGGGTTTTTGTTTGATCTGATATCAGGTTTCGTCGGCAGTTCGGGCCGCGAGCGATCTTACAATCGACTGGAAGTTGTTTGTTACGGGAGACAAGCGGGTACGGGTTCGCCGCAGAATATCGATACGCCGTCTAGCCAATGGTCTGGCGACCGGCAAGAACTTGATGTCGCCTGCTGCATTGTCCACCACCAGGCGCGGCAATACTGTAATACCGACATCGGCACGAACCATTGCCATAAGCGATGTGGTATTTCGAACCATCAGTGTGGAGTTTCGGATAATACGCTGAATGGTGTCATCGGAAATTTGCGCACACAGTCCATTTGCAATGAACGGCCATGCCGCAAGATCATTCCAGGCAAGCGGACCGGTTGATTTTGCCAGCGGGTGATCTGCCCGGCAAACGATCCCGAATGCGTCCGAAAACAGTTCTTCACTTTCAATCTCGCTGTTCTGCCCGGGGCCGGTTGCAATTCCGATATCTACGCGTTCACGTTCCAGTTCACGCAACACGGCTGCCGAATCCATATCCTGGATATCAATATGAACGTTGGGATGATCCCGCAGAAACTCCCGGACGATCCCCGGCAAGATGGTTTCCGCGACGGACGGTACGACGGCAATGCGCACGACGCCGGACCTGCCTTTCGCATAGTTTTCCATCGCCGTAACGGCACGCCCGAAATGATCGAGCTCACGTGCGGCCTCGTCGAGCGTAAACAGGCCCAGGGCTGTTAGCTTGCTCTTGCGCTCGGATTCAAACAGGGGAGCGCCGAGATGGTCTTCCAGTTGTTTGAGCATCATGGAAACAGCAGACGGCGTGCGCCCGAGATTATGTGCGGCATCCGCAAGGTTGCCGTTGCGGGCAACAGTCACGAAGCACCTGAGCATCTCAGTTTTTATAGCCAATTACAGTTTTCCTGAAATTAACTTCAGAAATTTGACTTTGACTGAAATCAATGGCCGTGTCCATACTTGCCGCTGGTAGCGCCCTGCCCGGCTGGTGGGACCTGGCGCAAGGAGGGGATATGACGAACCGGAATTTCAGCTTCATCGGCGGCGAATGGGTTGCCGGTGACAGCGAGATCGAAAACAGGAATCCATCCGATGTTTCCGACCTTATCGGCACCTATGCTCAAGCCGGCGTGGACCAGCTTGAATCCGCGCTGGATGCCGCCCGCGCAGCACAAATACAATGGCGCAGCACAGGCATAGAGCAACGGTACAATGCCTTGATGGCAATTGGTCAGGAAATGATTGCCCGCTCCGGCGAACTTGGCGAGTTGCTGTCCCGCGAGGAGGGCAAACCCCGTGCCGAAGGTGTCGGAGAGGTTTATCGTGCCGGCCAGTTCTTCACCTATTACGCCGCCGAGACACTGCGCCAGATAGGCGATACCGCCGATTCGGTACGCGACAATATCGAGATAGACATACGGCGCGAACCTGTTGGTGTCGTAGCAATCATTTCACCGTGGAATTTTCCCATCGCAACTGCGAGCTGGAAAATCGCCCCTGCACTCGCTTTCGGTAATGCAGTTATCTGGAAGCCCGCGAACCTGACGCCCGCATCTGCTGTCGCCTTTGCTGAGATCGTGGAAAAACAGGATCTCCCGCGTGGGCTTTTCAATCTTGTAATGGGTTCGGGCAACGCTGTCGGCCAGCACCTGGTGGAAAGCTCCAAGGTGGATGCGATATCGTTTACCGGTTCGGTGCCGGTCGGCAAATCCATTGCAGCGGCAGCCCAGAACTTCACCAAGATACAACTTGAAATGGGCTCGAAGAATGCACTGGTAGTGATGGATGACTGCGATCTCGATCTTGCCGCTTCCTGCGCGCTGAACGGTGCGTTTGGCAGTACTGGCCAGAAATGCACAGCATCATCCAGGTTGATCGTACACCAGAACGTGCATGATGAATTCGTGGACAAGCTGGTGGCGGGTGCGCAGGCCTTCAAGGTCGGCCACGCATTGGAAGAAGGCACCCAGATCGGCCCTGTGGTCAGCGCAGGACAACTGCAGAGCAACCTCGACTACATCGAACTCGGCAAGTCCGAAGGTGCCGACCTGCTATGCGGCGGCGGCCGGCTGGAACTCGCAACCGACGGCTACTTCATGCAGCCGGCCGTATTTGCCGGCACCGACAACTCCATGCGGATCAATCGCGAGGAGATGTTCGCCCCCATTGCCTGCGTCATCAAGACTGGCTCGTATGAGGAAGCGCTGCACTGCGTCAACGACACCGCGTTCGGCCTGACGTCAGGCATTGTCACCCGCTCGCTGTCGCGCGCTTCGCATTTCCGGCGCAACGCCAGAACCGGCTGTGTGATGGTCAACCTGCCCACGGCGGGAACAGACTACCATGTTCCCTTTGGAGGGCGCGGTGACAGCTCGTACGGACCACGCGAACAAGGCGGCTATGCGAAGGAATTCTATACAACTGTCAAAACCGCCTATATCGCATCCGGCGACCCGACATGAGCAATCCTGGCCATAGCCCGCGTATTGATTGCCTGCAATATGCCAACTGGTCGGAGAAGATCTTCCGCCAGATGCGCAGCGGCAACGTGGACGCGGTGCATGTAACGATTGCCTACCATGAAAACTTTCGCGAAACGGTCCACAATATCGAACGCTGGAACCGGTGGTTCGAGCAACTTCCCGAACTGATATTCCAGGGCCGGACCGCGGAGGACGTGCAACTGGCACGGGAAACCGGCAGGACTGCAATTTTCTTCGGATTTCAAAACCCCTCGCCAATGGAAGACGACATTGGCCTTGTCGAAGTCCTGCACACCCTTGGCGCCCGCTTCATGCAACTGAGCTACAACAATCAGTCCCTGCTCGCGACCGGATGCTATGAGGCCGATGATAGCGGCATCACCCGCATGGGCCGCCAGGTCATCAGGGAAATGAACCGTGTCGGCATGGTTATCGACATGAGCCATTCCGCTGAGCGTTCCACCCTCGAGGCAATTGAAATTTCTGAACGCCCCATCGCCATCACCCATGCAAACCCTGCCTTCTGGCACCCGGCTCTGCGAAACAAGTCTGATGATGTTCTGCGCGCCCTGGGACAATCCGGCGGCATGTTGGGATTTTCGGTCTACCCGCATCATCTTAAAGGCTCCTCAGACTGCTCTCTGCAGAGCTTCTGCGATATGATAGCCCGCACGGCCGACCTCATGGGACCGGACCGGATCGGGATCGGCACCGACCTTTGCCAGGATCAGCCGGACACGGTCGTCGAGTGGATGCGGGTCGGTCGCTGGACCAAGGAAATCGACTATGGCGAAGGCTCCCGCGAAAATGCCGGGTTTCCCGAAATGCCGTCATGGTTCGGTGACAACACCGATTTTGCAAACATTGAGACAGGGTTGCGTGCTGCCGGTTTTGATGCCGAAGGGGTCGCAGCCGTCATGGGTAACAACTGGCTACGGTTCTATGGTCAGAGTTTCGGCACACACACATCGTCGGTCACCGACGGTCGAGTACAAGCTGCGCAATAAGCAGTAGAACGGCGGCATTTCCCGGGAAGTGTCACTGCTAAAAAACATCTGCAACAATCACTGGGATAGGAAACTGGGATCAAGAACATGACAATAAAAGCACCTTTTACGGAACTTGAGATCAAGAAGTCTCCGGCAGGCTTCTATGAAGGCTACAGCATACCCATCGCCCTGATCAGCAAGCTGACAATGGTATTGCTGGTGATATGGGCGCTGGTCTGGCCGGCCAACGCAAATGGCGTACTGGGCAGTGTTAATTCATCACTGCTGCAGGGATTCAACGGGTTTTACATTATCATTGTCGGGCTGTTTGCTGTGTTCCTGGCAGTTATAGCAATCCTGCCACAAACCGGGAAGCGCCTGATGGGGCGCGCCGGTGAAGCACCGGAGTTTTCAAACTTCTCCTGGTTTTCAATGATGTTCGGTGCCGGTCTCGGCGTCGGCCTGATGGTGTTCGCCACCGCTGAACCACTCGGGCTTTGGGGATCGAACCCCGAAACTGTTTCAGGTGCGGTGAAGGGCAACAGTCCGGAAGCGCTGACCAGCGCCTACAGGTACACTTTCCTGCACTACGGTTTTCATGCCTGGTCCATCTATGTCGTGACCGGCCTGTCACTGGCCTATTACGCCTATACCCGCGACATGCCGCTGACCATCCGCTCGGCTCTGACGCCGTTGTTCGGCAAACTCCTGAACGGTCCGCTTGGCCACATCGTCGATGTTCTCGGTGTTGTAGCTACAATTCTGGGTGTGTCGGTGACCATCGGTTTCGGCGTCAGCCAGTTCATTGACGGCATGTACGCCATTACCGGGATGGACTGGATGATGGATCTGACAGGCGATGCGCCCAAACCGGGTACTGTCGGTCTGATAGTCGGCCTGGTGTGCATTATGGGCATGTCGATCATTTCGGCTGTCTCAGGCGTGGGACGCGGAGTGAAATACCTCTCCAACCTCAATCTGGTGCTTTCACTCATCCTGTTGCTGACATTCGTCATCTTCGGCTCGTTCCTGTTTGCCATGACGACGTACGCCACGGCACTGGCAGATTACATCTGGAACTTCCTGTCGCTGTCGTTCGGCGCCTACGGACCACAGTCAGCAGAAGCCTATGCAGCGGCCCTGCCGGCAGAAGCCAAGGCAGTTGCCAGCGAACTTTATGGCGGTGCCACCAATGCCTGGGGATCACTGGAAGGCTTCCAGAAGGGCCTCACAGGAACCGCAGCAGCACTGGCGCCTGAGGTTCAGACCGCCGCGTACAATGCAGGTACCCAGGGCCGTCAGTTCGGATGGCAATCCGGCTGGACCACGTTCTACTGGGCATGGTGGATTGCATTCTCGCCATTCGTGGGCCTGTTCCTTGCACGCATCTCGAAAGGACGCACGGTTCGTGAGTTCATCCTGGGTTGTGTCATTGCACCATCGCTGGTGTGTTTTGCCTGGATGACCATTCTGGGCGGCACTGCAATTGACCTGGAACTGACCGGCGATGCCAATGGCGCGATCATAGCAGCGTCCAACACAGCCAAGCTGTTCGTCACGCTCGGCCAGATGATATCAGGCGGGTTCCTGACGGCCATCACCATCATGTGTGTGGTGCTGATCATGACATTCCTGGTTACCTCGGCCGACTCCGGCATCCTGGTGATGAACACCATCATGTCCGGCGGCGAACAGGAAACCGGCATCAAGCACCGCATTGTGTGGGGTGTTATCCTGACACTGGTGATCGGTACCCTGCTCGTTGCAGGCAAAACCAACGGCGGAGCAGATCCGATGGAGGCCCTGAAGAGCGCCATGATCATCGGTGCGCTGCCGTTCACCATGGTGATGGGACTGATGTGCGTGTCGCTGACCAAGGCCCTGTATCGCGACGGGCTGCGGGACAAGCACGCAGCAGCCACCGAGGCAGCCCCGGCTGAGTGAACGAGGCTGATCTACACGACTGGCCCCCGCTGCTTGCGCAGCGGGGGCCTTTTAGTATTCCGCTCACGCAAGCAGCCTGACGGCTGCGCTCCGCTAGGGCGCACTTCGTGCGGCGCGCGGTCGCGCTTGCCTCAGCACCAAGGTGCATCGGATTCGAGTTCAGGACGAATATTGTGAT
>CALHUA010000007.1 GCA_938039915.1 uncultured Anderseniella sp.
TCGTGGCTATCTCCGGTTATCCACAGAACCTGTCAAGGCTGTGGATACTATATGTTGTGTTAGGGTTTCGTTAACACACTAGGTATTGACGAAGCCCCGCAAACGGCACTACATTCATGTGCATGGGAACGGGGCATGGGACGGCTCGGAGTTAGGGCCATCCCCAAGGTAATTTTAGTTACCGAACTCCAACGACTATCGATGGGTAAAGCGGAGTAATACCGCACTATCCAAACGGGGAAGCTGTGACTTGTGCGTACGGGCTGGGAAGCCAGGCACGCATGAAGGTAGAGCTTTGCTGTGACGTCTTGTCTGTAAGGGCGCGTAAGAACAAGAGAGACGCTGAAAAGCGCATGAAAACAACAACTTGATCAACTGAAAGCAGATTAGGCTGCTTTGAAGGGGAATACAATGCGGGTAGAACGGCGCTTTACAGCCGAAGGTAAAGGTCCATACGCAGGTGTGGAATTTCGCAAGGCGACCAGCGAAATCAAGAACCCTGACGGGTCTATCGTGTTTCAGCTCAAGGACATCGAGGTCCCGAAAGCCTGGAGCCAGGTGGCGTCCGATATCATCGCACAAAAGTACTTCCGCAAGGCAGGTGTACCCGCACGGCTGAAGAAGGTTGAGGAAAATTCCGTCCCGTCATGGTTGTGGCGGTCCGTTGAAGATACCGAGGCCCTGGCGCAATTACCCGAAGATGAGCGCTATTCCTCTGAAATGTCGGCACAACAGGTGTTCAACCGGCTGGCAGGCACCTGGACCTACTGGGGCTGGAAGGGCGGCTATTTCGACGCCGAGGAAGACGCACTGGCGTTTTACGAAGAGATGGTCAACATGCTGGCCACCCAGCGCTGTGCGCCGAACAGCCCGCAATGGTTCAACACCGGCCTGCACTGGGCCTATGGTATCGACGGTCCCGGCCAGGGTCATCACTATGTCGATTTTGAAACCGGCAAGCTGACCAAATCGACATCATCGTATGAACATCCGCAGCCGCATGCCTGCTTCATCCAGTCGATCTCCGATGATCTGGTCAATGAAGGCGGCATCATGGACCTGTGGGTGCGCGAAGCCCGCCTGTTCAAGTACGGCTCCGGCACCGGATCCAACTTCTCCTTCATCCGCGGCGAGAACGAGCCCCTGTCGGGCGGCGGCAAATCATCCGGCCTGATGAGCTTCCTGAAAATCGGCGACCGCGCCGCAGGTGCCATCAAGTCCGGCGGCACCACGCGCCGGGCGGCGAAGATGGTGGTCGTGGATGTCGATCATCCTGACATCGAAGCCTATATCGACTGGAAGGTGAAGGAAGAAGAAAAGGTCGCAGCGCTCGTGACCGGATCGAAGGTCACCCAGCAGCACCTGAAGATCATCATGAAGGCCTGCGTCAACTGTGACGGCTCCGGCGATGACTGCTACAATCCTGCCAAGAACCCTGCCCTGAAGCGTGCCATCAAGGATGCGCGCAAGTCGCATGTGCCTGACAGCTATATCAAGCGCGTCCTGCAGTTTGCCGCACAAGGCTTTGAAGAAATCGAGTTCGACACCTATGACACCGACTGGGACGGCGAAGCCTACCGCACGGTCTCCGGCCAGAATTCCAACAACTCGGTACGGGTGACCGACGAGTTCCTGCGGGCAGTTGAAAACGGATCATCATGGGACCTGAAATGGCGCCTGCACGACGGTGTCGCCAAGACAATCGACGCCGGCGACCTGTGGGAAAAAATCGGCAATGCGGCGTGGGCCTGTGCCGATCCCGGCATTCAGTTCCACACCACGATCAATGACTGGCACACCTGCCCGGCATCCGGCGATATCCGGGCCTCAAACCCGTGCTCGGAATACATGTTCCTGGATGACACCGCCTGCAACCTGGCTTCGTTGAACCTGTTGACCTTCCTCGACAAGTCGAACTCCAAGTTCGACATCGAAAGCTTCGAGCACGGTGTGCGGCTGTGGACCATGGTGCTGGAAATCTCCGTCCTGATGGCGCAGTTCCCGTCCAAGGAAATCGCCAAACGGTCATACGAGTACCGCACGCTCGGCCTGGGCTTTGCCAATATCGGCGGCATGCTGATGACGTCGGGCATTTCCTATGACTCAGACGAGGGCCGCGCGATCTGCGGCGCCATCTCGTCGATCATGACCGGCGTATCCTACGCGACGTCTGCGGAAATGGCCGGCGAACTTGGTCCGTTCCCGGGCTACAAGAAAAACGCCAAGGCCATGCTGCGGGTGATGAAGAACCATCAGCTTGCCGCACGTGGCTCTGCCCAGGGGTATCAGAAGCTGGCAGTAAATCCGGTGCCGCTTGATCATGCCAATTGTGCCGACAAGAAACTGGTCGAGCACGCTGTAGCAGCCTGGGACCGGGCGGTTGCGCTGGGCGGCAAGCACGGCTACCGCAATGCGCAGGCGACGGTGATCGCACCGACCGGCACCATCGGCCTGGTGATGGATTGCGACACCACCGGCATCGAGCCGGACTTTGCGCTTGTAAAATTCAAGAAGCTGGCCGGCGGCGGCTACTTCAAGATCATCAACCGGGCAGTGCCTGCAGCCCTGCACACGCTGGGCTACTCGGAAGACCAGATCGAGGGCATCATCAAATATGCCGTCGGCAACGGTACGTTGTCAGATGCACCCGCCATCAACCATGAAACCCTGAAAGCCAAGGGCTTCACATCCAGGGAACTGCAGGTCGTCGAAGATGGCCTGGCATCGGCGTTTGACATCAAGTTCGTGTTCAACAAATGGACGCTGGGTGAAGAGTTCTGCACCGAAACCCTCGGCATCTCGGCTGAACAGCTGGATGATTTTGAATTCTGCGTGCTGAGCCATCTCGGCTTTGCCAAGGCAGATATTGAAGCCGCCAACATCTTCGTCTGCGGTGCCATGACGCTGGAAGGCGCGCCGGAACTCAAAGACGAGCATCTGCCGGTGTTCGACTGCGCCAATCCGTGCGGCCGTCTCGGCAAGCGCTATCTGTCGGTCGACAGCCACATCCGCATGATGGCGGCAGCGCAGCCATTTATTTCGGGCGCCATCTCCAAGACCATCAACATGCCGAACGAGGCAACCGTTGAAGACTGCCAGGCAGCCTACATGCTGTCGTGGAAACTGGCCCTCAAGGCCAATGCATTGTACCGCGACGGATCCAAGCTCAGCCAGCCGCTCAATGCGGCCCTGATCGAGGATGAGGACGAAGACGCCGATGACATGGCAGATCAGATTGCCGCCATGCCGCAGACACAGCGGGTGGAAAAGGTGGTCGAGAAGGTCATCGAAAAGGTCATTGCGCGCGAGCGTGAGAAGCTGCCACAACGGCGCAAGGGTTATACCCAGAAGGCTATTGTCGGCGGTCACAAGGTCTACCTGCGCACCGGTGAATATGATGACGGCAAGCTCGGCGAGATCTTCATCGACATGCACAAGGAAGGCGCCGCCTTCCGCGCCATGATGAACAACTTCGCCATCGCTGTTTCGCTTGGCCTTCAGTACGGTGTGCCACTTGATGAGTATGTCGAGGCGTTCACCTTCACCCGCTTTGAGCCTGCCGGCCAGGTCCAGGGCAACGAGGCCATCAAGAATGCCACGTCGATCCTCGATTATGTGTTCCGCGAACTGGCCGTGTCCTACCTGAGCCGTAACGACTTGGCCCACGTGGAGCCTGCCGACATTCGCTTCGATGCCATGCGCAAGGGCGAAGACGAAGGCAAAACCGGTGCTGCCCCCTGCCCTCCAGGCGGCATGCCGGCCATGGCGGTGGCATCGTCCGGTTACACCAGGCAGAAGCTGTCCGACAACGTGTTCATGATGCCGAACAGCCTGTCGTCGGCAGCCGTTGCCAACCCGGTCGCTGCCAGCCAGTCACGTATCGAGGCCGCCTATGTGGCCGACGGTGCCGCAGCCCTGGACGTGGCGGTGGAAATGGCCGTCGAAGCCAGTCTGCAACCGGCCGAGGAGGCAGAAGAAGCCGTGGCTCCGCTGGACATCGATTCAGACGGCCAGGTGAAGACCGAAGCCGAACGCCGGGTCGAGGCGCGCATGAAGGGTTATGAAGGCGACAGCTGCGGCGAATGCGGCAACTTCACCCTGCTGCGCAACGGCACCTGCATGAAATGCGATACCTGCGGTTCTACAAGCGGGTGCAGCTGACGCTCTCCTGAGCGTACATTTGAAAATACAGAACGGAGCCTCCGATGCGGAGGCTCCGTTTTGTTATCCGGCAGTGGATTCGAGGTGACGGAGTAGCGAACAAGATCGCCATGCCAGCAAAAGGCTCACTGTTGTCCGGAGAAAATATTAGTTCTTCAACCAAGCAAAGAGTTTACCGGCTTGACCAGGCAACCTAGTGGCCCGTGTGCTCGCGAGCACTACGCTGGTGCGCTAAAGCCGTAGAATTTGCGGATACTGGGTCACCCGGTCTAGCCGGGTGATGACAAATTTGAGCGGAGGAGAGTCTTCGATTCAGGTGTAAGTAATTTTCCAGGATAGCAGCGGGCCATCGCTTGGCCGGTTTGACGCGACCGAGTATGATCGCCAGATTGCCGAAGGCATCTGACGGCATCTCCACTGGCATCCAGCGTCGCCGGACAACTGGTCAGTTGATCAGCATTGCTTCCGTGGAACTATGACCGCGTTCACAACCGCCGCCATAACCGGAATATGACGGTTTGGACTGCATCTTTTCGCCGGTCTTTCCGATTTCGCCCGTGGCCACCGTGGCGGCAGCTTCGCCTGCTGTTGTGGCTGTCGTCATACTGCTGGACTTCGCCGCAGGAGCCGGTGTCACTTCCGGCATTTCCCCGGCAACCGCCGGGAAGGCAAACAGGGCAAGCATGGCAGAAACAAGCATTGTTTTCATGGTAACCTCCGATAAATCGATATGGTCCGCATCAAGGCCGTCTATGATCAGTGTAGCGTATCCAATGTGACATTCCTATGGACCTTTGATGGTTTTGGCGATCACGTTTCCTCAGCAGTCATGGACCAGGCTGGCAACACCACCTGTTACTCCCCATATTGGAAAGACCACAAATCCGGAACCGGAGGATGCACGCATGGTTGTCACCAACATTCTTGCCGCCCTGATCGGGCTCTACTTCATCTGCGGCGGCATCGCCATTTTGAGTGACCGCAAGGCCATGGCCGGCATGATGGCGTCCCTCGTCGACCAGCCGGTGCTGGGCTATCTCGGCGGCGTCATGGCATTTGCCATCGGCGGCACGATCCTGGCCGTGCATTCCTTGTGGACGGGATGGCTTGCCAGCTTCGTTACACTTGTGGGCTGGGTCGCCCTGGCCGAGGGCGTATTGCTGATCACGGCGCGTGAACGATTTCTCAAAATTGTATCGAAGGTGAACCTGGACAACAGCTTCGGAACCGCCATGAGCCTCTTTATTATCGCGCTCGGCGGAGTCCTGCTCATCACGTCGCTGTGGTGAGCGTTCACTTCAGGAAATCAGAAAGCGGTGACAGGCAATTTCGCCGACGCTGCCGGTTTTGTTTCGGCCCTGACCGCAGTCCTGCCAGCAGGTGATGTCCGGGGAACGGCCGCCGCAATGTTGGCGGACAGGACCGGAATCAGTTGAGACAGACGCAAGTTGCATCGGGTCAACAATTCGATGTCGTAGTCGGAGAGTGTTCCGCTGCGTGCAGCCAGCCGCGCCAAAAGATCAACGTCCGCAGAAATACAATCCACGGCAATCGTCTCTTCAGAAAAACCACCTAGTCGGGTCATAGAGCAAGGGACCTTGGGTTCAAGGGTGGTTCGAAAAACACCGTCCCCCTATGGCGAACCACCAAGGTATCAAACTTACTGCACTACATAACCAATTCTATCCAACGAGACTGTTCAAAATCCCGCGATGGCCCAGAATACCACAAATTGCCGTCGAATACGAGCCCGAGATCAGGTTCAGTCGTCGTCCGCACTGGGAACCTTGACCAGTGCCTCGCCTTCAAGCACCAGCAGATCGTCCACCGAACAACTGCACGCCAGCCGGACACGGTTGCCCTTGTCGCTCAGTTCGAGCACTTCGACACGCGCTGTTACAATGTCACCAATGCGCACCGGGGCCCTGAAGTTCAGCGTCTGCTTCATGTAGATCGCGCCCGGTCCAGGCAATCGTGTACCGATCACCGCCGAAATCAGACTTGCCGTGTACAGGCCATGGGCGATTCGCCCCTTGAAGGGGGTCTGGGCTGCAAAGTGTTCCGACAAATGGATCGGATTGCGGTCGCCGGAAATTTCTGCGAAGCCGATCACATCGGACGACTTGACTTCCTTGGAGTAGGTTTCCGACATGCCAAGGGACAGATCTTCGAAATACAGGGTCTGTGTGGCAGGCAGCATGACTGGAGCTTCTTTCGGAAATGGCGGCAGATAATCCATACGGATGAACTATAGTGCAGCGCAATATGCGCACCTCACCAATTGCTGTCCAGCCCTGGTATAAGAGTTCTGCCGAACTGGTTTCAGCATGCCCGTTAAAAAACAGGCCCCAGAAATGAGAGACCCCGGAACGCTTGAGCCCCCTCGTGCGTTCCGGGGTCAGGGTAACCCCCCAAG
>CALHUA010000008.1 GCA_938039915.1 uncultured Anderseniella sp.
TGTCTTCAGGGTATTTGGCCTTGATCCGGCTGGATACGGAAGCGCCGGGATAGTTGGTGTCGAAGGAAATAAAGAAATGATGTTCGCCCGGCAAACCGTCCCTTACAACACGCTGCAGGGCGAGTTTGACCACTGACCTCAAGGCATGTTGGGCCAACACGTCATAACGCATCAAATCTTCCGGCATGCTGTCTCCGTCACTCACGGTTCTTCTTCCAATCCTTATGCGCTGATTCTTTTTTTCGATACTCACCTTACAGGTTTCGCGCTGTTTCGGCCATCTCTAGGCTATTGAGATGGCCGAAAGCTGTGAACATCGCGGGCAGGGCGGTTGCCGCGTATAAAAATGCCCCGCTCACGGAAGTGAGCGGGGCCAGAGGGGTATGCCGATGATATGCCGGCACCGGTCAAGTCTTTTGTGGCCTTAACCTTCGACCTTGATCGTGTAATCCGGCGTTGTGTTCAACGGGCATGAGAAATAATAGGTGCCCGGTGTGAGATTGATGGAATAATCCTTGGAAACACCCTGATCCAGTCCGCCACCGGATACCTTTGGCAGAGTAAGGCGGCTGACACCGGCCCCGCGCAGGTAAAAGCCGAGACCATAGGGAACGTTCTTGTTGGTCACGCGGAATACATGCTTGCCCGGCTTCAGGGTCATGACCTTGGCTGTCTTGAGGCGTTCTTCAGCGGTTTTTGCATTAATGGCCTCGCAGTCTGCCTTCTTGGCCGACTTGTACCCGTGATCCTTGTCTTCAACTTCCACAAACTGGCAGGCGGTTTGGGTCAGTTCAACGACTTTGGCGTCTTCGGCCAGTGAAGATGTGGACGTGATCGAAACAGCGGCCAGTGCGGTAACGGCGGTGGCGAATGTTGATGCAGTAAAACGTTTCAGCATTTTTGCGATCCTTGTGAATGTCTGCAGGTGAAACCCGGGTTTAGATGTTGAATTTGTTCTATCGCCAACTTCGCTGAAACGAAAATGACGATCTGGTGAGTTGTTTCGTGATCGTGATCACATTTGAGTGCCAGCGTCACCAACACCAAACTGCCAGCGTCACATTCACCAACGCTGCGGTCACAAGTAGCAATGATTGAGTGGGGGCTTCTGTTGCCAGGTGCCCCCGAACCCCGCCTAGACCTGCGAGGGCCTAGGACTTAGATCGAAGCGATCAGACTGCGTTACGCAGCCAGACGTGCTTCCGCATAGTTGTCGTTTGCAACTACTAAAATAGCCCGATAACGGCGGTACAATGCCGAGCAAAAGCAAACCCTTTACGCCCTCGTCGATCCTGGTTCACCCCCAGCAAATGATGCCTTGCGGGGTTAACTGACCACCTGATGCCGGCAAAAGCAGCATTTGGTGGAGGTGCCGGGTACTGCCCCCGGGTCCGAATGGTTTATTACGATCGCCATTTATCGCCATATCTGATGCAAGCACCAGCACCTTCAATATAGTGTGCCATCACGGCAAAATAAAGCCTTGTGACGTTTCAACCTTAAGATACCGGCGCTGGCAGCCTTTGGCCTTCCCAATGTTTGTCGATGTGTTAATATTTTTCACGCTGCCGAAGCTATGACCTCGGCAGCATGAACCGGGGTGCGCAAACGAGGCGGCCGACTTGTTCACACGCCCGGATTAGTCAATGGACACTTATCCAAAAGGGGAAAAGGCAATGGCCGATAACTCACAGTACTATGATGATGTTGATAAATTTTCCGGCAATGTGAACAATGCTGCTGTTGATGCAATTGTGAAATATTGCGGCATCGCGCTTCGTTCCAAGGATGCGTCGCTGGTTTCGTGCACCGACCCTGTCGAACTTGGCCGGGTTCGCGATGGCTTCGCGTCCAAGAAGCTCGGTCTGGCCGGCGATGCCGCCGACAAGGCAATTGCTGCGGTTTGCGAAAAAATGAAGGATGACCGGCAAAAGAGCCGGGTGACGTTTTATTATCTGCTGGCAGAGGAATCCGGCACCATGAGCGCGCTGGCCTGAACCGCTCGTGCAAATGTCCCTGACGAGAGTGTTGATGGCCGCCGGCAAGTGATTGTCGGCGGCCGGCTTTTCGCGGTAGCTTCGCACACTCAATGGAATTTCGGAGATTCGACAGATGCAGCAGTATCTCGATCTGCTTAGAACCGTGCGTGACACAGGTGCGCAGAAGGGTGACCGCACCGGGACCGGCACCTTGTCGGTGTTCGGCCATCAGATGCGGTTTGACCTGGGTGACGGGTTTCCGGTGCTGACCACCAAGAAACTGCATCTGCGCTCGATCATCATCGAATTGCTGTGGTTCCTGCGCGGCGATACCAATATCGGGTGGCTCAATGACAACAAGGTCTCGATCTGGGACGAGTGGGCTGATGAAAACGGTGATCTGGGACCCGTCTACGGTCATCAGTGGCGCTCGTGGCCGGCCCGCGACGGCTCCACAATTGACCAGATTGCGGGAGTGGTGGAGCGCATCAGGAAGACACCTGACTCGCGCCGCCTCATCGTCACGGCCTGGAATCCGGCTGATGTGGATAAAATGGCCCTACCGCCCTGTCACTGCCTGTTCCAGTTCTACGTCGCTGACGGCAAGTTGTCGTGCCAGTTGTATCAGCGGTCGGCCGACATCTTCCTTGGTGTTCCGTTCAATATTGCGTCCTACGCTTTGCTGACGCACATGATCGCCCATGTCACCGGGCTCAAGCCTGGCGAATTCATCCACACGCTGGGTGATGCGCATATCTATTCGAACCACCTTGAACAGGCGGATGAACAACTGACCAGAACCCCGCACGGCCTGCCACGGCTGGTGATGAAACGGGACGTCAAGACACTGGACGATTTCGTGTACGAGGATTTCGAGATCGTCGGTTACGAGGCCCATCCCAATATTGCCGCGCCGATCGCGGTATGAGCATCACCATTCGCGAAGCAAAACCTGGTGATGGACCGGCCCTTTATCGTTTGGTCCGCGAACTGGCAGACCATCACGGTGAATTGGATCGTGTGGTGTCGACACCGGAAGCCCTGGAAACCGGATTGTGTTCTCCATCTGAACGTGATGGATGCCTGGTTGCTGAATGCGATGGTGAAGTGGTTGGTTTTGTCTACTGGTATGAGATATTTACGACATTTACCGCCATGCCCAAACTCTACATGGAAGATATTTGCGTCAGCAGGCACGCGCGTGGCACTGGTGCCGGTTTTGCGCTGGTCAAGGCGCTGGCAGAAATTTGCGTAGAGCGCGGTTGTCCCCGATTTGAATGGCTGGCCATGCAAGACAATGAGGCGGGACAGAAATTCTATTCACAAATTGGTGCCACGGTGCTTCGCGGAGCTGACACATGGCAGCTTTGGGGCGCTGAAATCCAGGCATTGGCAGAGGAGAAATGATGCGTGTTTCTGCAGTGGTTGCGGCTTCGGAAAATGGCGTAATCGGGCGTGAAGGCGGCCTGCCATGGCACGTCTCTTCGGACATGAAACTGTTCAAGGAAATCACCCTGGGCAAACCGATCATCATGGGCAGGCGCACGTGGGAAAGCCTGCCGCGCAAGCCACTGCCGGGCAGGCGCAACATTGTCATCACGCGGCAACAGGATTTTATCGCTGACGGCGCGGAGCTGGCCCATTCAGTGGATGAAGCGCTGGAGATGTGTGCCTCAGAGCCGGAGGTTTCAATTATCGGCGGTGGACAGATCTATGCTGATGCCATGGCCCGCACGGACCGTATCTACCTGACCCGCATTCATCTTGAAGTTGACGGCGATACCTTGTTGCCGGAGCTGAAAGACAGCGAATGGCAGGAGGTCGAGCGGCGGTCCTTTGACAAAGGCGATCGTGATGACGCCGCCTTTACGCTGATTGTCCTGGACCGGGTGACGTCATGAGTGACCAATCTGAAATCGTTATCATCGGGGCAGGGGCTGCCGGTGTCGGGGCCGGCATGGAGCTTGAAAAACGCGGTGTGCCGTTCGTTATTCTGGAAGGTTCCGGCAGGGTTGGCGGGCGTGCCTATACCGACAGGACGTCGTTGCCCTACGCCTGGGACAAGGGCTGTCACTGGATGCATTGTGCAGATATGAACCCGCTGGTTGCAGAAGCCGACCGGGTCGGTGCCGAATATCTCACAGATGCCCGCGATGACTGGAATGCGGTGTGGGCAAACGGTGGTTGGGCAGATGAGAAAAGTCGCGCTGCAACACTCAATGCCATGGACGCTGCATTTGAGGCTGTCGACGAGGCGGGTGGCCGCGGGCGTGATGTAGCGATCTCAGAAGTGCTGCCGGAGGCCGGAGGCCTGGCACCGATTGTGCGTCTCTGGATACAACTGATGTCATCAGGTGATCCTGAGCAGGTCTCTGCACGCGGTTATGCAGACTATGAGGAGACAAACCGGAACTGGCCGGTGAAAACCGGGTATGGCGATCTGATCGAACGGCTGGCTGCAGGATTGCCTGTCCGGCTGAACACGCCGGTCACAGGCATCGAGCAGCACGCCAATAGCATCCAGGTGACAACCCGCAGCGGCGCAATTGAGGCGAAAGCGGCGATCGTTACAGCGTCGACGGCGGTGCTGAATGCGGGTGCAATTGAGATTGGCGCAGGCCCGGCACGGGATCTGCTGGGAGTGATGGAAAACGTGCCGTGCGGATTTTGCGAGAAAGTTGCGATCGCCTTCGATCGCGACATGTTCGGACATATTGGGCATCCGTCCGTCAATGTATTGCCGCAGGATGGCAGTGCGCCGATAAATTTCCAGTTTGCAAATTTCGGCAACCCGATGGTGATCGGGCATGTGGCGGGCAGTGTGGCCAAGGAGCTGCTGGCCGAAGGTGACGCTGCAATGGTCGAGTTTGCAATGCAGCGGCTGATTGCGGCATTCGGGTCTGACATCAAGGCCAGAATGGTGAACGCGGCAACGACCGACTGGGGGAGTGATCCGTTTGTGCGTGGCGCCTACAGTTTTGCAAAGCCCGGATGCGCCCATCTGCGTCATGAGATGATCGAGGCAGACACCGGCAATCTGGCATTTGCCGGTGAAGCCTTCTCGAGACAGTGGCAAGCCACTGCGCATGGCGCATGGGCAAGCGGGCGTGATGTTGCCGGCAGACTGGTGGACAAATTCAAGTTGGCGAGCTAGTCCAGCAGTCATGAGTATTGCTGAAAATATCACAGAGCATGATGACAGCGGTGGGCCGTCGCTGTTGCGTGCGGCACCAGACAGTGTGTCGTTTCGCAAGCTGCGTAAGCGGCTGGTGCGTCATGTACGTCAGGCGATAGATGATTTTTCCATGCTGCCGGGTGATGGCGGCAGATGGCTTGTGTGCCTGTCCGGCGGCAAGGACAGTTATGCACTGCTGGCTGTGCTGAGCGATCTGAAATGGCGCGGGCTGTTGCCGGTTGACCTTGTGGCCTGCAATCTCGACCAGGGACAACCGGGATTTCCCAAACATGTGCTGCCGGAATTCCTGTCGGCACATGGTGTGGAGCATCGTATCGAGTATCGTGACACCTATTCCATCGTTACCGAAAAAGTGCCGGCAGGCGGTACATATTGTGCGCTGTGTTCACGGTTGCGAAGGGCAAACCTGTACCGGATCGCGCGTGAGGAAGGCTGTTCGTCCATCGTGCTCGGCCATCACCGGGAAGATATTCTGGAAACGTTTTTCCTGAACCTGATGTATGGCGGCAGGCTTGAGGCAATGCCACCCAAGCTGCGCAATGACGAAGGTGATCTGACGGTACTGCGTCCACTGGCCTATTGCGCTGAAGATGATGTTGCAAAGTTCTCGTCGGTGCTGGAATTTCCCATCAGTCCGTGTGACCTGTGCGGATCCCAGGACGGTTTGAAGCGAAACCAGATGAAAATCATGCTTGATGCCATGGAAACCCGGCAGCCGGGGCGCAAAGACACCATGCTGAGAGCGTTGAGCAACAGCCGGCCCAGCCACCTGCTGGACCGCGAGTTGTTCGACTTTTCTGCTATCTGATTGGTCTCATACCGGCAGGAGCATCCCGAAACAGATTTGTTGTGAATTCGGGGATCAGCGCGAGGCGACGAGGGTTTCTGTCTGAACACTGTCGACGCCGTAAGCGCTTGCCGCTTTCACGTCATCCGAACTGCCGATGGCGATGGCGACTATGGCAAACCAGGCAATGGTCAGGACAATTGCCAGGATCAGTGTTGGCCGTGAGACGGAGCGGGTTTCGGGGCGTTCTGACATCTCGGGCTGGCTGGACATGGTGTCGATCTTTTCAAGTGTACTTGTGAACCTGAAATGACCATAGGCGCCGGGAAGTTGGTGCGATGTGAGGTTTGTCACTTTTAGAACGAGCGAGTGTCAATCGGTATCCGTCAAAGAAAACCGCACCTCCTGTTTCAAGGAGATGCGGTTGCGATGTTTCAGGCCATCATCAGATGACGGTGCTCGGATGATGCAGACCTATTCGGCCATCCACCAGCGTTCACCGTTCTTGTGACCGTCCAGCTCCCAGTTGTTGGCCCATTTTTCAGGCGTGCTGATTTTCTTGGAAACCGCATGCGTGTAAGCCATGAACATTGGAATGATGGTGCCGCCGTCGTCGCGGACGAGATTCTGCATCTCGACATACATTTCGCGGCGTTTCTTGGCATCCAGCTCAGAACGGGCCTGAACCAGGAGTTCATTGAACCGGTCATTGTCCCACTTCGACTCGTTCCAGTCCGCGCCCTTGGAATAGATCTGCGAGAACACCCAGTCTTCCGTCGGGCGTCCGCCCCAGTAACCGCCGATGAACGGCTTCTTGAGCCATACATCGTCCCAATAGGCATCGTCGGCTTCGCGCACCACATTGATGGTGATGCCGGCTGCCTTGCAGGTTTCCGCAAACAGCTGAGCTGCATCAACGGCACCTTCAAACGCGGTATCAGCCACGCTGAGATCAACCTTGAGGTTCTCCATGCCGGCCTTCTTGAGGAACGACTTGGCCTTTTCAGGGTCATAGACACGCTGTGGCATTTCTTCCGGCGTTGCGCGGTAGATGTTGGCTGGACCGACAGGTGAATCATTGCCGACTTCGCCCTGGCCGAGCAGGATCTTCTTGACGTATTCCTCGCGGTTGATGGCGTGCTTGAGGGCCATGCGAACATTGTTGTCGGAAAACGGCGACGTGTCGCAGTGCATTGGCAGCACTGCATGCTTGTTGCCCGTTACCGGCCTGATATCCACGTTCGGATCTCTTTCGAGCAGGGCCACGGTCTTGAGGTCCAGGTTCGACATGGAATGCAGCGCGCCGGTTCGGACACCGGTTGTACGCGCGTTCGCGTCTGCTACGAACAGGTTCTCAATGCTCTCGAAGTAAGCCGCATTCTCTTTCCAGTAGTTCGGATTGCGCTTAACCTGGGTCGCCACGCCGGGCTCGAATTTCTCGAGACTGTAGCCGCCGGTTCCAACACCGTCTTCCCAGGCCATCTTGCCGTCATCCTTGGCCGGGCAAATCATCAGGTGATAATCGGACACGATGAACGGCCAGTCGGCATTGCCGCCTTCGAGTTCAAACATGACCATGTCACCGTCAGCCTTGACGTCCTTGATCTGCTTGACCAGGCCCTTGGCGCCGGACTTTGAGTCATCACCGCGGTGATGATTGAAGGATGCCACAATATCATTGGCATCCATTGTCTTGCCATTGTGGAATTCGACGTCCCTGCGAAGCTTGAAGGCCCAGTTCTTTGCGTCCTTGGACTCCCAGCTTTCTGCAAGTTCCGAGCGCAATTGACCGTCCGGTGACATTTCAGTCAGGTTATTCCTGAGCTGATTGCCAACATTGATCATGAATGAATCATTGGTCTGCGCAGGATCAAGCACGTCCTTGGTGCCGCCACCGGTCAAGGAATTGATGTAATGACCGCCTTTTTTCGGTGTAGCCGCCTTGGCCTTGTCGAACATGGAACCTGCCAGTCCGGCCGCAACGCCGCCGGCAACGGCATATTGAATAAATTCGCGCCGCGAAACCTTCGGCGAATTCAAAACCCGGTTGAGTTTGTCTTTGTCTGACATAATGAATTTGTCTCCCTGTGATACTCCCGAACGGACAGAAAAACGTCCGGTCACAAAGATATTGCAACAAGTTTTACCTAAAACACCAGAGCTAACCGTACAGGTTAGTAAATCTTGACGTGTGTTGAGAACGAGCGGTTTTTGCAATGCCACGTTTGAGGGGTTGCAGGGCGGTGGCTTCATTGACAAACTGCGCCGAAATGAAAACGCCGTTTTGAGTTGGAGGGCAGACAATGAAAACCCGTGCAGCTGTTGCATTTGAGGCCGGTAAACCACTGGAAATCGTCGAAGTAGACCTGGAAGGTCCCAAGGCCGGTGAGGTGCTGGTTGAAATCAAGGCAACCGGTATCTGCCACACCGATGAGTTCACCCGGTCCGGCGATGATCCTGAAGGCGCGTTTCCCGCCATTCTGGGCCATGAAGGCGCCGGTGTGGTGCTCGAGGTCGGCCCTGGCGTGACCTCGCTGGAAGTGGGCGATCACGTCATTCCACTATACACGCCTGAATGCCGCGAATGCGAGTACTGCCTCAATCCGAAAACCAATCTGTGCCAGAAGATCCGCTCCACGCAGGGTGCCGGCCTGATGCCGGACGGCACCAGCCGGTTTTCCTACAAGGGCGAGAAGATCCTGCACTATATGGGCTGTTCGACATTTGCCAATCACACGGTGCTGCCGGAAATCGCGCTGGCCAAGGTCAACAAGAAGGCCCCGTTCGACAAGATCTGCTATATCGGCTGCGGCGTGACCACCGGCATCGGTGCG
>CALHUA010000009.1 GCA_938039915.1 uncultured Anderseniella sp.
ACTGCCTGAGCCGCCATTTCAGGCGTGTATTTTTGAAATCAACGCGCCCGCAGGCTTGATGCTTGCGGGTGCTTTATTATGTTTGCGGCACTTTTCTGCGGTTTTCTGTCCGGTACTCATATTCTCTTGACCGGCGTGTGATGAATTGCACATCGCCCAAATTACATTTTTGTCATCTTCAGTGACATCAACGTGACTGACACGAAGCAGATCACAAAATTTGAACTGGAGGAAACAGACCAATGACCACTATTCGCAAAACAGCAATCGCTGCCGTCGCCGCCATCACCATTGCCGCTGCAATGGCATCACCCGCTCAGGCCGGGAAGTTCAAGCACAAACACTTCTGGGCAGGGGTTGCCACTGCCGCAACCATCGGCGCAATCGGACATGGATACTACGGCTACGATCACGGCTATCGCGGTGGCCGTCACTATCGCCGCTCGGCACGTCGCTGCGCTCGCCGTTTCGGCTGGCACACATGGCGCTGGGAGCGCTGCATGCACCGCCGCGGCTACTGATCCAACAACTTGATCCCACCAGGGATTGTGCAGACGCCGCCGGGCATTTTTGGCGGCGTTTGTCGTTTTCAGCATCGCCGGCCTGCTCTGGCAGGTCTATACTGCAGCTTATGAAGAACCTCGGCCCGGAAGACCAATTTGAATTCCGCAAGAAGTCCGGTGATGTGCTGATCATTGCCTGCGGTGCGCTGGGACGTGAACTGGTGACACTGATCGAGATGAACCGCTGGTCCCATCTCGATATACAGTGCCTGCCGGCGATCTGGCACAATACGCCGGACAAGATCCCCGACGGCGTGCGCGACGCCATCCACAAGGCGCGGGCAACCGGACGATATCGTGAAATCTTCATAGCCTATGGTGATTGTGGAACCGGCGGTTTGCTGGATAAGGTCATTGAGCAGGAGGGCGTCAAACGCATTGATGGCCCACACTGCTATTCGTTCTTCTCCGGCAATGACAAATGGGCAGCGCATCAGGATGATGAGATCACCGCGTTTTACCTGACCGACTATCTGGCCCGGCATTTCGACAAGCTGGTTTGGGAGGGGTTTGGCATGGCCGCTCACCCGGAACTGCGCGACATGATGTTTTGCCATTACACAAAAGTGGTCTATCTGGCCCAGACCGAAGATGAAGCCCTGCAGGAAATGGCCAAGGCGGCGGCGGAAAAACTGCAGCTTGAGTATGAGTACCGGTTCACCGGCTATGGCGACCTGGCAGCGGATATGGCGAAGCTGGAGACAGCCTGAACTTACGCCGGGTGGTAACAAATCCACCATGTGGTTTCGCAAACCGGGACTGGGCGGGTATACCGGGTCCAAATTCCATTCAGCGATGAAGGCTTGAAGCACATGACCTGGAACGTTTACCTGTCGGGCGAAATTCATACTAACTGGCGCGAAGAACTTGAATCAGGCGCAAAGGCCGCCGGGCTACCGGTCAGTTTTTCCGCACCTGTCACCAATCACCCGGCATCGGATGATTGCGGGATTGCCATCCTGGGCGAAGAGCCCAACAAGTTCTGGCACGACAACAAGGGGGCCAACATCAATGCGATCCGCACCCGCACCCTGATTGACAAGGCCGATGTCGTGGTGGTGCGCTTCGGCGAAAAGTACAAGCAGTGGAACGCAGCCTTTGATGCAGGCTATGCATCGGCCCTCGGCAAGCCGGTAATCATCATGCACGGGGCGGACCATCAGCACGCCCTGAAGGAAGTCGATGCGGCCGCCCTTGCGGTAACCGAAACTCCGGCCCAGGTCGTGGATATTCTGCGCTATGTGATCAACGGTGAGTTGAAAGGGTATTAGTCTGCAGGCCGGGCATCTGAAATTTCGTCATCCAGCGGCTCCTGATACTCGCCACCTGCGATTTCATAATAGTCACCGGCAAAATCGCAATAGATGTGGCCCTTGAGCGGCACGCCAAGCGGTCCGTCAAATACACCGGCGGCAATGGCGATACGGTTTGTCCCGTCGGCCTTCCAGAAAAGGGTGGATCCGCATGTCGAGCAAAATCCGCGCTTGTAGCCCGGCGTGGACTCGTACCAGCCCAGACCGTCTGTCGAGGTCAGGGTCAGGGCATCATCGGCGCAGCCGGTGGCGCTCATATAATTGCCGGTCTGCTTGCGGCACTGGACGCAATGACAGGCTACGACGTCGCGCAATCGGCCAGCCACTTCAAATTTCACGCCGCCGCACAGGCAGCTTGCCTTGTGTGGTGTGCTCATTATGCCTTCATGGTCGAAAGGGCTGCGATATGATCCGGCGTAACGCCGCAGCAACCGCCGACAATCTGCGCGCCTGCTTCGCGCCAGCTTTCGGCTGCAATGGCAAAGTCAGCCGGGGCGATGTCGACGAACTGCCAGTCCGGCATGGTGAACTCGCCGGCTTCAGGATAGGCACCCGTGGGTCCCGACCAGTTGGTGGAAATGATTTCCAGTCCCTCCAGAATGGTGTCGATCGGCGAGTGCATGATCAGGCAGGCATCCGGGTTGAAGCGGGTCAGTTCGCTGACGATCGACTCCAGCAGCTGCTCAGGGTGGTTGACGCCTGCCAGTGTACCGTCGCCGGTGCGTTCAACAGCAATGCCGACCCAGACCGGCAGGCCGGTATTGACGGCTGCCTCCACTGCCCAGCTTGAAAACTTGATGTCACGCATCATTTCCATGATCAGCATGTCGGCACCGCAGGCCTTCAGGTTGGCGGCTTTCGCATCGAACAGGCGGCGCACGGTGTTGTCATCCCAAGTGTAACTCAAGTCAAAATCGTCGGTGCCCCTGGTCATTGGACGCATCACGGAAATCGAGCCTGCCACACATACCGGGCGGCCGGCAGCATCTGCGGCCTCACGCGCCACCCGCATGGCGACAGTATCGGTTTCGATCAGGTCCGCATCACGGCCATGGGCGTTGAACATCAGCGGGGCAGAGGCGTAAGTGTTGGCCGTGATCACTTCGGCACCGACCTTGATATAGTCGTCATGTACGGCACGCACCACGTCAGGGTGGGTCAGATTGGCCTCCGCGCACCAAACGTCTGAATCCATTTTCACACCCCGGCGCTGGATGTCCGTGCCGGTGCCGCCGTCCAGAATGACCAGGTCGTCATTGTCGAGCTTGGATTTCACGTGTGCATACATACCGGTCTTCCTCCAGACGGTGTTCGTCTAGCCGATTGTCTCAGGATCGACACCGCGCGCTTTCATGAAAGCGACCATATGGAAGCGGGTTTGCTCTGGCGAGTACAAATACTCAAGACCCGCCGGGCAGGCATTGCGCGCCATGCAGCCGTGTGTCCGGCAGGGCTCGCCGTCAGCTGAGGAAAGATGTGCCGCGCAGGCGGCAACATCATAACCATCGGGCGAGAAGGCGTTGACAGGGCAGGTGGTGAGGCACGGCTTGTCCGCACAGTTGTCACACGGTGATGGGCCGGCATCTGCAGGTGGAATTGCAATGGCATCATCAAAGATGAAAGCGGCACGATAGGCGTGCCACAGGCCGAACTCGGGATGGATGTTCATGCCAAGCGGAGATGTAGTCCCGGCACCGGCGGCGCGCGCCCAGGTCAGAAATGGCGGATGCGGTGTATCGAACGGAAACTGGGCGCGTGCCCCAAGCCTGTCGGCGAGCGGTGTCAGCACGTCTCGCGTCCACCGATCCATCAGGTCGAGTACAGGATCGCGCTCAGAGGCGAAACGCTCAAACATCGCAGGCCCGGCGTTACCGACCAGAACCAGCGAGCGGCCTGAAAATTCAATACCAGCGGCAGGTTCCAGCCAGCCCAATACCTCAAAGCTCTCGGCACGGATGCGGGCTTCGATTGCAGCGGCGCTCCGGTGCGTCTCAGGCAAAGCGTGGATGACCCGGTTGCAGCAGGGCGCGATCCAGCTTGATGTCATGGTTGGCACGCAATTGCCGGTCCATATCTGAGGGCAGGTAGTCCGGGAAGTATCCCGACAAAATCTTGTCTTTGCGCGCCGCAGCCACTTTGACGACGTCCGGCTTTTTCGCCTCGTTCCATTCCTTCGGACTCATGCGGTTACCCACGTCCGGATAGACGTAATCCTTCTGCATCAGCTCCAGTGTCTGTCCCGATCCGAGATAATGTCCGGGTCCTTCGGTGCAGATGTCGGTGATCACGTCGATGGACAAGGTCGTGTCGTTCACTTCAATGCCGCGCACATTGCGATTGACGGCGCCCAGCATGTCATTGTCGATCAGCAGGCTTTCAAAGCAGAAGCCAAGCAGCGAGGCGTGCATGCCGGCGGCTTCATAGAGCATGTTGATGCCTGACATGGCGGTAAGAGCGGCGTTCACCCCGTGCTCGCAACCTGCCTGCATGTCCGGAAGCTTGCTGTCAGCCATGCCGGCGGCGGACCCTGTCGGCAGGTCGTAGAACTGGCCCATCTGCGCACAGGCAGAAGAGATAAGGGCCTGCTCGCCGGACCCGCCCGACATGGCGCCGGTCCTCAGATCCGATACAAACGGCCATGGCCCCCACAGTGCATAGGCACCTGGCTGTATGGCATTTACATAGGCCAGCCCGGCCAGGCATTCCGCCACGGCCTGAACCACCGTGCCGGCAAGGGCGGCGGGGGAGGTTGCACCGGCCTGGGCTGCCGACAGCAGCAGTACCGGCATGCCGCCGCGCACGGCTACTTCCAGGCAGCGGCAGGCATCTTCTGCCCACTTCATCGGCGGCACCACAAAGCAGTTGGACTGGCTGACAAACGGCCGCTCACGCCACTTGGCTTCACTGCCGGCGACCACATGCAGCATCTCCAGGCACTCTCGTACATGGTCCGGCTCCACCATTGAGGTGCCGATGTGCTTGGATGTACCCGCCAGGCAGGCGTAAAGCGTGTTCACGTCCAGATCGCGCGGTTCAACCATGTCGCGCGCGACCAGCGGACGCTGGAAGAAATGAATATGCTCGCAGTTGTCGACAATGCGGGCTGCGTCGTAGAGGTCGATCAGCAGGGAGTCCCGATAGGTTTCCGTTTCGGGTTCGACAACGTGAACGGCCGCACCGGCAGTGCCGAAGTGAACATTGGTGCCCCATGGCTCCAGATCGTATTTGGGGTCGCGGGCAAACAGCGGGAAGCGGCGCGCGCAGATTGTCAGCGTATCCTCGATCAGGGCGCGCGGAAACCGCAACCGGCCATTGTCGTCCAGCGTGCAACCCTTTTCGGTCATCAGTTCGATGCAGGAGGGAATCGAATTCCCGATGCCGACCGTTTCCAGCAGCGTCAGCGCGGCGGCGTGGATCTTTTCAATCTCAGGCTGGGTGAGCGGCTTGTACTTGCCGCCCTGCATGCCCGGGCGAACCGCTGCCTCATCAACAGGAATAGCGCGCGAACGCATGGCTTTGCGGGCTTCACGCCCACCGCGGCGGCGGTTGGTATCTTCTGCTACGGACATTCCCGTTTTCCCTCGAGTCAGAGCCTTGTTCTAATAGTCATGAGTGTGCGCGTTTCTGAGAATCTTGGGAAGCGCATAGTTCTCATTTCATGTTGAGAATTTTTCACCATTTTGGTGTTCTTTCTTGTTGATACGAAGCAGTTTCGGGTCAATATTGGCTGCAGCGAACATCAATTGCGCCAACAGGGTGAGTAAACGTGACCAAGCGAGACCTGCCGCCCCTGCGAGCACTGACCGCATTTGAGGCCGCCGCCAGACTGGGCAGCTTTCGCCGTGCCGCCGATGAGCTTGGCCTTACCAGATCTGCCATCAGTCACCAGATAAAAGCGCTCGAGGAGATGCTCGGCGTTGATCTGTTTTCACGCGATGGCAAACGGGCAGAACTCTCCGGACCCGGGTTGATTTACTTTCCGGCGGTCCGGGAAGCCTTTGACCAGATTGAAAGCCAGACCCAGGTCATTCGCCCACGCGCATCGGGCAACGAATTGACCGTGCAGGTCTATGTAACGGTGGCGATGAAATGGCTGCTGCCGCGATTGCACGACTTTGAACGGCGCCACCCGAACATGCGTGTGCGGCTGTCCACATCATATTTCGACTGGGATTTCGATGCAGACAATGCGGACGTCGCCATCATTCTGGCGCGCAAGCGCAGTGACGATCATCATTACCGCAACCTGTTCCAGTCACGCCTGAAACCGGTTTGCTCGCCTGATTACCTGGCCCGCGTCGGCAACATATCAACCCCGCAGGATTTGCTGAGGCACAAGTTGCTCTATGTCTATTCGGCGGAGGAAGACTGGCGGTTGTGGCTGAAGGCGGCAGGCCTCGGCGAAACCAAACTGTCCAGCACGCTCGCCTTCGACAGCTATCTGCTGGCCCAGGAGGCTGCGATTGCAGGTCAGGGCATCGCCATGACCATTGGTCCTTATGCACGTGACGAACTCGCGTCCGGCAGATTGGTGCAACCGGTCGATCTGGACGTGCCACACCTGCACTGGTGGACGTTCGCCTGCCGGGCAACCGACCGTTTGCTGCCCAAGGTCAAATTGTTTGAAGACTGGTTGTTAGAGCAGGTGGCAAGCGACGAGGATATTCCCGCAACGGCCAGGGAGGCGAGCCGGGCATGAGCGATGTGATGGACACAGGACCACGCAAATCACGCAGGCGCGGCGATGCCCGCCGGGCCGCAGCGGCAGGCGACGCGGGCCCGGTAGCGCTGGCGCAACAGGCACCGGGTCAGGCCCGGCTGATGTTTGAACCGGCGCGCATTGTCTCCGATGATGAACTGGAAAGTCTGCACCTGGCCTCACTGGAAGTGCTGGAGACAATCGGTATTGATGTCATGCTGCCTGAAGCGCGGGACTATTTTTTGCAGGCAGGCGCTAGTGTTGACGGCGAACGGGTGCGCATTCCCGGCGAGGTGATCACGAACGCAATCGCGACTGTGCCGTCGCGGTTCACGTTCCATGCCCGCAACCCGGAAAAGACAATTCAACTTGGTGACGGATGGCTGGCATTCGGCACCGTCGGTTCTGCACCAAACTCTTCCGATCTTGCGCACGGCCGCCGTCCGGGCAACCTGGAGGACTATCGGCGCTTCCTGAAGCTTGCCCAGAGTTTCAACTGCATCGATTTCGTATCGGGCTATCCGGTCGAGCCGATCGACGTGCATGCCTCGGTCCGTCATCTGGTGGCGCTGAAGGACATGGCGCTGATGACTGAAAAACCGTTCCATGCCTATTCGCTGGGCCTGGAGCGGATCCGCGACGGCATCGAAATCGCCCGCATTGCCCGCGGCGTGGGCCATGAACAACTGGAGACCGAGCCGTCCCTGTTCACAATCATCAACACCAATTCGCCGTTGAAGATGGATGTACCGATGCTGCAGGGCGTCATCGAGATGGCGCGCCGCAACCAGATCGTGTGCGTCACGCCGTTCACCCTGTCAGGTGCAATGGCCCCGGTGACCGTTGCCGGTGCCCTGGTGCAGCAGAACGCTGAGGCTCTCGCAGGCATTGCGCTCACCCAGCTTGTGCGTCCAGGCGCACCGGCCATCTATGGTGGCTTTACCTCCAATGTCGACATGAAGTCCGGCGCGCCGGCCTTCGGCACGCCGGAATACATGAAGGCGGCGATGGTCGGCGGCCAATTGGCGCGCCGCTATGGTATTCCTTATCGCACCTCGAACACCTGTGCCGCCAATGCGCTGGATGCGCAGGCGGCCTATGAAAGCGTGTTCTCCCTGTGGGGTGTGACCATGGGCGGCGGCAACCTGGTGATGCACGGTGCCGGGTGGATGGAAGGTGGGCTGGTCGCGTCACTGGAAAAATTCGTTCTCGATTGCGACCTGATACAGATGGTGAAGTCATTTCTGCAGCCGCTGGATCTGAGCCGCGATGCGCTGGGCCTCGATGCCATGGGCGAGGTCGGTCCCGGCGGCCACTTCTTCGGGTGCGCCCACACCATGGCGCGCTATCAGAACGCGTTCTATTCACCGTTGATTTCAGACTGGCGCAATTTCGAGCAGTGGCAGTCGACGGGATCCCCGCACGCCAGTGACAAGGCGCAGGGCGTGTTGAGACAAGTGCTGAGCACCTATCAGAAGCCTGCGATTGATCCGGCTGTTGAAGAGGAGCTTGAGGCATTCGTGGCCAGGCGTACCGAAGAGGGCGGTGCGCCGACCGACTTCTGATTGACCTTGTGATACGCCATCGCGCATTCTCCATCGTCCTCGAACCGCCAAACCGGACCTTTCCATGAAATTTGCCTATCTGATCGAACCGCCGTTCAACTGCAAACGGGACGACGGCACGGTAACCGGATGCGACGTCGAGCTGGCCAGGGTGGTTTTCGACACCATCGCAGCAGGACCGTTTGAACCGGTCGAAACGGAGTTTGCCGAGTTGCTGCCGGGCGTGGCTGAAGGGCGCTGGCGTATGACCACCGGCCTGTTTGCAACCGAAGAACGCCGCCAGCTTGCCTCATTCAGCAGGCCAGTGTGGGCGTTGCCGGATGGTTTGCTGGTGGCCGCCGGCAACCCGCTGGTCCTGTCGGGATACAAGTCGATGGCAGCATCGGGAACCTGCAGGCTGGCAGTTATCAGGGATCAGTTCCAGCATCGTTCAGCAGTGGACTTTGGCGTTCCGGAAGACCGCATCATGATTTTCGAAACCTATACCGAGGCCTGCCACGCGGTTCGTGACGACAAGGCGGATGCCTATGCCAGCGTGGCACGCGCTCATACCGGTTTTCTTGAGCAGCATCCTGAACTGGACTTGGACGTGATTGCGGTGCCTGTCAGTGAAAAACAACCGGCTTTCGGGTCATTCGCGTTCAGCAGGCAGGACGACGAATTGCGCCAGCAGGTGGATGGCGCGCTGGCAGATTACCTCGGCTCGCCCGACCATCGCGCGATGATGGCCGGCTTCGGCTTCTGCAATGCCGAAATTGATCTCGTGGCCAACCGGCAGCCGGAATAGTTGTCTTGGACCACCTGATACTGTTCGGATCGGCGTTTCTTGCTGCGACAATCTTTCCAGCCCAGTCGGAAGCCGTGTTGCTTGTCATGCAGGCGAAAGGCGTATCGT
>CALHUA010000010.1 GCA_938039915.1 uncultured Anderseniella sp.
TGTTGGCCGGGGTTTAGCAGGGCTGGCCCGTAATGGGTAGCGGAAAGTGGCAGTTATAATTGACGCGGGCACTTCAAGCCGCGATTGTGCGGACCGTATATTCAATCCACCCGAGCCCGGAGCGCCGCCTGCATGCCTGTCATTTCGTTTCTGACCACCACCCACTTTGATCACGGTGCCATTTCCCAATTGCAGAAATCGCTGGATCGCAACAACATCAAGCGACCCCTGATTGCGACCGACAAAGGCATTGTCGCTGCCGGAATTCTGGATACCGTTACCGGCGCGATGAGCGAGGGCGCAGCCGCTCCGGTGTTTGATGATACGCCGGGAAATCCGACCGAACGTGCTGTCATGGCAGCATTGGCGGTCTATGAGGCGGAAGGCTGTGACGGCGTGATCGCGCTCGGCGGGGGGTCTGCCATGGACCTGGGCAAGACGGTGGCGCTGCTGGCCGGCTCCGGCGGGCCATTGAGCCAGTTTGATCCGCTGCAGGGCGGCAATAAGCTGGTCAAGCAAATGGCACCGGTGATTGCCATTCCGACCACTTCAGGTACCGGTTCGGAAGTGTCCCTGGGCATGGTCATCATCATGGAAGACGGGCGTAAACTGACCTTCGGCAATCCGAAATTCATTCCCACCGTGGCCATATGTGATCCCGAACTGACACTGGGCCTGCCGCCATTGCTGACGGCGGCAACCGGCATGGACGCCATCACCCATTGTATTGAAGCGTTTCTGACCCCGACGGTAAACCCGCCGGCAGACGGCGTCGGGCTGGACGGGCTGTGGCGCGGGTGGCGCAATCTCGCCAGAGCGGTGAAGGACGGTTCGGACAAGGATGCGCGCTGGGAGATGATGATGGCATCTACCGAAGGCGCGCACGCGTTCACCATGGGATTGGGCTCGGTACACGCCATGAGCCATGCCATCGGGCGCCGTGAGGACCTGCGCCTGCATCATGGCACGCTCAATGCGGTGATCCTGCCGTCTGTGCTGCGTTTCAACGAACCGGGATGCGAGGACAAGTATGACCGCCTGCGCACGACCATGGGACTGGCGTCAGGCGCTGATCTGGCTTTAGCCATTGAAGACCTGAACGCAGAGATCGGCCTGCCGTCAGGTCTGGGTGCCATGGGGGTGAGCGAAGACATGATCGAGGATTTCGTGCCGCATGCCCTGGCTGACCTTGCCCACCGCACCAACCCGCGCGAGGCATCGGCGGAAGATTATGCGGCATTGTTCAAAGAGGCCATGTAGACCGGTGACATTCGATGAAGCCCAGATAAGATCCGCATTGGCTCAAGCGTGGTCGCTTAAAACCGCCAAACAATGGACACCGGACACCCCGGCCGCGGGGCAGTGCAATGTCACGACAGTGGTGGTCCATGACCTGTTTGGCGGGGAAATCCTGAAGACCGGCCTGCCGGGTTACGACGTGGATCACTATTATAACCGCATTGACGGTGTGATCGTAGATTTGACCGACAGCCAGTTTTCGGCGCCGGTCAGTTACGATGACGAACTGGCAAGCCGTGCCGACGCGATGGAATGTGTGCTGGACTCAGAATATGAGACATTGCGCGCTGCGCTGCTGGCGCGTCTGAAGTAGAGCCGTGATCAAGGGCCGGAGAGATGAAGCCTCAACCGGCCATCAGGTTGCGAACCGCTCCCAGCAGCAACCAACATCCGATGACAAGCAGGCCGATGAAGAACAATTTGCGGAACTGGTCTTCGGAAATGGACGAGCGATAGCGTCTGCCGAGCCACAATCCGAAGAAGGCCGGGAGCAGAGCCATGATTGAGATGGTTGTCAGTTCGCCGGTCATCAGCGAACGGCTGGTCAGCGAAACCGCCAGGGTTGTGGAAATGGTCACGAAGGTTACACCAAGCGTCTGGACAAGCATGTCGCGGTGCATGCCGAGCGCCTGCAGGAACAAGATACCCGGCACGATGAAATTGCCGGTCATGCCGAACATCAATCCGCCCAGTGCCGAACAGACGACCGACCACACCGTCTCGCGCTCTGGCACAGGTGCAGGTGTGCGGAAACCTGTGAACGAAATCAACGAATTGAGAACCAGGATGATGCCGAGCATGGCGACCATATAGTCGGACCGCGCGGACGCCAGTACCTGAATGCCAACCCAGACGCCGGCGATGGCGGTCAGCAGGAACGGCCAGAAACGCGCGACAATCTCCTTCAGGTGCGGACCTGTCAGGGCCTGCCAGAGATTTGTGACCATCAGCGGTATGACAATGACGGCAAGGCTGGTTTTCAGACCAAGCGGCAAAGTCAGTGCAGCCAGCGTTACTGTCGGCAGACCGAGCCCGATAGTGCCCTTGACGAAACCGGCGGCAACAAACGTGACGGCAATCAGCGCCAGTATTTCAGGTGTCCACATGGGCACAGGGATTAACAGTGTGCCTGGGCATTGGCCAGCAGGTTTGACGGGTTGCATAACTAACAGTCGGCCTGCGCATGGCGGGATGGAGACGTTTATTTCGCTCACGCAAGCAGCCGCGTTGCGGCTGCGCTCCGCTGGGGCGCACTTCGTGCGGCGCGCAGTCGCGCTTGCCTCAGCACTGAAGCGCTTCGGATTGGAATTCATCACTACCGTCATCTCCGTGGAAACGGAGATCCACTGCCAGCGAGGGTAGAGTATGCAGCCAAGAGTGGATTTCCACTTTCGTGGGAATGACAAAAATAACAACTGTCATTCAGGGTCGGAGAACGGCCCGAGCGAAGCGAGGACAGGCTGTTCGACCGCTAAAAATGCGCAGCCGCAGGCTGCTTGCGTGAGCGATATAAACTTCAGCGCATGCCTTATGTCTTCACTGTCTGCTTGGCTGCATCAAATTCCGCTCGCCGCCGCGCCAGCTCCTGGGCTGAAAGTTTCGCCGGGTTGGAGTAGTCATCCTTCCAGCCGTCGTCGCCTGCTGTCCACTCCAGTGGTGACACAAGTGTCGTGCGCGGGCGGGACACGATTTCCAGTGCGCTCAGGGCCAGGCCGAGGGTGAAGTGCTGGCTTTCCTCGTCGAACGGTTTGCCGGCCGCGTTGCCGAGCGGAAAGTCCGAAAATACAAATCGCGGCACGCCGCAGTGTTCAACAATATCCTTGGCACACCCCATGATGACGGTGGCAATCCCGGCGGCTTCCAGGTGCCGGGCGGCCAGCGACACCGATTGATGGCATACCGGGCAATTGGCTACCAGGATGGCCGCCTGGGTGCCTTCATCGGCCAGTGCCTCAAGCAGGGCCGGCGCATCCTTGTCGATATTGGTGCGTTGCGATCTGTTGGTCGGAAACCCGAAGACCTGTGTCGTCAGGGACCCGATGCGGCCTGTTTGTTCGGCCTGCTTCAGGCCATCGAGGGGAAACCAGGTGCGCGGGTCTTCAGCGGTTGTGTGGATGCGGTCATAGGCAATGTGGGAAATGCGCACGTCGGGGGCAGGAGTGACCGGGTGCGACCATACATCGTGAAACTTTGCCGCCCCGTTATAGGCCGCCCCTGGGCCCTGATCACCTGCTTCGGGCTTGAACAGCGCGGCCGTTGTTACCAGTGCCACCCGGGATTTCGCGATGGGGCGGCCAAGACCCGAAAACGGCACATCTTCATTGTGTGCCCATTCATAGGGGTTGCCATAACCCAGAGCCAGATACCAGTCGCGCGTGCGCTGCATGTAGGCAAGAGGTTCAGCCATTGCGGTCGGTCTTGCCGTCGGTGGCATTGAGGCGCTTGTTCTTGAGGTCTTCGGCGAACACGCGGGCGCGGCGTTCCGCATCACCCTTTTGTGGTGACGACAGGTTGGACATCATCACGTCAAGATCGGCATCTGTCCGGCCCGCCTGCCTGGCAAGGGTGTAGTACTTGCCGGCCTCGACGCGGTCCTTCTTCATGCCACGCCCGGCAGCCAGTATACGGGCGATGAACAATTGCGCGTCCGGATTGCCGGCGTTGGCAGCGACCAGCAGCCATTGAGCGCCGATCTTGTAATCCTTGCGCAGGCCCGCATCACCGCCATAAACCATCAGGCCATAGTCGAGCGCTGCTTCCGGCAAACCCTGTACCGCAGCCTTTTGAAACCAGATACTGGCCGTTGTCAGGTTTTTGTCGACGCCGTCGCCGTTCACATACAGCAGGCCGAGATTATACTGAGCCTGGGCAAGACCGGCATCGGCCGCCTTGCGAATATGCCGGGCGGCCAGAACCGGATCAGGCAAAACACCATTGCCCTGATAATAGATCAGGCCCAATTCATTGCTGGCTTTCACGTGACCGGCGTCAGCGGCTTTGGACAGCCATTTGCGCGCTTTGGCCGGGTCTGCCTTGCCTGCCTGTCCGGTCAGGTTCAACATGCCGATCCGGTACATGGCGCCGGCATGATTCTGCGCGGCGGCCATCTCGTACCATTGCAGCGCATTGGCCATGTCGATCTTGCGGCCACGGCCAAGCTCATACATCTCACCCAGCATGATCTGGGCGTTGATATCACCCCTGGTTGCCAGCGGGACGGCGATCTCATAGGCAGCGGGGTAGTTCTCGTCGGAGTAAAGGGCTGCCGCCTCCTGGAAGGTGGGTGCAAGCTTGCTGGTCTGGGCATTGGCATCGACCACCGACAAGGTGAGGAATGCTGCCAGCACACCGGTCAGGAACAGTTTCATGCCGCGCTCCTTTTCCCGGCTGCGGTGAGGTTGGCTGCAAGTCGTGCTGCCTCGTCTGTGGAATTCCACATGGCAGCAGGCGGCATGATGAAATCCGCACCCGATGCAATCGCGTCCAGGCAGGCGGCCTCGTCTGCTGCGTCCAGGCCGACACAAGGCACCTCAAACAAGGGTATCCACCAGGTGAGCAGGTCCTCGCCCGCTGGAGACCCCAGATCAAAGGCGATGTAGTCGATATCGGTCTCACCGGCCTCCATGGCGGCATGGCGCGACCCGGATGCAACAACACCGACACTGGCATTGCGGCCCAATGTCTTGTGGGCAGCCATTGCGTCCTCAATACCGGTCGTGACGTGAACGCCATCGGCTTTCTCGTAAGCTGCAAAACGGCTGTCGTCCCTGATCAGGACGGCGATGTCTTCTTGCTGGGCGATTGGCATGACCTTGTCCGTTAATGCCTTGTCCGGTGGTAAGACCAGGCAGGCAACATCGCCCGCCTGTGCTGCGGCGGTCAGGCTTGCCGCGACAACATCTGCGTCCAGGCCGGACGGTGGCATCAGGAAGAGGCGGCAATTGGGCAGGTCTTCGGCAGATTGTGTGCTCATGAGACGAATCAATTCGATGAAAGTGGATGCAATGAACCCAGTGATAGCGGGAACGCAGGGGCAAGCAAATGGGTACAGCCCTAAAGCTTCACCGGCCAGGTGTCGGACAGGCGGTAACCCTCGGGCCAGGGATCTGCCGGGTCGAGCATGACCTGATGGGTGCCGGTGACCCAGGCCCGGCCGTTTATACTGGGCACGATTGCGGGGTGACCTGAGATGCTGGTGATGCTTTCAAGCCGGCAGTCAAACCGTGATCCAATGATCGAGCGGCCGACAAAGCGGTCTCCCACCTGCAATTTCCCCTTTGCGTGCAGCACTGCCATGCGGGCCGAACATCCGGTTCCGGTGGGGCTGCGGTCCAGCTTGCCGGGATCGATGACAACTGCATTGCGGCCAGATGGAACGCCTGCGTCATCTTCCAGCGGCATGGCGACCTGGCAGAACGAGATGTGTGACCAGTCGGGATTTCCGGGATGGGTGAAACCGAGTTGTTCGTTGGCGGCCCTGGTGATCTTTGCGCCCAGTGTTGCAATGTCTTTGGCTTCATCCGGCCGGACTGAGAAACCAAGCGCCGGCCCATCGACGATCACAAAACTATCACCGCCGTACGCCGTATCGACATTCAGCGTACCATGGCCTTCCACTTCCAGTTGCGCATCCAGCTTGTCGGCGAAAGACGGTACATTGTGCACGGTGATGGATTTGGCCTTGCCGGCCTCGCAATGAGCCGTCACGGCGACAAGGCCACCGGGAGCTTCAAGATTGAAGCGGGTTTCCGGCTCGGTCATTTCAACCAATCCGGTGTCGAGCAGCACGGTTGATACGCAGATGGAGTTTGAACCGGACATGGGTGGAGTATGTTCAGGCTCCATGATGATGAAGCCGAACTGCGCATCCGGGTGTTTTGCCGGTACCAGCAGGTTGACATGCCTGAAGACGCCGCCGCGCGGTTCGTTCAGGACGAAATTGCGTAGCGTCTGGTCGTTTGCAATGAACGCACGTTGCTCCCACAAGGTCTCTCCCGGTGGCGGTGCAACACCGCCGACGATCACGTCACCCACTTCACCTTCGGCATGGGCTGAGACAATGTGGATGACGCGGGAAGTGCGCATCGAGGCAGGCCTATTTGCCTTTTTCGACCGCTTTGGTCCATTTGCCCCTTGAGGCGAGGCCATTCATGGCAGCGCGATGGGCAAAGGCTGCCTGCGCCGCCTTGACGTTTTCCGGCTTTCCGCCCCACGCCTTGAGTGCCGCCGCCTGCAGGGCGCGCCCATAGGAAAACGTCAGGTTCCAGGACACATCGTGACGGGAATTCATCAACGACAGATGTTCCGTTGCCTCCACGTCCGACTGTCCGCCGGACAGGAAGGCAATGCCGGGAACGGCAGATGGGACACATGCCTTCAGGCATTTCACCGTCATGTCGGCAACCTGCACCGCACTTGCCTGCTTGGCGGCGTTCTTGCCCGGCACGATCATGTTCGGTTTCAGCACAATGCCTTCAAGATTGACGCGGGCTTCATACAACTCGGAGAACACGATTTTCAGGGTGCGCTCGGTCACATCGTAGCAACGCTCGATCGAGTGGGCAGCGACCGGGCCATCCATCAGCACTTCCGGCTCGACAATTGGCACAATGCCGTTTTCCTGGCAAAGGGCGGCATAGCGCGCCAGTGCGTGGGCATTGGCGCGAATGCAGCCATAAGTCGGTGTGCCGGGAGCAATATCGATAACGGCGCGCCATTTGGCAAAGCGGGCACCGAGCTTGTGATATTCTTTCAGGCGGACCCGCAGACCATCGAGCCCGGCGGTTATCTTCTCACCCTTGAAACCGGCCATGTCCTGTGCACCGGCATCGACCTTGATACCGGGAATGGAGTTGGTGGCCTGCATCATTTCAACAAGCGTCTGTTTGCCGCTGGCTGATGACTGGCGAATGGTTTCATCAAACAGGATGACGCCGGAGATGTTCTTTTTCATGGCCGACTTGGCCGAGAACAGCATTTCACGATAGTCGCGGCGATTTTCCTCGGTTGAATCAACCGAAATGGTATCAAACCGCTTCTTGATGGTGCCGGTGCTTTCATCTGCGGCGAGAATGCCCCTGCCGGGTGCAACCATGGCGTTTGCAATGTCTTCGAGTGTCTGTTTCATCTGAGTTTATGCCCCTTTTCGAAACGAATGACCGCTTACGCAGTTCGCAATACCTCTACGCCCGGTAGCGCCTTGCCTTCAAGCCATTCAAGAAATGCCCCACCCGCAGTGGATACATATGTAAAATCATCTGCCACACCGGCATGGTTCAATGCCGCTACCGTATCACCGCCACCGGCAACCGCGACCAGTTTACCGGATGTCGCCAGTTTGGCCGCCTGTTGAGCAGCAGCAACGGTACCGGCATCAAACGGCGTAATTTCAAACGCACCGAAAGGACCATTCCAGACCAGCGTTGCCGCCGAGTCAAAGATGGCGGCAGCTTCGGCTACCGAGGCAGGGCCCACGTCCAGCATCATTTCGTCTTCGGCAATCCCGCTGACCGGTACAATCCGGCTGGCTGCGCCCTCTGCAAATTCCTTTGCCACAACTGCATCCACGGGCAACGAGATGCGGCAATCATTTGCGTCGGCCTGTTTCAGGATATTCAGCGCCGTCGCCGCCATGTCGTGTTCACACAGTGATTTGCCGACGTCAATGCCCTGGGCAGCCAGGAAAGTATTGGCCATGCCGCCGCCGATAATGATGGTGTCGGCGACCTTCGACAGGTTGCCCAGCAGTTCAAGCTTGGTGGATACCTTGGCGCCACCAACCACACAGACCAGGGGACGAGCCGGCTCAGTCAGTGCAGCTGAAAGGGCAGACAACTCCTTCTCCATGGACCTGCCGGCAGCCGCCGGCAGCAATCGTGCAACACCTTCGGTGGATGCATGGGCACGATGTGCAGCCGAAAACGCATCGTTCACGTAGATGTCGCCAAGCGATGCGAGTGTTTTTGCATAAGAGGCATCGTTTTTCTCTTCGCCCGCATTGAACCGGGTGTTTTCCAACAGCACGATCTGGCCGTCTGACAACTCGCCGGGGTCTGCGGCAGCAAATTGCACCGGCCTGCCAAGAACCTCGGCCAGAGCGGCCGCGATTGGTTCCAGGCTCATTTCCGCAACCGGTTTTCCCTTTGGCCGTCCGAAATGGGCCAGCAAGATGACCCTTGCCCCCTTGTCGGACAATTCCAGGATGGTCGGAGAGACAGCCTGCAGGCGGGTCGCGTCCGAGACCCTGCCGTCGTGCATCGGGACGTTCAGGTCCACCCTGACAAGCACGCGCCGGGATTTGACATCCAGATCATCGAGTGTCCTGAAGGTGGTCATGGTGACTTGCGGTTCCTGCCGTCAGGCGCTGGCTTCGAGACCCGACAGAGCTGCCTGTACGGCGGCGTCTGAGGTGATGCCAAAGTGTTCGTAGAGTTTTTGGTAGGGACCGGACGCACCAAAGGTGGACATGCCGATAAAGGTGCCGTCAATACCGATCAGTTGATCCCAACCCTGGCGTACGCCGGCTTCAATGGCGATGCGGACGGGTTCATCACCGGTGATCAGTTTGCGATAACCGGCATCCTGCTGATGGAACAGGTCCATGCACGGCACTGACACGACCCGGGATGAAATCTTGCTTTCCGCCAGTTTGGCTGATGCCTGCATGGCAATCTCGACTTCGGAGCCCGAGGCAAATATCACCACCTTGGCATCATCATCGCTGTGCACGTCATAGGCGCCGCGGGCACACAGGTTTTCTTTCTTGAACTTGAGACGTGCAGGCTCAAGCTTCTGGCGGGTAAGGGCGAGGATGGACGGGGTACTTTCGGCCTGCAGGGCCAGCTCCCAGCATTCCGCGGTTTCAACTGCATCGCATGGACGGAACACGTTGAGGTTCGGGATAACGCGCAGTGCAGCCAGGTGTTCCACCGGCTGATGGGTCGGCCCGTCTTCTCCAAGTCCGATGGAGTCGTGGGTCATGACGTAAATCACCCGCTGTGCCATGAGCGCCGACAGGCGGATAGCAGGGCGGCAGTAATCGGTGAACACCATGAAGGTGCCGGAATAGGGAATGACACCGCCGTGCAGGGCCATGCCGTTCATGGCGGCTGCCATGCCATGTTCGCGAATGCCCCAGTGAATGAAGCGGCCGGATGGATCATCGGCGGTAAACGGCACCATTGCCTTGGTGCGGGTATTGTTTGACCCGGTCAGGTCAGCCGAACCGCCAACTGTTTCAAGCACCACCGGATTGATGACCTCAAGGACGTTCTGCGATGCATTTCGGGTGGCGATCGGTGCGGGCGCTTCTTCGAGCTTCTGCTTGTAGGACAGGATGGTTTCGTGCAGGTCTTCCGGCAGGGTGCCGGCGGTGCGGCGGTCGAATTCGACCTTTTCGCCGGATGGCATGGCCGTGACGCGATCTTCCCAGGCCTTGCGCTCGCGGCAGCCGCGCAATCCGGTGATGCGCCACATGTCCCTGATGGAGGTCGGGATTTCAAATGGTTTATGGGTCCAGCCGAGCTGTTCGCGCGCTGCCTTGACTTCATCGGGACCCAGCGGTGCACCGTGAGCGCCAGATGTGCCCTGCTTGGCGGGAGAGCCGTATCCGATGATGGTGCGGCAGGCAATGAGCACAGGCTTGGTTGCATCCTGTGCCGAAGACAGGGCATTGGCGATCTCGGCGTAATCATGGCCATCGATGCGCATCACGTCCCAGCCGGATGCGGCAAACCGGCCCAGCTGATCGGTAGAGTCAGTCAGGCTGACCGGTCCGTCGATCGATATCTGGTTGTCATCCCACAAGACGATGAGCTTGTTCAGCTTGAGATGGCCGGCAAGGGTGATGGCCTCCTGCGAAATGCCTTCCATCAGGCAACCGTCCCCTGCAAGCACGTAGGTCTTGTGGTTGACGATGCCGTCGCCGAAGCGCGCGGCAAGATGAGCTTCGGCAATGGCCATGCCGACCGCGTTGCCCAGACCCTGGCCTAGCGGCCCGGTGGTGGTTTCAATGCCGGATGCATGACCGAATTCGGGATGGCCCGCCGTGCGCGATCCGATCTGGCGGAAGTTCTGCAATTCCTCGATGGTCATGTCTTCATAACCAAGCAGGTGCAGCAGTGAATACAGCAGCATGGACCCGTGGCCTGCCGACAGCACGAAGCGATCCCGGTCAGCCCAGTTCGGGGCTTGCGGATCAAACTTCAGATAATGCGCAAACAGCACGGTTGCCACATCGGCTGCACCCATCGGCAGCCCCGGATGACCGGAGTTTGCGGCCTGCACTGCGTCCATGGACAGCGCTCGAATGGCATTTGCCATTTCGGTGAATTTGGCAATGTCTTCGGGAGTTGCCGCAGCGGCACTGGACGTGCCGGATGCGGCGGCTGGGTTAGCCGGTGTCATTTGTCTCTTTTCCACCGTTGAAATTCGGCGCCACCAATAGCACTCCGGCATTTGGAGTCAATGGTGCACTATGGCCGCATCGACGCAGTTGTGAATACTGTGAATAAACATGGTTGCCAACAACCGGTTTAATGTGCTGTTGACGGTATTGCCGGTAACCCCCTACAGTATTGAAGGGATTTGGCACTGACGAACGCCGGGTAACGATACGTCAGGTTGCAGGGATTACAGCTATGGCGTCTACATCTCAGCTGGATAAGGCAATTGCGCACTTTGAGCAGGCCATGCGTCAGCTCGAGGCGGCGTGGGCGCAGTCCGAGCAGAATCAGGGCAAAATTACCAAGCTCAATACGGAAGCCTCGGCGCTCAAGGATGATCGCGCCCGGCTTGCCAGTGAGCTGGATGAAGTCCGCGCACGGGCAGAAGAGTTGACCGAGGCCAGCCGGCAGGCGGCCCGGCGGATAGAACTGGCGATGGCACGTGTTAGAACCGTAATCGGCGAAGAGGCCTGAGCGTATGGGACAAGTCGTCATCAAGGTAAATGATCGTTCGTTCAGCATGGAATGTGCCGATGGCGAGGAAGATCATCTGACAGATCTGGCAAAGCTGCTGGACAGCCAGGTCAGGGACATCAAGTCTGGCGTCGGTGAAGTTGGCGACATCCGGCTGCTGGTCATGGCCGGCCTTATCATTGCGGACCAGTTGGCGGAAGCCCTGGAGCGTGTTGAAGCACTGTCCGGCGAAATAAGAGGGGCCCACAAGACAGGGACCGATGCCATCGAGCAGTCCAAGCAGAGAGAAACAGCTGCCGCGGACCGGATTGAAGCTGCAGCAAAACGCCTGGAACAGATTTCAAGGCTGGCGCGTCAAAGCTGAGCTTTCCTGTTCACTCTGACCGAGACCCGGTTCTTTCCTTCAACTGCCGGTGGGTCCGGCCGTGTAATTTTTTTGCACAACCGGGGCAAATAATTTGATTTGTGCGCGGCGTAACTGGTGGTGTGTCATCCAGGGCATAACAACTCTGGTTGGATGCCCGCATGTCAGAAGCTGTGAAACAACGCGCACACGCCTCACGTCGTGGTGGCCGGGCTGGCCGGGCCGAAAGAACGGCTGCTTCGGGCACGCTTCGAAGCCCGGCAATTATTACCCGCAAAATTCCAACCTATGAGCTTCTCGGCGACGAATCCCTCAACCGCATCGAGGCTCATGCCGACTGGATCCTGGCCGAGGTGGGGATTGAATTCCGGGGTGATCGGGAAGCGCTGACGCTGTTTCGTCGCGCCGGTGCCGATGTTACCGGAGAACGGGTGCGGTTCGAACCGGGGCTGGCTGCAAGCCTGTGCGCAACCGCACCATCAAGCTTTCGCATGGAAGCCCGTGACCCCGCCAACGCCATTGTGCTGGGTGGTGACCATGTGGTGCTGATGCCGAGTTACGGGCCACCTTTTGTCAGTGATCTCGATGGGGGGCGGCGCTATGCGACGCTGGAAGATTTTTCCAACATTCTAAAACTCACCTACCTGTCGCCCTACCTGACCCATTCAGGCGGCACGGTGTGCGAACCGGTCGACGTGCCGGTGAACAAGCGCCATCTGGATATGGTCTATGCCCATCTTCGCCATTCAACCAAACCGTTCATGGGGGCCGTAACCGCGCCTGAGCGCGCGGCAGATTCGATTGAAATGGCGCGTATCATGTTCGGGCCAGAGTACATGGAGAAAGCTTGCGTCATTCAGGGCAATATCAATGTCAATTCGCCGCTGGTTTATGATCACGTGATGACCGGGGCGTTGAAAGCCTATGCGCGGGCCAATCAGTCGTGTGTGATATCGCCATTCATTCTGGGTGGGGCTATGGGGCCGGTTACACAACCGGCCCTGCTGGCGCAGGCCCATGCAGAAGCCATGGCCGGGATTGCGCTGAGCCAGCTGGTGCGCAAGGGATCGCCGATGGTGTATGGCAATTTTCTGACCACCATGAACCTGAAGACCGGAGCGCCGACGTTCGGCACGCCGGAAGCCAACCTGTCGACTTTCGCCATTGGCCAGTTGTGCCGCCGGCTCGGGTTGCCGCTGCGCTGCGGCGGGCAGTTGTGTGCGTCGAAGGTGGCCGATGGACAGGCCATGCAGGAAGCTGCCAACTCCATGCTGACAGGCGTGCTGGCCGGTTCGAATTTCATCTTTCATGCCGCCGGATGGCTGGAGGGGGGGCTGACACTCGGTTATGAGAAATTCGTCATGGATCTCGATCATTGCGGCATGATGTTGAAAATGATGTGCGGTCTCGAGATTGACGAGAACTCGCTTGCAGCAGATGCGTTTCTGGAAAACCAGCCGGGCGACAATTTCTTCGGTACCGCGCACACATTGCGCAATTTTGAGACGGCGAACTACATGTCAGATCTGGCGGATACCTCGTCGTTCGAGCAGTGGTCCGAAGCCGGGAGCCTGACCGTGGAACAGCGCGCCAACGCGCGCTGGAAGGCGATGCTGGCAGACTACGAAGCCCCGCCAATTGATGCTGCTGTCGACGAGGCTCTGAAGGACTTCATTGCCCGCAAGAAGCAATCGATGCCCGACATGTGGCATTAGGTCAGCCCCTGATCGGGAGGAAAAAAGCGACGAGCCACCATAGGCCGTGGGAGTTCAAGATCTCGGGTCCCTACTGTTGTAGGTGGGCGCCGCGTGTCGCAGACCACGGTCCGAAACAGAGACAGCTCCCGTAGAAGATCTTATAGGCCCCAGAGAATAGTAACGCCATCACGCACCGGGCAGCCCGTCTGAAGCTATATGTACGCGCTGTCAGGGCAGTTTTAAAGAGGCAAGTTTGCATCGCGTCTGCAGGTGACAAGGTGGCAATGAAGCTGTAAGAGCCTCGCATCATGAAAGATGATCGATCAATCTCAGACGCCAAGAAGCTCGCCCGCAAGGCGGCGGGCGATGTTCGCAAGGCTGCCCATGAGCTGTTGAAGGCAGATGCTGGTCGCTCCCTTGTCGATCATGGGCTCGGTTTTGCCGGTGACCTGGCGGGCAAGACCGTCTCCGGTTTCATTCCGTATCTCAGTGAGATTGATACCCGGCCCCTGCTTGGCCAGCTTGGCGCGCGCGGATGCAGGACCTGTGTGCCGGTGGTGATTGAGAACAATACACCGCTCGAATTCCGGACCTGGGCTCCGGGTGAACCGACAGTTCCCGGCCGCTGGGGTATTCCCGTTCCGCCGGACGGGACACCTGTCGTCGATCCGGACGTGCTGCTGGTGCCGATGCTGGCGTTCGATATCTCCGGCTACCGGCTCGGTTATGGCGGGGGGTTTTACGACCGTACGTTGGAAAAACTCCGTGCCATGAAACCGGTAATTGCTATTGGTGTTGCCTATTCGGCTCAACAGGTGGACGCAGTTGTCCGCGGTGATCATGATCAGCCGCTTGACTGGATTCTGACCGAGAAAGGCCCGCTCAAGCCCGGGAAACCGATATGAGACTGTTGTTTGTCGGAGATGTTATCGGCCGGGCAGGGCGCAATGCGATCTCCTCGCATCTGCCGGGATTGCGGGCGCGGCTGAAAGCTGACTTCGTGGTGGTTAATGGTGAGAACGCCGCCGGCGGTTTTGGTATAACCGAAGACATCTTCAACGAGTTCCGTGATCACGGTGCGGATGTGGTGACATTGGGCAACCATGCCTGGGACCAGCGTGAGGCGCTGGTATTCATCGAACGGGCGCCTGAGCTCATCCGGCCGGTGAATTATCCTGCCGGCACGCCGGGCAAGGGCGCGAACCTGTTTGAAACCGCGTCAGGCAAGCGCGTACTGGTGATGAATGTTTTGGGCGTTGCCAAAATGGAGCCGCTGGGTGATCCGTTCGCCGCAGTGGACAAGGAACTTGATGCCTGCCCGCTGGGCGAGGCTGCCGATGCGGTGATTGTCGACATTCACGCGGAACTGACGTCGGAAAAAATGGCCATGGGTCATTTCTGCGATGGCCGCGCGTCACTGGTGGTGGGCACGCATACTCACGTACCGACTGCCGACACGCACATTCTCGCCGGTGGCACCGGATATCAGACAGACGCAGGCATGACCGGCGACTATGACAGCGTGATCGGGATGGAAAAGAGTGAACCCCTGAACAGGTTCACCCGGCGTATTCCCTCAGGCCGGTTTTCGCCTGCGCTGGGACCGGCGACACTGTGTGGTGTGGTGGTGGAAACCGATGACAGGACCGGACTTGCAACCAGGGTATCAGGTGTCCGCGTCGGTGGGCAGCTTCAGGAAACCTTGCCGGACTGGGCCTCGATCTGAGCCGCGATCGTGCGCAGCTTGGCCATGCGCTCGGCGTAATCCGACAATGCCATGACCCGGGCGCAATCAACACTTGCAGATGCCTTGTCACCGTCATCGATCAGATGCCGGGCTGCCGACATGGCGTCTTCCATGCGATGGACAGTTGCCTGCATGGTGCCCGCCGTCTTCAGCGCATCGCCCGGTGTTGAGTTGTGGGCAACGCCGTGCAGCGATGTCAGCAGTGAGGCCATCGCAGAGCGTGCCATATCCGCCGTTTCAGAAATATGGCGGTCCAGTTTGTCAGCCGTTTTCAATGTATGCCGTCCATTGCCGTAGGTTTTAAGGGAGTTAACTTTGACGCGACAACCTCTAACAGCCGGTAAATGGTTTAGATTCAAGTTTAATGCGGTTTGTTCATGTTGCCGATCAAAGGTGTGCATCTGGACAGCACAGGGTGTGCTGGTTTAGACGAATGCAACAAAATTCAGCCGATTTGCATTTCTGGAGGGGATGAGGGCCATGGCCGGACATTCACAATTTAAGAACATCATGCACCGCAAGGGCCGCCAGGATGCGGTGCGCGCCAAGATGTTTTCAAAACTGTCCAAGGAAATCACCGTTGCAGCCAAGATGGGCGGACCTGATCTGGACTCCAATGCCCGTCTCCGGCTTGCTGTCCAGAATGCCAAGTCGCAATCCATGCCCAAGGACAACATCCAGCGTGCCATCAACAAGTCGCAAGGCGGCGATGCGGAGGATTACGAGTCCATCCGCTATGAAGGGTACGGACCCGGCGGTGTTGCCGTGATCGTCGAAACCCTGACCGACAACCGCAACCGGACAGCCGGAGCGGTGCGCTCCTACTTCACCAAGCATGGTGGCAATATGGGGGAAACCGGATCTGTGTCCTTCATGTTCGACCGGGTCGGTGAAATTGTCTACAAGCCGGAAGCCGGTGACGATGACACCGTCATGATGGCGGCTATCGAGGCAGGCGCCGATGATGTGTCGTCAGATGCGGATGGTCACGTGGTGATCTGTACGTTCGAAAATATCGGCGATGTATCCTCCGCACTGGAAAAGGATCTCGGCGAGGCAGACACAGTCAACATTGTCTGGAAACCACAGACCAACACCGAGCTTGATGAAGACAAGGCCGGCACCTTGATGAAACTCATGGCGGCTTTTGACGACGATGAAGATGTGCAGAGCGTGTTCTCAAACTTCCAGGTGTCTGACGAGGTCATGGCCAAGCTGACTGCGGCCTGACAAAGTTCAAGGCAACGACAACCAGCCGGCGCGATCCGGCAGTTCGGGCCGGAAATAGCAGATCATGCGGCCGTCCGGACCTGCTGTCGCAGTCTCGCCCCACGGTGCCACGCCATGCAGGGACAGCCGGTGGGCGAGGTAGGTCTCGCCGGGCCGGGCGTGCAGGACAACGCGCGGGCACTCATCAAAGCACTGTTTGCGCGCCTGCTGGTAAATCTCGGTCAGGTCGACCCTGTCCCAGTCCGCAGGTGATACATCGCCCAGCACGGACGTGAAGGCGGTCCGCATGATCTCGTGCGATCCCTCCCAGATCACGAACGGCGAAGCTTCGGGGCTGGCCTCCACCATGGGGATGCCGAGTACGAACCCATGGCCTTCTTCGAGGAAACGCCGTCTTGGCTGACCGATACCGCGCAGGCCGTCAACATGGGCGGCGTCGCGGTTCCTGCGGAAATTGTGCTGGCCTTCGGTTTCACCCTGCATGGGTTGCGGGTATCCCGGATAACAGATGGAAACCTGTGCCTGGTCCCAGTCGAATTGGGGCAGGCCAAGCTCAGACATGATGAAGTCTATTGCAATGCCGGCCAGGGCCGGTCCGTGGGGCAGGCGGCCGGAAGTATCATTGGGCAATGCGTTGACACCTGCAAACCAGGTGCCCTGATACCGTGTCCATTGTTCCTGGGCAGGGTTGCGCAGGGTTGTCCGGGCGGCAGGCAAGGCGAACTCGACCCAGCGTTTTACAGCCGGGTCGGGCCCGAAAGAGCACCAGCCATTCGAGAAGAATTGTTCTGTCCTGGTCATTCAGCCGGCTGCAGGATCAACCGGCAGCGCCGGAACGCCACCTGCTTCAATGGCTTCGCCTGCCGCAAGCAGGGTGTCTTCGCGATACCGGCCGCCAATCAGCTGAACACCTACCGGTATATTGCCATCTGTCTTCCCGGTGGACACAGTGAGTCCCGGCAGCCCCATCAGCGGCAGGCCGACCTGGGTCAATTGCGCTTCCATGGCCCGGTCGAAGCTTTCCGGAGATTCAACGTCCAGCAGATCGGGAAACGGCAATTCGCCGGAGACCGGGCACAGCAGGACCGGATAGCGATCCAGGAACATCTGCCAGTCTCGGGTCAGGGTGGCCCGGCGCTGCAGGGCATCCAGGATGCCGTTCATGTCCGGTTCCGGGCACAGGCGTACCATCTGCTCATAAACAAACGATGCGTCCGGGTCGGCTTCCTTTTTCACGGCTTCAGCTGCGCCACGGCGGAACTCGGCGAGCCATAATGTGGCCTGCAGCATGGCCGGTTCCCGGAACGGCGGGCACTCTACCTCTTCCACCTGCCAGCCGGCGTCGGTCAGTCTTTTGGCCGCATCCCGCAAGGCGGTTTCGACAGCGGCATCAACCTTCATGCCTTCCGGCGCCACGGTCAGCGCAGCGCGTTTGGGCTGTTCAGGCAGGTTTGTCGGAACCGGCACCCACCAGGGATCGCGCAGGTCCTGTGCCGCCATGGCTTCAAAGGCCAGCCGCACATCGCCGATGGTGCGGGCCATCTGTCCGGAAACTGCCATCAGTTGCCCGCCAACATGGCGGTCCGGCGCGGTGAAATTAACTGCCGGTACGCGGCCCAGGGTGGGCCGCAGTCCGTGGATGCCACAGGCATAGGCCGGGTACCTCACCGATCCGCCGATGTCGGTGCCGTGGCCAATGCAGCCGATCCCGGCAGCGGTCGCAGCCGCGCCCCCGCCGGACGAGCCCCCGGGTGTGATGTTGGGGTTCTGCGGGTTTTTGGTATGACCATGCAAGGAATTGCGGCAGAACCAGCGAATTGAAAAAGCCGGTGTGTTGGTGCGCCCGATGATGATGGCACCGGCTGCCCGCAGATTTGCCACCACCGGATTGTCCTGTTCCGCCACCAGGTCTTTCTGCAGGCGAAGGCCGTTTGTAGTGGCGAAACCCTTCTGATCGACATTGACCTTTACGGTGACCGGAACGCCGACGAGGGGCGGCAGACGGTCCCCGCGCGCTACGGCTTCGTCCGTGGCTTTGGCGGCGGCCAATGCCTCTTCAGGCATGAATTGCACGACGGCGTTTATGGCGGGGTTGACTGCATCAAGCCTGGCAAGAGCGTCACGCGTAACCTCGACAGCCGAAACAGCGCCCAGCCGGACGAGTTGGGCGATTTCAGCAGCGGGTTTTTTCCAGAGATCAGACATGCGGGTTCCGATTGTTGTGAACAGGCGATGGATGAGTGTGTTTCCGCTACCTTCATCACGTCAAGAGGCCTGAACGGGGAGGCAGCTATGTCCGCATTGCTAACGCATCGTCAAGAAACTTGCTTGATTACAAATGTTTCCCGGGTAAAGTGCCAGCAGGACGGCATTTCATTACGACGCAGATTGGAGGGCGTGATGACTGCCACGGATGTCAAGAAAACACTGGCGGACGAAGCCAAATTGCTGGAACACATGATCGCAGCGGTCAAAGAGTTTGACTGCAGCGATTTCACCGGCCAGGCGCGGTTTATCAAGGAGAGTTGGGCGAGTTTTCTGGGCGATCGGTGCCAGACCAACAAGGCTCTCGTTGAGGTCGATGACTTTGAGCTGGTGATAGATCTGACCGAGGAAAAGTGTCAGGTCGAGCAGTATGTCAGGGCGACCAACCCGACCGCAGGATATACCGAAACGTGGGAAAAATTTCTCACCTGCGAGCGGGACATACTCAAAAGCCTGGTCGACAAGGCCCGGAATGGCAAATATGCCGAGTAGAATATATGCCGTAAGCTGACTGAAAACTTAGAATGTTCAATTGAGCTGTCTGGGGAGACGAGCACATAATGATCAAGGCAAAGTCTGTTCGCCGGCTAGCAGCAGTGCTGGTTGCTGACGTTGCTAATTATACCGGGTTGATGGGGGTGGACGAAACCGGTACCCACGAATTGCTGATTTCCCAACGCGAACTTATTGTTGATCCTGAGGTTGATGCTCATTCCGGGCGGATTGTGAAATCCACCGGCGATGGCGTCATGGTTGAGTTTCCAAGTGTGATTGCCGCGGTCAATTGTGCGGTCGAACTGCAGGCACAGCTGATCAGAAAAAACCGAGATGTGCCGGCGGACAGGAAACTGCGCTGGCGCATCGGGATCAACTATGGCGACATCATAGTTGAACCCAATGACATTTACGGCGACAGCGTCAACATCGCGGCCAGGCTGGAAGCCTTGGCGGAACCCGATGGTATCTGTATTTCGGAGAAAGTGTTTCGCGAAGTTCGTGCCAAAATAGGCGTGACGTTCGAGTCAATCGGCCAGCAGCGCCTCAAGAACATTGTCGAGCCTGTCACGGTATACCGATCCAGCTTTGAAATGGGCAAGAAGGAAGAAGTGTTCAACCCGGCTGCTCCGCCGTCGCGTGCACCTTTGAATGACCGGCCATCGGTGGCGATCTTGCCCTTTGCAAATCTGTCACCTGACAATGAAAATCAATACCTGGTTGACGGACTGACCGAGGAATTGATTATTGACCTCTCCATGTCACCGGAGTTCTTTGTGATCGATCGCGGGTCCAGTTTCACCTTCAGCGGCCACCATCAAGATCTGCGTGATATCGCGGGCAAGCTGGGTGTCCGTTATCTGGTCATGGGCAGCCTGCAGCAGGGCGAAAGCCGCATCAAGGTCACGTCGGAACTCATCGAAGCTGACACCGGCATTCAGCTGTGGACCAGCCGCTACAATCGCCGGAGTCCTGATCTCCTGGAAGTTGTTGATGAAATTGCACGGTCTATTGCGGCGTCCCTGATGACCAGTTCCGGGCAGATCGCCAAGGCGGAACTGAAACGCCAGGTGGTCAAGGCACCCAAGGAATTTACGGTTTACGACCACTATCTCAGGGCAAGAGACTGTTTTCACAAGTCGCTGCTGCCGCCGTGGGACAAGGGCAAGGACTGGAGTCGGCTGGCCAAGGAGAAGTTCGCCAAGACCATTGCGATGAGTGATCCACCGTACTGGCCGGCTGTTGCCGGGCTTGCCTGGCAGCATGCCATTGATTTTGACTGGGATTACTCGGATGACTATGAGGCGTCCGGGCGTCAGGCGTTCGAACACGCACTCAGGGCGGTCAGAAACGAACCGGATCTGCATCTCGGACAATGGATTCTCGGCTGGGCGTACCTGTTTTTCAAGCATGATTATGATCGTGCCGAGCATCACTATAACCTGGCTCGCGAGTTGAATTTGGGAGATTGCAGGCTGCTTGCCGAAACTGGGCAGCTGTTCATTCTGACCGGACGTTACGAGCAGGCAATCATGTGCCTCAAACAGGCGATCAGGCTGCACCCCTATCACGAGCAGTGGTATGATGAATTTCTGGGATGGGCATATGAAGAAAGTGGTCAACCTGACCGCGCCGTTGAAGTCCTGGCCCGGTTCACTGAACTTGAAGGGACATGGAGCTACCTGGTTCTGGCCCGGTCATACCTGCAACTGGGTGAGCACGACATGGTCAAAGAGAACTTCAAGCACGTTGATCGGCTGCACAGACAACGCACCGGACAAGCTTTTACATTGGAAGCTTGGACTGACTGGATACATGCAAAGGAGCCGTACCAGGACCCGGATCGGGCCAAGCGGGTGATTGAGTTGACAAGGGACGTGATAGATTGCGTGAATGGAAAGACCTGAATCCCACCGGCAACAGTTTATTGGAAGATAAGCTGTATCACGATACTGATCTTGCTCGATCGATACCGTGCGGTTGCCGCAGATGAGCAATCCCCTTTTGCTCGACAAATTTGGTTGTTGCATCCCATAGGTGATCGCCATAGGTGACCGGCTCGAACGGCTCGCTGTCAGCCATGGGCAATGGTGCAATGACGGTATCCACCGATGGCTCATAAAAGAACGGTACCGAGTAGCGTTGCTGATTGTCGCCAATGACGCGGTGCAAGGTGGCCTGAATGCGCCCGCCGGTCCAGCGTGCCAGCAGTTTGCCGAAGTTCACGGCCAGAGTCCCCTCAATCGGCGGCACGGTTAGCCAGGAGCCGTCGCGAGCTGCGGCCTGCAGGCCTGCAACACCGTCTTGCGCCAGCAATGTGACAAAACCGGAATCCACATGAGCGCGTGCCAGCAGGTAGTGCTCCCGGCCATCGTGCATGACATGGGTCTGTTCAGTGGCGCCGAGAAAACTTTCAGGGGTGCGGACGGGGTAATGCAGCAGGCGCAAGGTGGAAATGCCTTGCGCAAAAGCGTCGTCGAAAATGGTTTCATTGAGATGCAGCCCGCGCGCGACAGAACGCATCAGCGCCTGCCCGGTAGCTTCCATGTTCCGATAGTAACCGGCAACCGCAGCATGCCATCCGGGCAGTTCCTGCTCGCCCGGCACAGGCGTTGCTTCGGTCAGAGGATCTCCCTGCCCAACCCGGCCCGCTCCGTGGGCAATGTCGGGGCCAAGATCGATGCCTTCCTTGTAGGTGGGCAATCCCGACTGCAGCGGAAACCAGCCGCGATAGACGTTTGGTCTGGCCGGGTCAAAGTTCTGTCGGTACAGACGCTGTTTACCGTTCAGGGGCAGGCCAAATATGGACAACATGCGTTTGCGCATCGCAGGCGACAGCATGCCGGCAGGCAGACCGGTCACAGTCATGAAACCGGTATCTGTTGCAGCTGTCATGATGTCGCGATCCGCCTGGTCTCGAGCTTGCGACGGCCCGCCGAAAATGCTGGAGATGTCGATGACGGGAATTTGTCCACTTGTCATGTTGATGCTCCTTTCGGCGAGCCGGTTTGCGCAAGCAGTCCGCGTCAACTCAGATGATGTACTTCCTGCATGCCGTATACGGGCGTGTCGAGGCCTTCATGACGGGCCTTGAGTTGCAGCGACAGAAACTGTGAATAGTGGCGTGACTGATGCAGGTTGCCGCCGTGGAACCACAAGGCTTCCTGCTGGGTCGGTTTCCACATATTGCGCAACTCGCCTTCCCACGGCCCAGGATCCTTGGGCGTGTCGGACCCCAGTCCCCAGCATTTACCAACCTTGTCGGCCACTTGCTTGGAGATCAGTCTTTCGGCCCAGCCGTTCATCGAACCATAGCCGGTTGCGTAGACCACCAGATCGGCAGGCAGTTCCTGGCCGCTGTCCAGCACCACGGATGTCTCGGTAAGGTGATCGGCCTGGCCCTTGGCGAGCTTGATCTTGCCGTCTGCAACAAGTTCCGAAGCACCGACATCGATGTAATAGCCGGATCCGCGACGCAGGTATTTCATGAACAGGCCGGTATCGTCTGCCCCGAAATCCAGGTCGAAACCGGCCTTCTCGAGCCGGTCATAGAACGCCTTGTCGCGTTTCTTGGTTTCGTCGACCTGCGGCTGCATTACGGCAGGCAACACCTTGTAGGGAAGCGACGCGAAAATCAGGTCGGCCACATCATGGGTGATCCCGTTCTTGACAGCTTCTTCCGAATAAAGTGCGCCCAAAGCCACATCCATCAGGGTTTCCGACTTGACGATGTGGGTGGAAGACCGCTGAACCATGGTAACGTCGGCACTGGCCTCCCACAGGGCTGCACAGATATCGTGCGCAGAGTTGTTGGACCCGACAACGACAACCTTCTTGTCCTTGTAGGCATCAGGGCCGGGATGCCGGCTGGAGTGCTGCTGCTCACCCTTGAAGATGTCCTGCCCGGGCAGTTGCGGCACATTCGGCACAGCCGACATGCCTGTTGCAAGGATGAGTTGCTTTGGCTTCAGCGTGACTTCGTCGCCGTCACGATCGACAATAACGGTCCATTCACCGGCTGCTTCGTCATAGGATGCCGACTTGGCAACAGTGCTTGACCAGTAGTTCAACTCCATCAGCTTTGTGTAGCTTTCCAGCCAGTCGCCGATCTTGTCCTTTGGCGAGAATACCGGCCAGTGGTCGGGAAACGGCAGGTACGGCAGGTGGTCATACCAGACCGGGTCATGCAGGCACAAAGACTTGTAGCGTTTGCGCCAGCTGTCACCGGGACGTTCATTTTTCTCGACGATAATGGTGGGCACGCCCAGCCGCCGTAACCTGGCGCCAAGTGCAATGCCGCCCTGTCCGCCGCCGATGATCAGACAGTAGGGCTGCGTCTTGTAGCCAAGCTCTGTTGCCTCTTTTTCACGTTGTTCGGCATAGGTGAGGCGTCCCTTGGCAGACCCGTGTTCAACGCCTTTCGGCCGGTTGGCGCCTTTGGCTTCCTCGAAACCCTTAAGCTCCTGCAGCGACGTCAGCATGGTCCATGCCTTGCCGTCGATCAGCCGCACCAGCCCCTTGCCGCGACCGGTTGCTGTTTCAAAGGTGAACCAGGCATCGATGACGCCGTCTGCCTCATTGGCTTCACCTTCAATCTGGAAATTTTCAGGTTTTGCGGTTGCGAGCGTTGCCTTCAACATTGCAGCAATATCGTCACGGCCTTCGCTGGTCTTGATGTTCCATGTGAGCGAGACCAGGTCGCGCCAATAGCTGTCCTCACCGAACAATTTGGTCGCTGCGTCTGTATCTTCTGCTTTCAGGGCGGTTTCAAGCTGTTCAAGCCAGGCCTTGACGGCCTTTGTCTGCTGCGTTTCAGGCATGCAAATTTCCTTCCAGGTTTTGCTCCCCAGCCCAACCCATGGTTGAGGCTAGCACTGTGAACGAGGAAACAGCAATTGCTGAAAGTCTGGACGTCAGCCGGCCTCGGCCTGACAGGCTTCTGCCCAGATGCGCTTTGCCACATCACGCATCTGCCTTGCCTCATCCCAGCGGTTGGACAATTCTCTACCGTCCGGCCCTGTCATGGCGTATTCCGGCGGGCCCAGTTCACACAGGAAAATCGGAGAGCCTTGCGGATTGCGCTTCAGCCAGCTGTCAAAGCCACGCCGCCAGAAGTCTTCAAATACCTCGACCCATTTGCGGTGCTGCGGGAAATTGATCTGCAACTGGATCTGCTGGCGCGACGCCACCCGGCCCTGGAAACTGTCGGAGCGTTCAATGCAGCGCTGGACGAGGGCCTGGTTGTCGTCTGAGATCGGATACCAGAATTCGCGATCGACAATGTAATGGGACAGGTCGCAGCACAACCGCATTTCCGGCACGGCATCGAGCAGTTGCAATGTGTAGAACAGGTCATTGGTGATACAGTTGCGGTGGGTTTCGAACTGCACCGGAATGCCGATTTCATCCGCCATCTCCATCCACTTGCGGATAACTGGAATACCGCCTTCAACGGACAGCGGAAACACCTGGCCGATGATATCGACGAAGGGCGACCCGAAATCCTTCGACATTTTCAACGTGTCGCGCAGGGAGTCTACCGTCTTGGGAAATGCGACGATCAGCGGGGTCAGGTTATTGCGCTCAAGGTGGGGGCGGACATCATGAGCGGTCCGGACATCGGCTGCACCAAGATCAATCGCCATGCCGGAAAACCCTTCCGCTGCAACCATGTCGCAGACATCGGCCAGTGGCAGTTTCACACCGTCGGGAGAGTGCGGTTGCATGGCCCACAGGGACTGGTAGACCTGAAGGTCCGGTCTTGCAGACTTAGTCATAGACTACCCGGTCCACGGTGCCGTTGCGCCGGGTGATCCAGACCTCGTTCATGGGATAATCTGCCTCAGACTTGCCGCCGGAAAGCTTGCGGATCAATTCGAGCTGAAACTCGATATACCCCATGCGGTGGACTTCATGGCCGAGCTTGTTTTCGATCTCGTCGTTCAGTTCCTTCAGTTTCCAGAACGGAACCGACGGAAAAGTATGATGGGCAGTGTGGTACTGCATCTGCCAGCACAGCCACTTCATGAACGGATTGGTATCTGTCGAGCGGGTGTTGATCAGCGTGTTGTCGTCGTGGCTGAGGCCCAGGTGCTCGATGGTGTTCTGCAACTGGTGCACGAACTTCATGGCCATCATCGGGGCCAGCCACAATATCATCGCTGCCCATGACTGCAGGTAGATGGAGACTCCGGCAACAAGCACATAGGCCGCCAGCGAAATGCGGGCCTCCCTGATCACCAGATCATGCTGTGTCTTGAAGACATAGGGTTCGGTGACAATGCCGCGTGAAAACCGGATGATACGGCGGATACGTGAATACCAGTAGGTCGGACCGAAGAACCACAACAGGTAGGAAGACAGCGTGTATGGCTCGCGAACCAGTTCGCCGTCCTTCTCCCAGTTCTGGGTGTACTGATGATGGGCGAAGTGCTGGATCTTGTCGAAGTCACGCGGGAAAATCATCAGGAAGCCGATCAGGCGGCCCAGCCACTCGTTCAGCCATTTGGTCTTAAACACCGTGCCGTGGCTCAGTTCGTGTTGCCCGGCATAGAGAAAGTTGACGAGGATGCCGTGGATCATGAATACCGGCACCGCCATCCAGGTGCCCCAGGTCTGCCAGAGCAGGTATCCGGTGATGGCTATTGCGCCGAAATGCGAACCGGCCTGTACCAGCCCACGCGCATCGGAACGCTCATACAAAGCGCGAAGATGATCACGTTCCAGCAGTTTGCGGCGGGAAAATTCGGCGTCCATGAAGTTTGTCTCTCACCTGAATCCAGATTCAGGACATGATGAGGTGACAAATTTTGACATACAAGTGAATTTTCTCGCGCTACTGTTGACGTTTCTTTGTCAATGGAAGAGGCGACCCGATGAGTAAGTTCACCCGATTGCCGCCGGTAAAGGCGATGCGGGCGCTGGAAGCGCTGGACAGACTCGGGTCGGCAGGTGCCGTTGCTGATGAAATGTCACTGACACGCTCTGCAGTCAGCCATATGCTGCGGCGGCTGGAGGATGATCTGGGGTTTGCCATTTCGGAACCCGATGGCCGCGGCATCCGCCTGACCGCTCGCGGCAGGCGCTATGCCCAGGAAGCGCGTCGCGCGCTGGATATCATGTCGCGCGCTGCCGCCGATGAACCGGCCCTGTCGGGTGAACTGAAAGTGGTTGCGCCACCCGGATTTGCCACCTTCTGGCTGGCAGACCGGATCGGATCATTCACCGATCAGTTTCCGGATATCAATATCCACGTCGCGGCGGCACGGGTGCTGGGCGACATCGCCGATGAGACCGCCGACGTGCAGATTGCTTTCGGTGCGGAGGCGCAATTGCGTGACCAGGCCGATCTGCTGGCCCAGGTTGCCCTGTTTCCGGTCTGTGCGCCGTCTGCGCTGAGTGCGGAGCCTGGCCTGCGAAAGCCCTCGGACCTGAAACGCATGCGTCTCTTGCATCTGGTCACGCATGTGGACTGGCAGCGCTGGCTGGAGGCCGCCGGGGCCGCGAAGGTTGATCCGCGCGGCGGGCTGGTGTTTTCCGACATGCCGATGGTGCAGATGGCGGCAGCGTCCGGTCACGGTGTGGCACTCGGTGATGCACTGACGGCGCGCGCGTCTCTGGAAAGCGGCCAACTGGTCCGGCCCTTTGCCTTGTCGATACCCAGCCGGTGGAGCTATTACATGCGGGTGAACGCTGCCGGTCCGGCAGGTGAGGCAGCACAGGCCTTTGCCGCATGGATCACAGCTCAACTTGATGATGGAGCCAGGCCATGAAAACCACAATTGAGGCAACAGGCGTGTGGTCCGCGCGCGGACGCGGGTTCAGCATGGGCGTCGTTCAACCGCAAGGAAAAGTGATCCATTTCACCGGGCAGGTGGCCTGGGACGAGACCGAGCAGATTGTCGGTGAAGGCGATGTTGCCGAGCAGACCCGCCAGTGCTTTCGCAACATCGAAAAGGTGCTGGCTGCCGTCGGCGGCAGGTTGGATGATCTGGTTGCGGTAACGACATACTACACCGACCGGTCGCAGTTGCCGCTGATCCAGCAGGTGCGAAACGAATTTCTCGACGCGGATTATGCCCCCACCAGCACCTCCATCATGGTTGCAGGTCTGGGGCATGAGGACTTCCTGGTGGAACTGGCGCCGATTGCGGTGGTCCCGGACGACCGGTTTGTTGAGCCTTAGGCAGCAGCCGATTTCGCTGATGCAGGAACCGGCGCCTGGCTCGCCGTTTCCGACATGGACACCAGTTTCGAACGCAGATGGTTGGCCATGTTCTGCTCAAGTACGGCTGCGATGTCCTGGTTCTTTTGCAGGAAGGTGCGCAGTTTGTCGGCTTCAAACCGGATCAGGTGCATTTGTTCGGCGACCTCGACGGTTGCGGTCGCGGGTTCACCCGACAGATAGGTTATCTCTCCGATGGCCATGCCCGCACCGGACGTGGCGATGGTCTTGTCGTTCACAATCACATTTGCGGTTCCGCTTGCGACAAAGCTGAGATGATCGACCGGCTGGCCCTCCCGCGTCAGCACGGTACCGGGCGTCGCATCCAGCCACATGCCGCTGTCCAGCAGGGCGCGGGCCCGGTGTTCCGGCAATCCGTTCGCCATATGGGAGAGGAACAGGCGTTCCTGGCTGGAAAACCGCGACGTGACGCCCAGGACATACATGCGGGTAATGCCGATGATGGAGATGGCGATCCAGGTGATCTGGATGACCGCAGACGACAGGTTGAAATCCTGCATCAGGCTTGCAAGCACACAGGATGCCGCGATCAGGCAGACAGTGGGATAAACATATCCCTGGCCACGGACGAAGCCCGTTTGCAGGGCGGTGTAATTGGCAATGTAGAGCGATACTCCGACGATGCCGATGACATTTGATACATCCATATCGGCTATCAGTTCCCGCATCGATTGCCACCTTCCAAGTGATCTTTCCACTACACGAACGCACTGTTTGATGAGTGGTCGTTACCGGCAGGTCAGCACAACCTCAGGTGGCGGGTCTGTGCTAAATGCCACGCAGGCGTTTGCCGCCGTGCGGGTGTATGGAAAGTACCGACCTAGGCTGCTGCCGTTTTTCTTGCGGCTGGCGCCGGTTTCCTGCTGGCTGTTTCCGACATGGACACCAGTTTGGAGCGCAGGTGATTTGCCATGTTCTGCTCAAGTATGGCGCCGATGTCTTCGTTCTTCTCAACGAAGGCGCGCAGTTTGTCAGCGTTGAACCGGAGCAGTTGCATCGGTTCCGTTACTTGCACGGTGGCGGTTGCCGGCGCGCCTGTTCTGTAGGTCACCTCGCCAATCACTGCGCCTGTGGTTGTCGTGGCGATCGCCTTGCCGTCCACGATGACCTGTGCCTCGCCGGAGGCCAGATAACACAGATCGTCAACGGGTTGTCCCTGCCGGGTCAGGACCGTGCCGGGCTTGGCGGTCATCCACAGGCCGGTGTCCAGCAATGTGCGGGCGCGCTGGCGTGGCAGGCCGGCAAGCACATCGCCGATAAACAGCAGTTCATTATCGCTGAAACTCAGGCGCGACTGCACCACATACAGGCGCACAATGCCGACGAGACTGATTGTGATCCAGGAAATCTGGATGATGGCCGAGGAAAGATTGAAATGCTGCATCAGGCTGATGAGGACGCAAGATGCCGCGGCCATGTTGATGGCAGGGTAGAGATAGCCCTGGCCGCGCAGGAAACCGGTTTGCAGGGCGGCGTAGGAGCCCAGATACAGTGACACTCCCAATATACCGATGGCGTTGACCAGATCGGCATTGGTCACAAGATCCGACATTCCCCAACTCCCTTATGCACCTGCACCACTTGCATTTGTGGTCTGTAATTATGGGTTGCACGTTACGTCATTTCTGCAATCTGCGCTACACTTGACTGGACGGTTGTCCAGAGTTTTCCAAGACCAGCCGGCACATCTGTTTGCCACGTCGCGCGTAGGCCGCGTAGGGTGGCTTTCATGACACATGCGATTCGCATTATCGGTATTGATCCGGGCTTGAGACACACCGGCTGGGGCATTGTGACGGCCGAAGGCACCCGGCTTTCGTACGTGGCTGACGGTACCATCAAGTCCGATGCAACGGCCCTGCTGTCGGACCGGCTCATGCAATTGCACGAAAAGCTCACCGAGGTGATCGGCGGGTTTGAACCGGATGAGGCTGCGGTGGAGGAAACCTTTGTCAACAAGGATGCACGCGCAACTTTGAAACTGGGGCAGGCCCGCGGTATCGCCATGCTGGTGCCGGCCCAGGCAGGCCTGCGGGTCGCCGAATATGCGCCGAACCTGGTGAAGAAGACCGTGGTCGGGGCAGGCCATGCGGACAAGCACCAGATCCAGGCGATGGTCAAAATCCTGTTGCCGAAATGCACGCCGAATTCGGCTGACTCTGCTGATGCACTGGCGATCGCAATATGCCATGCACAACACCGCGGACCGGCGTCGCTGGCCGCAGCTTTAAGGGCAGCAGGATGATCGGCAGGCTTAAGGGTATCGTGGATGAATATGGCGACGATCACGTGATCCTGGATGTCGGCGGTGTCGGCTATCACGTGGCATGTTCCGCCAAGACGCTCGCCGCGCTGCCGTCTGTCGGCGAGGCTGCGGTGCTGCACACCGAGATGCTGGTGTCGGAAAACTCGATCCGGCTCGTCGGGTTTGCCTCCGAAGGTGAACGCGGCTGGTTCCGGCTGCTCGACAGCGTGCAGGGTGTCGGCACCAAGGTGTCGCTGGCACTGCTGTCCACCCTGACCACGGCAGAGCTGACCAATGCCATCGCGCTTGGCGACAAGGCCATGGTCGGGCGCGCCAATGGCGTGGGCCCAAAACTCGCGCAGCGCATCGTTACCGAACTGAAAGACAAGGCACCTGCGTTTGCCGGCGGCGATGCTGCCTTGGCGGCGGTATCCGGCGCGCTCGATGCACCCCGGCCAACCGCGGCGGCAGAAGCCGTTTCGGCACTGGTCAATCTCGGTTACGGACAGTCCCAGGCCGGTGCAGCGGTGTCTGCCGCCATGCGCGAGGCCGACGAGGATGCGGCAACCGAAACCCTGATCCGGCTGGGCCTGAAGGAGTTGGCGCGGTGAAAGCTGGCGAGTCTGAAATCCATCGTCTGCGGCATACACTGTGCAAACTGGTATTGGATCCCCATTTTCATGGGGATGACAGGAGTGAAGAATTTCAATCCGAATACCTAAGTGCCGAGGTTGGCGCGATCTCGGAGCGAAGTCTTCAGGCCTCTGGTGCGAGCGACTTCAATTCCTGTTCTGCGTCCCGTCACCGTTGTCATCCCCATGAAAATGGGGATCCAACACCGCTGCGAACAAATTACCTGCCGGTGGATGGGATTCCAGCCTCTGGCGCGCATGCTGTTGTGCCGGGTTCTCTCGACCAAGCCGTCGCCGGGGTAACGAAAACGTGGAAATCTGAATGATGGCAAGACATGAATGACCGCCTGATAGAGCCTGTGAAACGCGGTGAGGATGAGTTTGATACCCATCTCAGGCCACAGGTGCTGGATGAATTCATCGGCCAGCGTCAGGCCAAGTCCAATCTGAAGGTTTTCATTGAAGCGGCGCGCAATCGCGGTGAGGCGCTGGATCATGTGCTGTTTGCCGGGCCGCCGGGCCTGGGCAAGACCACGCTGGCGCAGATCGTGTCGCGTGAACTGGGAGTGAACTTCAAGGCGACGTCCGGCCCGGTCATCGCCAAGGCCGGTGACCTGGCCGCCCTCCTGACCAATCTTGAAGACCGCGACGTGTTGTTCATCGATGAAATCCACCGGCTCAACCCGGCGGTGGAAGAAGTGCTTTATCCGGCGATGGAGGATTTTCAGCTAGACCTGATCATCGGGGAAGGACCGGCAGCGCGCTCGGTTCGTATTGACCTGGCCAAGTTCACGCTTGTCGGCGCGACCACGCGCACCGGACTGCTGACCACGCCGTTGCGGGACCGGTTCGGCATTCCGGTGCGACTGAACTTTTATGAAGAAGATGAGTTGCTGGACATCGTGACACGCGGCGCCCGGGTGCTTGGCCTGGCCATGACCGAGGATGGCGCTCTCGAAGTAGCCCGCCGGGCCCGCGGTACCCCGCGCATCGCCGGGCGGTTGCTGCGCCGCGTGCGGGACTTTGCGACCGTTGATGGCACTGCGCAGGTTGACCGGCAAGCTGCCGACAAGGCCTTGCAGCGGCTGGAAGTGGACAGTCTTGGCCTGGATGCGCTGGATCATCGTTACCTGAAGTGCATCGCGATCAATTTCGGTGGCGGGCCCGTGGGGATCGAGACCATTGCGGCTTCCCTGTCGGAACCGCGCGATGCCATCGAGGAAATCATCGAGCCCTATCTCATCCAGCAAGGTTTTGTGAACCGCACGCCACGCGGGCGAATTCTGACACCGCATGCGTTCAAGCATTTGGGCCTCGCCACGCCGGATCTGCTGGCGACCAGGCAGGTAGAACTGTTCGAGGATGACGAGTAGTCATGTCCTTGTCCGGTCATCTTGAAAATGGTGTTCATCATCTGGATATCCGCGTCTATTTCGAGGACACGGACTTTTCAGGCATCGTCTATCACGCCAACTACCTGAAATTCTGCGAGCGTGGCCGGTCTGACATGTTGCGCCTGGCCGGCGTCCACCACACAGACCTTGCCGGTGATGACATGCATTTCGTGGTGCGGCGCATGGAGTGTGATTTCAGGGCATCGGCACGCATCGATGATGTGATACGTGTGACGACCTGCCTCAAGCGGGCATCGGGTGCAAAGCTGGTTCTGGTGCAGGCTGTGAAACTTGCCGGTCAGGTGCTGTTTGAAGCAGAAGTAACTCTTGCGGTGGTCAACATTGCAGGGCGGCCACAACGGATTCCACCTGCAATCATGCGCGCAATGTCGCAAGCGTGAATGCACTCATGGTGTTGAAAGTAACCTTCTGTTAACTAATCCAGCGTTGAGTGCCTGTAGGAGTGGGTGAGCTATTTGTGTGGGTTTCAACGCCGCAGTTTCGACATAGTGAACAGGTTTTTGAACCCGGCCAATTCGTAGAGAATCAATTATTGCCGCCCGGTTGGGTGGGCGCGAGAATTAGAGCAGGCACAACATGGAAGTCAATGTGGGGGACCTTGCGGCGCAGACCGACCAGTTCGGACTGTTCAATCTGTTCCTGATTGCATCGCCGGTGGTCAAGTTTGTCATGATCGGCCTGGTTGTCGCGTCGATCCTGTGCTGGGGCATTGTCTTTGAAAAATGGCTGGCCGTGCGCAAAATGAAAGTTTCCATGGACAAGTTCGAGCAGTTGTTCTGGTCGGGCCAGTCACTGGAAGATCTATATCTGACGCTGGGCCCGCGCAGCAACAAGGGCATGGCGGCACTGTTCATGTCGGCCATGCGCGAGTGGAAACGGTCGCAGGATTCGGCCATGCGGGCAGGTTTTGCCGGCGTGCAGATGCGGATCAACAAGGTGATGGACGTCCAGTTGCAGAAGGGAATGGCGAAGCTGGAACAGCGGCTTTTGGTGCTGGCAACGGTTGGATCGACGGCACCATTTATTGGCCTGTTTGGCACGGTATGGGGTATCATGAATTCTTTCCGGGCAATCGGCGTTTCCAAGAACACCAACCTTGCGGTGGTCGCACCCGGTCTGGCGGAAGCGCTGTTTGCAACGGCACTCGGACTGTTGGCGGCGATACCGGCGGTGATGTTTTATAACAAGTATTCCAGCGATATCGGCAAGATTGCCGCCCGGCTGGAGAATTTTGCGGATGAATTCGGTTCGATCATTTCGCGCCAGCTTGACGAGCGCATGTAGCCGGACCGGCCAGACAGACAGTGGAGACATAATGGCAGGAGGATTGGCAGGCGGGAGCAGTGGCGGCGGCAGACGGCGCCGGCGTTCGTCCGGATTTGCGCCGATGAGCGAAATCAACGTCACGCCTTTTGTTGACGTGATGCTGGTGCTGCTGATCGTGTTCATGGTTGCGGCCCCGCTGCTCAATGTGTCGGTGCCGATCGACCTGCCTGAAAACAAGGCAGAGCAGACGCCGGGTGAAAAAGAGGATCCGATCACCATTTCAATCGATGCTGAAGGCAAGATCTATATCGGTGACACCGAAGTGACCGCCGACACACTCGCGCCAAAATTGACCGCCATTGCAGAAAGCCGCCAATCAGCGGCCGAAACCAAGGATCAGCGTGTTCGGGTGCGCGGCGACAAGGGCGTGAATTACGGCTTGGTGATGCAGGTGATCGGCGAACTGAACGCAAGTGGTTTCCGGCGCATCGACCTGTTAAGCAACCCTCAGAACTAGGGACAGGACCCCGAGGTCAGGGTCTTCATAGGTGAACAAGAGCATATGCGGATTAACTGGAGTTTGCTGACGTCGTTTGCGGTGCACGCCGCCATCTTGCTGATGGCGATCGTGGTATTGCCATCGCCGAACGAGCATAATATTCCCGAACCGCCGCCGATTGCCGTCAACATCGAGGATTTCCAGGATGTTGCCAAACGGGCCAACCAGACAACGGAAGAGGTGAAGAAGAAGCCCGAGCCGCAGGACAAGCCCAAGGTTCAGAAGGTCGAGAAGAAAATCGAGCGTCCGTCGCCGAAGCCCGCAAAGGAGATAAAGCAGGCCGCACGTGAGCCGCAGGCGCAGCCTGAGCCGGAGCCGAAACCTGAACCCAAGCCTGAACCGAAGCAGGCCGAACCGACCCCGCCTGATCCTGCTCCACTTGAAGAGCTGATAAAGAAAACCGAGGAGGTCGCACCGGATCCGAAGCCGGTAGAGGAGCCGAAGAAAGCTGAGCGCAAACCGGTTCCCAAGCCCCGGATCAAGCCGAAGCCGCCAAAGAAAATCGTCAAGAAAAAGAAGCAGGAAGAGTTCAAGGTCGATGATATTGCGGCCCTGCTGAACAAGACCGATGAGGAAAAAGCTGCGCCCAGCGATCAGACCGATACCGGAACTCCGCTGCAGGGTCTGCAGAACCTGAGTGGTGAGGATCGGCAGGTGACGGCAACCGCACTTGACTGGCTGCGTCAGCGCGTCGGTCAGTGCTGGTCGATCCCGGCGGGCGCGCGCGATGCTGCGGGTCTGATCGTCACCTTGCGCTTCCAGCTTGACATAAACGGCAATCTGACTGCTCAACCTCTGGTCGAGCAGGTGACCAATCATCCTGCGGCGCAGGCAGCAGCGCGTTCGGCCCTTGCTGCATTGATCCAGTGCCAGCCTTACGACAGAATGCCCAAGGAGACCCATAGTTTGTGGGCGGATATCAGAATGAAGTTTGATCCCAGCGTAATGGTCGGGCTGAATTGAGCAGGAAACCTTGATGAAACTAGAGACGGTAAAAACAGGCGGTTTGTCATTGGCAATCCTGCAACGGGCTATAGCTGCAGTATTGATCTGGATCGGATTGGTGCTGCCTGCACACGCGGTGCTGGAGGTTGATATCAATCAGGGTCAGGTTGATCCGATCGCCATTGCCCTGCCGAACTTCGGCGGTGCTGATCCGCAGTCGCAGAAGTATGGTGTGGATATCACCACGATCATCGGCAACAACCTGGAACGCTCCGGCCTGTTTCGCCCGCTGCCGCAGAACTCTTATCTGCAGCAGGTGGTGGACTTCAATGCTCAGCCGCGATTTGTGGACTGGCAGACAATTCAGGCGCGTGCGCTTGTTACAGGACAGGCGGTGATTTTGGGCGATGGCCGTATCCGCGCTGATTTTCGCTTGTGGGACGTGTATGGCCAGAGCCAGATCCTTGGCCTGCAGTTCGTGACCACACAGAAGAACTGGCGCCGTATCGGGCATTTGATCTCTGATGCCATCTATAAGGCCATGACCGGGGAAGAGGGCTATTTCGACAGCCGTATTGTCTACATCGCCGAGAGTGGACCGAAAAACCAGCGCAAGAAGGTCCTGACCATCATGGACCAGGACGGGTTCAATACCCGCGAACTGACCAATGGCAACGACCTGGTACTGACGCCCCGGTTTTCGCCAACGTCGCAGGAAATAACCTATATGTCATTCGCCGGCGGCCGGCCGAGGGTCTATCTGTACAATATCGATACACGCCAGCGCGAAGTGGTTGGTGAGTTTCCCAATATGAGTTTCAGCCCGAGGTTTTCACCGGACGGCCAGAAAGTGATCATGAGCCTGCAGGAAGGCGGCAATTCCAATATCTACGAGATGGATTTGCGGACCCGCAGGTTGCGTCAGCTGACCAACACGGCGGCTATCGATACTGCACCGTCTTATTCCCAGGACGGTCGCCGCATCGTGTTTGAAAGCGATCGTGACGGCGGACAACAGATTTATGTGATGAATGCCGACGGTTCCGGCCAGCAGCGCATCTCGTTCGGCAAAGGGCGGTATTCGACCCCTGTATGGTCGCCGCGTGGCGATAATATTGCATTTACCAGGTTTGGAGGGGGCAGATTTTCCATCGGTGTCATGCGTCCTGACGGTTCTGGTGAGAGAATATTAACCGAAGGTTTCCATAATGAGGGGCCAACATGGTCTCCCAATGGGCGGGTGATCATGTTCTTCCGCGAATCGGGAGGTGAAAACGGGGGTGCAAAAATGTTTTCGGTGGACTTGACGGGCTACAATGAGCGCCCGGTGCCGACACCGACTTTTGCATCTGATCCAGCGTGGTCGCCTCTTCTCAGATAAACGGAAATTGAACTGCATACTGGACAGATATTGGCTTGTATTGCCATAAATCTGCCATCACAAGGGTCGATTGGCCCGTCATGAATTTGCCGCGTTGCGTTTGAGTCTGGTGGGGCTGGCTTTGCAGCAAGCAGGTAATAAATGGATGCCACAAGGAGTGGGAAAATGTTTCGCAATTTTGCAGGCCGCAAGGTCGCCCTAGCATTCGTTGGAATGTTGGTGCTGGCCGGGTGCTCGAAGTCAGAAAAACCTGATCTGCTTTCACAAGGCCCCAACAACGCAACCCAGGTTGAACCAGGTTCCGAACGGGATTTCATCGTCAATGTCGGTGATCGTATCTACTTCCCGGTGGATCAGACCACATTGACGCAGGAAGGCATGGAAACACTGCGCCGTCAGGCCCAGTGGCTGAACCAGTATCCGAACGTGACCATTCAGGTCGAAGGCCATGCCGATGAGCGTGGCACGCGCGAGTACAATATTGCGCTGTCGGCCCGGCGGTCTACTGCGACCCGCGAATATCTGATATCACAAGGTGTATCGGCGCAACGGGTTGCCACGCTTGCCTACGGCAAGGAACGCCCGGTCGCGCTTTGCGATGCTGAAAGCTGCTGGGCGCAAAACCGTCGTTCGGTGACTGCCGTAACTGGTGGTGCGGGCCGGTCATCGTAAGGATTGATTGGCTCGTCATGGATTTGCCGCGTTGCGATTGAGCCTGGAGGGGTTGGCTTTTGCAACAAGCGGGTGGATAAATGGATGCCACAAGGAGTGGGATAAATGTTTCGCAATTTTGCAGGCCGCAAGGTCGCGCTGGCATTCGTGGGGATGCTGGTGCTGGCCGGGTGCTCGAAATCAGAAAAACCTGATCTGCTTTCACAAGGCCCCAACAATGCAACCCAGGTTGCACCGGGTTCTGAACGGGACTTCATCGTCAATGTCGGTGATCGTATCTATTTCCTCGTGGATCAGACAACGCTGACGCCTGAGGGTATGGAAACATTGCGCCGGCAGGCCCAGTGGCTGAGCCAGTATCCGAATGTGACCATCCAGGTTGAAGGCCATGCCGATGAGCGTGGCACGCGCGAATACAACATTGCGCTATCAGCCCGCCGATCCACCGCGACCCGCGAATTCCTGATATCACAGGGCGTAGCGCCGCAGCGTATCGCCACGCTGGCTTATGGCAAGGAGCGTCCGGTCGCGCTTTGCGATGCTGAAAGCTGCTGGGCGCAAAACCGTCGTTCAGTGACCGCCATTACAGGCGGTGCATCGCCTGGTTAAGGTCTGATCGCACGACAACAGAAGAAACCGAACAGCCCGCGATGCGTTTGCGGGCTGTTCTGCTTATCGGACAGGAAACAGCTTGGCGTCCAAGTTTGACCGGATTTCACGGGCAAATTGTCCGGATATGAATTTGCAGCGGAGTTCAAAGTCGGATTGAGAAATCAGCCGGACACCGCTACACTTGAAACAGATTTGGTATTATTCATCGGCACACCAATTCGCTTGAGGGACTGCATTCATGATCAAACAGCTCAAACGCTCTTTGGCGATCTCGTTGCTGGGACTTGCTGTTTTACCGGCCGGTTCCGCATTTGCGCAATCGGATCAATGGAATTCGCTTTACGATCGCATCATCCGGCTGGAGGCTGAAGTTCGCGGAGGCGGTAGAGCAGGTGCCGGTGGTGGCGGCAATGTTCAGATGCAGGCGCAATTGCAGCAGTTGTCGGCGCAGATGAATGCGATGGCGCAGCAGATTTATGACATGCAGCGCGAACTGAACCGGCTGCGTGAGCTTGAACGCCAGGGGCTTCTGTTCAAGAACAAGCGGCGGGTGGCTACTGCGATCGCACCGCAGCAGCAGTCCGGACAATGGGATCAGGGGCAGGTCGCGCCAGCGCCTGACTATGGCCGGCTGCAGCAGTCAGTGGAGATTGAACGCGCACCGTCAGCGGGCGGGCAAATTCCCCGTGGTGGACTGGCGCCCGGCCCCCAAGTCCTGGGGACGCTGAACCTCGACGCCAATCAAAGAGTGCCTGCAGCGCCCGCACAACCGACTTACGTGCCACCGGCGCAGCCATTACAGCCCCAGGCCCAGCCGCTGCAACCACAGGCACAACCGTTGCAGCCGCGGGTGCAGCAACAATGGCAGCAGAACAACGCACAGCCGCGCCAGGTCCAGGGCGTGCAGTCACAGGCGCTGCCGCCGATCGGTGGTGGCCAGTCTGCCGGAGTACAACAGCAACAACCTCAGGGTCAGCCGCGCTACCAGCTTCAGCAGGGCACGCAAGCCTATCAGCCGGAACCGGTACAGGAACCGGCCTTCGATGCTCAGGGCCGTCCCTCGCTGGCACCGGAGAAAGTGGAAACCGCGAGGCTTGACGACAGTGCCGGTGGCAGCAATCTCGGCGCCGGCAGTGTGGCCGGGACCAACCCCGACAGTTTGTTCAAGCAGGCCCAGTCCAGCTACCGGTCACGGGACTTTTCCGGCGCTGTTTCCGGGTTTCGCTCATTCGTGACCAGGCACAGGGAACATGAACTGGCTGATGATGCACAGTTCCTGCTCGGTGAAGCCTATTATGCACAAGGCAGCTGGAAACAGGCTGCCCAGAGCTACCTCGCGGGGTATCAGAATTTCCCCAAGAGCGACAAGCGCGGGTCAAACCTGTTGAAACTCGGCATGTCGCTGAACAAGCTGGGGCAGAAAAAGAAGGCCTGTTCCACATTTGCCGAGGTCAACAAGAAATTCGGCAAGCAGGCCTCGTTGCGCAACGCGTCGCTCAAGGAAATGCAGCGAGCCGGGTGTGGCTGATCAATGGATCCGGACGCCGGGGTCATTGGCGATGATGAAGCAGCGGCACTTTTTTCCCGGCATTTGACAGGCAATACAGGCCTGGTTCTGGCTGTGTCAGGCGGGTCTGACTCAATGGCGCTCATGCGGCTGGTTGCGCGCTGGAACGCCGGTCTGGAGCCTAAGGCACGACCGGATATTCATGTTGTAACCGTGGATCACGCATTGCGGCCGGAATCGGCGGCGGAAGCCGATTTTGTTGTGCACGAAGCAACATCGCTCGGGTTGCCGGCGCAAAAACTGCGGTGGGACGGACCCCATCCGAAGACCGGTGTAGCGGCGGCTGCCCGCGACGCACGCTACTCGCTGATGGCGGATGTTTGCCGGCAGCGCCAGGCAGCGCTGGTTACCGCGCATACGCTTGACGATCAGGCTGAAACCCTTGTTATGGCTCTGGCAAGGGGGGCCGGCGTCGATGGGCTTTCCGCCATGCAATCCGAGACGCAGCTGCACGGTCTGACCGTTATTCGTCCGTTTCTGGAGATTACCCGCGCACGGTTACGCGCGACCTTGTCACTCGCAGGCGCGAAGTGGATGGAGGATCCGACCAATCGTGACACTGCCTATGAACGGGTGCGGGTGCGCGAAGCGCTTAAACTGCTGGAGCGGGAAGGCGTTGACCCTGCCGGCCTTGCCCGCTCATCGCGCCGGCTGTCGCGCGCGCGTACAGCGCTGGCGCATGCGGCAGATACGCTTGTCGGTGAAGCTGTCGTTCATGACGTGTCAGGCTATTGCCGCATCATGCGGGAGCCATTTTTTCAGGCGCCGGACGAAATTCAACTGCGATGCCTGCTGCTGGCGATCAGGACCTATGGCGGCGGTATGCCGCAAAGCCTGGCGGGCGCGGAAGGCTTGCTTGACTGGATGCAGACAGGGAATGGAAAGGCCAGGACCTTTGCCGGATGTCGGATTGTGCGCCGGTCTGTTGAGTTCGTTGTCGGGCGTGAAGGTGACCGGGTCAGTGAAACGTCCGTCCGGATTGAGCCGGGGCAGTGCGTTGCTGAGTGGGACCGGCGCTACTTTGTTTCGGCAAGCTGCGAGGCAGGTCCGGTTGACCTTATGGTGTTGCGTGACGTGGACGAAAAGCTGCTGCCGGACAGACCTAAGACCGTGCCGGACTTCGTCTGGCAAGGTCTTCCGGTGGCGATTGCCGCCGGAAACCGGGTATTCATGCCGGTTGACGGGCATCAATCCGGTTCGCGAGGTCAACAAAATGTCGTGTTCCACCTCATTGCAGGCCCGAAAACGGCTCAATCTTAATTATCCTGCTTGAGTTAATCTTGGCAAAGGATAAAGACGTACCTATGTTAGGTCTAACCGAGATTTTCTATCCGGGTGGCACTCGTGTGTTTGCGCCATCCCGACACATTCCTGAAAGGATGTAGTGCCCGTGGGTAATTTCCGCAACTTCGCCGTGTGGGTGATCATTGCGATGCTTTTGTTCGCTCTGTTCAACCTGTTTCAACAGCCCGGCAACTCGACCCGGGCCGATAGCCTGTCCTATTCGGAATTTATTGCGAAAGTGGAAGCTGGTACTGTCCGTGATGTCACCATTTCAGGAGATCAGATCACCGGCAAGCTGAATGACGGCAAGTCGTTTGAGACTGTGACGCCGAATGATCCCAATCTGGTCACGACGCTCAGCGAAAAGGGCGTTAACATCAGTGCCCAGTCGGCCAACAGCGAAGGCGCTTTCCCGGGCATGCTGTTGTCGTGGTTCCCGATCCTGCTGATGATCGGTGTGTGGATTTTCTTCATGCGCCAGATGCAGGCCGGTTCCGGCAAGGCCATGGGCTTTGGCAAGTCGAAAGCCAAGCTGCTGACAGAGCGCCACGGCCGGGTGATGTTTGAAGACGTTGCAGGCGTGGATGAAGCCAAGGAAGATCTCGAAGAGGTTGTCGAGTTCCTGCGCGATCCGCACAAGTTCCAGCGCCTTGGCGGCAAGATTCCGAAAGGCGCGCTGCTGGTCGGTCCTCCTGGCACTGGCAAGACATTGCTGGCCCGCGCTGTTGCCGGCGAAGCCAATGTGCCGTTCTTCACCATATCAGGTTCGGATTTTGTCGAGATGTTCGTCGGCGTCGGCGCAAGCCGTGTCCGTGACATGTTCGAGCAGGCCAAGAAAAATGCGCCCTGCATCATTTTCATCGACGAGATCGACGCCGTCGGGCGTCACCGTGGCGCGGGCCTCGGGGGCGGCAATGACGAGCGTGAGCAGACACTCAACCAGTTGCTGGTCGAGATGGATGGTTTTGAAGCCAATGAAGGTGTCATCCTGGTTGCCGCGACCAACCGTCCGGATGTCCTTGACCCGGCGCTGCTGCGCCCGGGCCGGTTTGACAGGCAGATTGTCGTGCCAAATCCGGATGTGAAAGGCCGCGAGAAGATTCTGAAAGTTCATATGCGCAACGTGCCGCTGGCACCGGATGTGAATGCCAAGACGATTGCACGCGGTACACCGGGCTTTTCAGGCGCGGATCTGGCCAACCTGGTCAACGAGGCTGCCCTGCTTGCAGCACGCCGGTCACGCCGCCTGGTGACGCAGTCGGATTTCGAGGACGCCAAGGACAAGGTCATGATGGGCGCGGAACGCCGTTCGATGGCCATGAACGAGGAAGAAAAACGCCTCACTGCCTATCACGAGGGTGGTCATGCCATCGTTGCCATGAACGTGCCGGCGGCAGATCCCGTCCACAAGGCGACCATCATTCCGCGCGGGCGTGCGCTCGGCATGGTCATGCAGTTGCCCGAGGGCGATCGTTATTCAATGAAGTTCAAGCAGATGACGTCGCGCCTGGCCATCATGATGGGCGGTCGTGTGGCCGAAGAGCTGACGTTCGGCGCCGACAATGTGACATCAGGTGCGCAATCCGACATCGACCAGGCAACAAAACTTGCCCGGGCCATGATCACCCAATGGGGCTACTCCAAAGAACTTGGCATGGTGTCTTACGGCGATAATCAGGAAGAGGTGTTTCTGGGGCATTCCGTAGCCAGAACCCAGAACATGTCGGAAGAAACAGCCCGCAAGATCGACAGCGAGATCAAGCGTCTGGTTGATGACGGCTACAAAACAGCCCGCACCATCCTGACCAAGAAGAAGAAGGATCTCGAGGCACTGGCGCAGGGGCTGCTTGAATACGAAACCCTGTCGGGTGATGAAATCACCGATCTGTTGAACGGCAAACCGCCGTCGCGTGATGATGATGACAACGCCAAGCCGAAGGCGAAACCGGGATCATCGGTGCCGGTTACCAAGAAGAAAAAGGGTGATGAAGGCTCCGGCGAACTTGAGCCGCAACCGCAGACCTGATTTTTCTGACGCATGTCTACTGCTGGCCGGATTTTCCTGATGGAAAGTCCGGCCGTTTTTTGTATAGATCAACATTGTTTCACAGCTTAGGGTGCCGGACGAGATATATGAAACAGTCACAGTCGTCATTCCAGCGCAGGCTGGAATCCA
>CALHUA010000011.1 GCA_938039915.1 uncultured Anderseniella sp.
CCAGCTTCCGATCGGCACGCCCAGAACCTGGGCCAGGGTGAGCCCGAAGAACACGGTGGACAGGGCGCGGCCACGTTGCGCCGGGGTGCTGCACGACACGGCCACCGCCGCTGCAACCGGGGTATAGATACCGGCGCCTGCCGCTGCAACAATGCGGGCAGCGAAAAGCGTGGCGGGCGATACCGCCACCGCGCTCAGCACCGCGGCCAGCAGAAACAGTGACAACCCGGCAACAAGAACGGTCCGGCGGGGAAGCGCACCGGTCATACTGACCAGCAATGGCGAGCACACCGCATAGGCGATGGCATAAACGGTGAGGACAAGCCCGGCCTCGGCATTGCTCATTGCCAGGTTTGACGCCAGCGGCGTGAGGATGCCGATGACGACAAAAGCGCCCATACCGATGGCAAAATTCCCCAGTGACAGGATAGCCAAAAGCCCGGCGCGTCCACCCGGTTGCGGTTCTGCGACCTCAACCATGAACCATGAAACCCTTTCGCCGGTGTTGATCTGCTGCTGCCTGTCTGCAAAAGCAGTATACCGGCAATGGTCACAACTCCAGTAGAGCAATTTGTCCGCTTGACGGAAACCTCATCCGCTGCCAAACACCAGCGCATGACAGATACATCGCACATCCGCAATTTTTCCATTGTTGCGCATATCGACCATGGCAAGTCGACGCTGGCTGACCGGCTGATCCAGACGTGTGGCGGGCTGACGGCGCGCGAGATGAAGGAACAGGTGCTCGATTCGATGGAAATCGAGCGCGAGCGCGGCATTACCGTCAAGGCCCAGACCGTACGGCTGGACTACACCGCTGACAATGGCGAGACATATGAACTGAACCTGATCGACACCCCTGGCCATGTTGACTTTGCCTACGAGGTCAACCGGTCGCTGGCGGCGGTCGAAGGATCGCTGCTGGTGGTCGATGCCGCCCAGGGTGTGGACGCGCAAACACTGGCCAATGTGTACCAGGCGATCGAGAACGACCACGAGATCGTCCCCGTCCTCAACAAGGTCGACCTGCCTGCGGCTGAACCCGACCGGGTGCGTCAGCAGATCGAAGATGTGATCGGGCTCGATGCATCGGGCGCGCTGGAGATTTCCGCCAAGACCGGCATCGGCATCAAGGAAGTCCTGGAGGCAATCGTCCACCAGTTGCCGGCGCCGCAAGGCGACGCGGACGAACCGCTCAAAGCCCTGCTCGTAGACAGCTGGTATGACGCCTATCTCGGTGTCATCGTGCTGGTCCGGATACTGGATGGCCGGCTGAAAAAGGGCATGCGCATCAAGCTGATGTCCACGGATGCCAATTACCTTGTCGACCGGGTCGGTGTGTTCCGCCCGAAGCAGGAAATGGTGGCCGACCTCGGGCCCGGCGAAATCGGCTTTTTCACCGCTGCCATCAAGGAAGTGGCCGACACCCGTGTCGGCGACACGGTCACGGAAGAAAAGCGCCCCTGCGCCAAAGCTCTGCCCGGCTTCAAACCGGCCCAGCCGGTGGTGTTTGCCGGTTTCTTCCCTGTGGATACGGCTGAATTTGAAGACCTGCGCGACGCCATGGGCAAACTGCGCCTGAACGATGCCAGCTTCTCGTTTGAAATGGAAACGTCAGCTGCACTCGGATTCGGGTTCCGTTGCGGGTTTCTGGGGCTTTTGCACCTGGAGATCGTGCGAGACCGGCTGGAACGGGAGTTCAATATCGACCTGATCACCACAGCACCGTCGGTGATCTACCACATCCACCAGATCAAGGGCGACATGCTGGAATTGCACAATCCGGCCGACATGCCCGAGCCCAATTATATCGACACGATTGATGAACCATGGATCCAGGCGACCATCCTGGTGCCCGATGAATATCTCGGTGCGGTCCTGAAACTGTGCGAAGACCGCCGCGGCCGCCAGAAGGAGCTGACCTATGCCGGCTCGCGCGCCATGCTGATCTATGAACTGCCGCTCAATGAAGTGGTGTTCGACTTCTACGACCGGCTCAAGTCGGTGACGCGCGGCTATGCCAGTTTCGATTACCAGATGACCGGATATGAGCCGGGCGATCTGGTGCGCATGCACGTGCTGGTCAACGAGGAGCCGGTCGATGCGCTGGCCATCATCGTGCATCGCGGACGGGCTGAACAACGCGGCCGCGTCATGGTTGAAAAACTCAAAGACCTGATCCCGCGCCACATGTTCAAGATCCCCATCCAGGCAGCCATCGGCGGCAGGGTGATTGCGCGCGAAACCATTTCGGCCATGCGCAAGGACGTGACGGCGAAATGTTATGGCGGCGACGTTTCGCGCAAGCGCAAGCTTTTGGACAAGCAGAAGGAAGGCAAGAAGAAGATGCGCCAGTTCGGCCGCGTCGAAATCCCGCAAACCGCGTTTATTGCGGCGTTGAAGATGGACGAGAATTAGAGGGGTTTATCTCGCGAATTAGAGAGGTTTATTCCGCTCACGCAAGCAGCCTCGCGGCTGCGCTCCGCTAGGGCGCGCTTCGCGCGGCGGCCGGTCGGCCTTGCCTCGGCACTTACGTGCCTCGGATTGGAGTTTATCACTTCGGTCATTCGGGGTCGGAGAACGGCCCGCCGAAGGCGGATAAGCTGTTCGACCATAGCAAGTCAACTAGGCCCGACGGGCCTCGGGCCGGTCAGGCCCGCCCTAGCGGAGCGGTTGGCGCTAGCCAACTCGCGTGAGCTACATAAACGCCTTGAAGTGCTTTGACAGCTTCAAACCCTGCTTCTGGTAGTTCGACCCGATCCCCTGGCCGTAAACGGTTTCAGGCGCCTCACTGAGCGGTTCGTAGACCAGCCGGCCGATGATCTGGCCGTCTTCGAGGATGAACGGCACTTCGTGGCTGCGCACTTCCAGCACGGCGCGCGAGCCTTCGCCGTCGCCGGACACATCACCGAAGCCCGGATCAAAGAAGCCTGCATAGTGCACGCGGAATTCACCGACCAGCGGGTTGAACGGCACCATTTCAGCAGCATGTGTCGGCGGCACGCGCACGGCTTCCTTGGAGGCCAGAATATAGAACTGGTCCGGATCGAGGATCAGCGAACCGCGCTGCCAGATCGGGTCCCAGTAGTCGAGAACCTCAAGACCGGCCTTGCGGTCCACATCCACCAGGCCGGAATGGCGCTTGGCGCGAAACCCGACCGGCTGATTGTCATCGAAACTCGACAGGTCAACACTTAGTGCTATGCCATTGTCTATGGACACCTCTCCCGAGGTGACCAGCGGTTTTTCATTGTGCAGTTGGTGGATCAGATCGTCGCTGGGCGATACACTGCCGGAGCGAAAGCGGATCTGTGACAGGCGGGAGCCTGTTCTGGCCAGGATCGGAAAGGTCCGCGGCGATATTTCAGCATAGAGCGGGCCCTTGTATCCGGCCGGCACGGTATCAAATTCGGCCGCCTTGTCAGCGATAACCCGGGTGAAGATATCCAGCCTGCCGGTTGAGCTCTTGGGGTTGGCCGCTGCGGACATGGTGCCTTCAAGTGCCAGCGACTCCAGCAGGGGTACGATGTACACACACCCTACCTCCAGTACCGCACCGTCGGTCAGATCGACCTTGTGCAGGGAAAGCTGGTCCAACCGGTCGGCAACCGTGTGGCGCGGGCCGGGCATGAATGACGCACGCACCCGCCAGGCCACCTCTCCCAGCCGCAAATCCAGGCTGGCCGGCTGCACCTGGTCCACATCCAGCGCAGTTTCAGCAATAATGTGCCCTGTCTCGACCATCTGGCGAATGATATGGGCCGGCGCGATGCCATTTGCAGCTTGAGTGGTCATCTGTAATGCTCTCTGATGCGTTTCAGACAAGAGAGTTAGCATATCGGGCATTCGGTGTCGGCTGTAACGATCACTTATGAACCGTATGCGGGTTGATTTTCGTGGATAAAAGGACGCGGGCAGGCGTTTAACTCAAACTTTCATCTCATCGCCAAAGGCGTTTAGGCAAACCATCGGCAAAGCGAATCATGGACATGTATCAGGCAGTTACACACGACATAGAAGTATCGGTTCTGCCGCAATACCTGGACGACCGTTCCGACCCGGAAGAAAACTACTATGTCTGGGCCTATACGGTATCCATAGAAAACAAGGGCGACAAAACCGTCACCCTGCGCACACGCCATTGGGAAATCATTGATGCCAACGGCCAGCGCCAGGATGTCGACGGTGAAGGCGTCATCGGTAAACAACCGACGCTCGGACCCGGCGAACGGTTTGAGTACACGTCCGGGTGCCCGCTCGCCACACCGAGTGGTTTCATGGCAGGCTTCTACACGATGGAAGGCGCCAACGGGGAAATGCTGCAGGTCGAAGTGCCGGCGTTTTCGCTGGACTCCCCGGATGCTGAACTTACCATCAACTGACGTGCCCTCAGAATTTTGGAGACCATCAACCTTGAGCAGCCAGCAACCCATGTCATCAGCAGAAATGCTAGGGCGCCTGATCAGTTTTGACACAACGTCGTGCAACTCCAATTTTCCGTTGATTGAATTCGCCGAAGCGTTTCTGCGCGACCAGGGCATTGAGACGGTCCGGGCAGATTACGCGCCCGGCAAGACCAATCTTGTCGCCAGTATCGGCCCTGCCGTTGATGGCGGCGTGGTTCTTTCCGGCCATACCGACACGGTTCCGGTGACCGGCCAGACCTGGGCAAGCGATCCGTTCACCATGACGGATGTCGACGGCGACCTGTTTGGTCGCGGCACCTGCGACATGAAAGGCTTTCTGGCGTGCTGCCTGGCGGCCGTTCCGCAACTGAAGTCGCGCAAACTTGCCCGCCCGGTTCACCTGGTATTTTCATGTGATGAGGAGGTGAGCTGTGAAGGGGTCATCCCCGCCGTGAGGCGGTTTGGCCACGATATGCCGACACCGTCGATCTGCATCGTCGGTGAGCCGACCATGATGGACGTGATGACAGGCCAGAAGGCCTGCCAGGCGTTTGTGACCACCATCACCGGTGTTGAAGCCCACTCCAGCAAACCGGCGCTGGGATGGAGTGCGCTGAACGAAGCCAACCTGCTGATCACCGAGATCAATGCCATTGCGCAGGAAATGCGCGACAAGGAAAACAAGGGCTGCCCGTTCGACCCGGCCTTCACCACCGTGCACGTGGGTGCTGTGCATTCCGGCACGACGGTGAACATCGTACCCAACCTGGCGACAATCTCGTGGGAGGCACGCTTGCTGCCGGATCAGGACACCAGTGAAATTCGCGACCGGGTGGCGCGCTTCGTGCAGGCCCGCAACGACGTGATCCGTGCGGTCTATCCGGATGCCGGGATCGAGACCGACAATTATGTCAACGTGCCCGGGCTGGAGCCGGAACCGGACGGCGAGGCGAAATCGCTGGCCATGCGGCTGACCGGCTCAAACCGCACCGGTGTCGTGTCCTACGGAACCGAAGCCGGCCACTTCCAGGCGGCAGGCATGTCGACGGTAATCTGCGGGCCGGGGTCAATTGACCAGGCCCACAAGCCGGACGAATTCATCGCCGCAAGCCAGCTTGTGGAGTGTGACCGGTTTCTCGCCCGTTTGGGTGAAGACCTCAGCGCGGCCTGATCAAGGTCCGATATTTCTGTCTCCGCCATGCCAGCGCAGGCTGGCTGGAATCCCGGCCCGTCATCTCCCCAACTGTCATCACCCGGCTTGACCGGTGACCCAGTATTCGCAGGGTTCTGAGATTTTTCCCATCTGTACCGCAGTCAGGGACACAGTGGAAACTGGGTTGCCCGGTCAAGCCGGGCAATGACAAGTTAGGGGCAAAAAGCAAGCTCTGAGCTCTAACCGGATCTGAGAATCTCATCCGCCTCAAATCGGTAACTTGCCGAGCAGAACTCGCATTTCACGTCGATCTTGCCATCCTCGGCCATATGCGCCTTGTCGTCG
>CALHUA010000012.1 GCA_938039915.1 uncultured Anderseniella sp.
AGTTCCAGCATAAAGCCTCAATCTTTCCTGATGTCCGAGTGACCGGCAGAGAACTTCTCGCCACGCACCAGTGCTTTCAGATAGCGCCAGCGATCGTAAACCGGGTTCACCCCGCTCTTTCCGTCAATGAATGTAACGAACGGCTCCGGATCGCGTGCCATGACAGCGCGCGCAAGCTCTTCCTGCGCATCGCCAAGTTCGGATTCCAGCCGGACCTTCCAGGCATCCGGCTCCAGTGTTTCAGTTGTAGTGTCGATCTGGTTACCGAAGTTCACCAGTATTTCCGGGCGCGGTTCGTCCCAAAACACCAGTTCCATGGCAAGAGGTTGCAAAACGGCACCGCAATCTGCCGCCAGCCGCGCAAGGCCGGGCTTGAATGCAACGGGCCGCGAGCGTGGATCGGCAAATTCGCCCTGAGGCGTGATCAGCAATACCTTGTTCGGCGTCGCCAGCATGCCCCGGGAAACCTGCAGGAAACGCGCCGCACCACGCGCTGAATCCTTTTCGACACCGAATATGCCGATCTTCTTCATGAAATTGTATTTCTTCAGCGCATCCGCATCCATCGGTCCGAATGCCATGTGGTCAGGAAGAAAGCCGTCCGCCAGCAGTATCAGGACCAACGGGTCATACCAGCCCGGATGATTGGAGAAGTAAATTACCGAACGTCCGGCCGGGACCGGTTGCGGTACTTCGTTCAGGATGCGGAAGCCGTTGAACTTCTTGGCCAGCATGCGCCGGACATAGAGGTTGAAAAAACGGGAGACACGCGGCGAGTACCGCTCGATCACCTCGTCTGCTGCCTTCTGGTTTCGGCTGTTCATACCTGCTTTATAGGATCACGACGCCTTGATGTCATCTGTCCAGGCATCGGCCCAGCCTGCTTTTGGCAAGGCGGATGGTCGCAGGAAACAGGCCTGGATCAAGTTCATGGATTCATGTGAACCCATGTTGCTCTAGACAGCAATATCCTGTGCAAGCAGATCACTGGAAATCCGCGCTGATTCAAAAATCACCGGCAGGCCTGATCCGGGATGGGTGCCGCCACCGACCAGATATACCCGCTCGAGATCTTCATAGCGGTTATGTGGCCTGAAACAGAGCATCTGAGTCAGGTTGTGGCTCATGTTGAACGTTGCACCCTTGTAGATGTGCATGTCGGCTTCCCAGTCATCCGGTGTCACAACCTTTTCATAGCGGATGCGGTCGCGAATATCCGGATAGCCGGCCAGTTCGAGCCGGTCGAGTGTCTTTTCACGGAACTCGGCTGCTTCCTTCTTCCAGTCGATATTCTCGGTGCGATGGGGCACCGGCACCAGTACATAGACGGTGGAATGTCCCTCCGGTGCCAGCGTATCATCGGTGATGGAGGCATTTTGCACGTAGTATGACGGGTCCTTCGGCAGCACCTTCTTCACCTGGATTTCATCGATATTGCCTTCAAAATCCTCAGCCAGGACGATGGTGTGATGCGGCACATGGTCGAGCCGGCCCTCGATACCGAGATAGAGCATGAAGGTCGAACAGGAAAATTCCTGCTTCTCTATCTTGCGGTCATTCCACTTCTTGCGCATGTCGTTGGGGACAAGTTTGGGCAGGACATGGGCGAAGTCAGCATTGACCACCAGTCCGTCCAGTTCGATGGTCCCCTTGTTGGTGGTGACGGACGTTGCCTTCTTGCCATCAAAACCAATGCCGGTAACTTCTTCTTCCAGGCGCAGTTCCACACCCATTTCCACAGCGATATCCGCCATGCGCTGCATGACAGCAGTGCAGCCGCCAACCGGGTGCCAGATACCGTATTCATGTTCAAGGAAGGCAAGAATGGTAAACAGAGACGGGCATTTGAACGGTGACATGCCAAGATACTTTGCCTGGAACGAAAACGCCCTGCGCACGCGCGCGTCCTTGAAATAGTGCTCCAGATCTGTTTCCAGCGAGATGTGCGGCTTCAGCTTCGACAGGGCCTTCAGGACGTTCGGGCGCATGAAGTCCGTCATGCTCAGGAACGGATTTTCCAGTACGCCGCGGAACACATCCAGTTTTTTGCGGTTGTCGCGCATGTAACGGTCAAGATTGGCCGCGTCAGACGGTGACAGTTTGGCAATTTCAGCTTTCATGGCTTCTTCGCCGGATACGACGTCGAGATGACCGCCGGCTTCATGAACGACCCGATACATGGGATCAACCCGCTTGATCGGTACTTCGCGCCACAGGTCGTAGCCGCAATAGGTGAAGATCTCCGACAGAATACGCGGGTACAGGAAGAAGGTCGGACCGATATCAAATGTATATCCGTTCTCCTTGATGGCTCCCGTGCGCCCGCCCACACCTGCCTGACGTTCAATCAGAGTGACCTCATAGCCTTTGCGCTTTAAGATCATGGCTGTCGCAAGGCCACCCGGCCCGGCACCGACAATTACAATTCTTGGAGTTGAAGCTGGCATAGGAGAACTCTGTACCTGTGCTGTTTAAGCAATGAATGAAATTCCGGATCACGCCCACCCCTGAGCAACCCGGTTATAGAGAACGGCTGGAGCTTATTAACGCCATGCACGCGATAATAGAACCCCCAAAGCTCTACGACGAATTGCCGCTTGCAGATTATCCCCAGACTAAAGTCTTTTGAGGCAGCATGAATGAGGTTCGGGTTTTCTTTTCACAGCAAACCGTTTACCTGTCTACTCGACATTGCGGTCGCAAGATGCACCGCACAAATATCATGATCCAGCAAGGATATCCGCCAGCGCCATGTCGGCCATTTCCGTCAGTCAACTCCGCAAGTCCTATGACGGCCGCCAGGCCGTGGATGGATTGTCGTTTGAGGTTCAGAAAGGCGAGACGTTTGCACTGCTTGGACCAAATGGAGCAGGCAAGACCACGACCATCGAAATTCTTGAAGGTTACAGAAAGGCCGACAGCGGCCATGTGTCCGTTCTTGGTCTGAACCCTGAAACGGAAACCGCGGAGCTGAAACGCCGGACCGGACTGGTGCTGCAGACAACCGCCCTGGAGCCTGAACTCACAATCCGGGAAACCATCACGGCTTTTGCCCGGCTCTACCGTGACCCCCGCGATGCCGCTGCGGTGCTGGTCGATGTCAACCTCGCCCATTTGCAGGACAACCGGGTCGGCAATCTGTCCGGCGGACAGAAGCGCAGGCTGGAAATTGCACTGGGCATTATCGGCAATCCGGAGCTTGTGTTCCTCGACGAACCAACGACCGGCCTCGACCCCGAAGCGCGGCGCAAGATCTGGACACTGATTCAACGCCTCAATGCCAATGGCTGCACGATTGTGCTCTCGTCCCACTACATGGACGAGGTTCAGGCCCTGGCCAGCCACATGGCCATTATGGTCAACGGACAAATTGCGGCTGAGGGCCGACCGCTCGACCTGCAGAGACAGCACTGCACGCACGCCACCATCCGGTTTGAAACACAGGACAAGCTTCCCGATGATTTCCCGGCCAAGCTGGCAGCCGTCACCGCGGTCCAAAATGGCCATGCCGAACTTGTTGTGACCGATCCCGTTCCAGCGCTGGGTACCCTGACATCCTGGTCCCAGACCAGCGGCTACGATCTCAGCTCGATTTCGGTCACCAGACAGAGCCTGGAAGACATCTACCTGCAACTGGTCTCACAACGCCAGGGCAGCCCGCAGGGTGGCACGCCATGATGCTTGTCCAGGAAGCGATACATCAACTGCGCCTGTTTACCAGGCGCCCGGCAGCCGTGTTCTTCGTGGTTGCCATGCCTCTGGTGCTGCTGATCGTTCTGACACAATTGTTCGGAAATGAAAAAATCCAGGGTCTCGGACTTAATACGGCACAGTTCTACACCCCCGCTCTGGCAGTCTTCGGTGTTGTGATGGCCTGCTTCACCTATCTGGCCGTATCGACAGCAACCGCGCGCGACCTGGGTATTCTGAAACGGGTACGCGGTACCCCGATGCCACCGTGGGTTTATATCTGCGCCCGGATCATCGCTGTGTCTGTGATCGCATTCATCTCGCTGCTGCTGGTCATTGCAACCGGCGCGCTGGCCTTCGGCGTGGAAATCATCTGGGAGCGGGTACCGGCAGCAGCCGTCGTTGCCGTAATAGGTGCCTTGTGCTTTGCCTCCCTCGGCATGATGGTCACCGCCTTGTTTCGGTCCAGCGAAACGGTTCAGGCCGCCAGCAGCGCGGCGATCATGCCGCTGGCTTTCGTGTCGGATATATTCGTGCGCCCAAGCACCGAGACGTCGGAATGGGTGCCGCTGATCGGCAACCTGTTTCCGCTGCGGCACTTCTCCATCGCGTTCCAGCGCGCCTTTGATTACGCCTATGAGGGCTATGGGTTTGCGCTGCCGGATGCAGAAGGCATAGTCTATTCAATCCTGCCCCATATCGGCGTCATGGCGTTGTGGGGCATTGGCGCGGCGATTATCGCAGCACGGTTTTTCCGCTGGGAAGCGCGCGCGATCTAGATCAGGTTCATGATTTTTGGAGTCACTTTATGGGTTCAATTGAACCCGTGTTGCTCTAGAGCGAGATGAGGTTAGATTGAGCGAACGACCGGATATAGCCGATCCTGTTGTCAACCCGGATGGCCGTCAATCTCCCACGGCGGCGGCGGTTCAGCGCGGTACAGGCAGAATGCTGCTCAGTGCGGGCTTTACCAGCATCAGTGAACTGTCCCTGGCCAATGGACGCCGTGCCGATCTGATCGCCATCAATGCCAGGGGCGAGATCTGGATTGTTGAAATCAAGTCATCTCCGGCGGACTATCTTTCAGACCATAAATGGCATGACTACATGGCGTATTGCGACCGGTTCTATTTTGCCATTCCGCCGGAAATGGACCCAGGCCTGATCGATGAAACCGCGGGGTTGATGATTGCCGATGCCTGGGGCGCGGAGATCGTCCGTGAAGCGTCAGAAGCCAAACTGTCCGGTGCCAGGCGCAAGGCGGTCACGCTGTTGCTGGCACGCTCGGCGTCATTGCGCCTGCAAACAACCATAGACCCCAACGCCAACGGGATTGAAATCTTCTAGATCAGTTTTATGTTTTGATTGATGCGATCAAAAACATGCTGATCTAGCGCGGTGCGCGCTTTGCAAGAATGCGCTGCAAGGTCCGGCGATGCATGTTCAGGCGCCGCGCGGTCTCTGAAACATTGCGATTGCACAACTCATAGACCCGCTGGATATGTTCCCAGCGCACCCGGTCTGCCGACATCGGGTTTTCCGGCAACGCCGCACGCGCATCTGCCTGGGCCATCAGGGCGCCATACACAGCATCGGCATCGGCTGGTTTCGACAGATAATCGGCAGCCCCGATTTTTACAGCCGACACTGCGGTGGCAATATTGCCATATCCGGTCAGGACCACGGCACGAGCCTCGGGACGAACATTGTGAAGGGCTTCCACTACATCCAGGCCATTGCCGTCTTCAAGACGCAAATCGACGACCGCATAGGCTGGCGGATCGCGCTTCACTTCACCCATGGCTTCTGCAACGGACTGTGCCATACGCACGTCAAAGCCGCGAGATTCCATGGCCCGGCCAAGTCGCTGCAGAAACGGACGATCATCATCCACCAGCAAAAGTGTCTTCGGTCCGTCGATCTCGTTATCACTCATAAATTCAAATCCTAAGGCTCGGGCGTTACCAGTGTTATGCCTGTTGCGGTGTGGTTCTTACAGCAATTTGGCCCAGCGTGGTAAAAATCACAAGTCAGCCGGCTTTGCCTGCCCCATCTCGACGATCTCACGCGGCCAGACAATGCGAACCACGGCTCCGGTTTCAGGCAAAGCCTGGTTTGCCAGGTTGACCTGGGCACCTGATCGTTCCAGCAGTGTTTTGGCGATAAAGAAGCCAAGCCCCATGCCGCCATGGCCTTCCCGTCTTATCCGTTCATCTTCGCCAAACCGGCTGCGAGTTGTAACATAAGGGTCTCCGAGCCGGTCCATGACGGCCTGGGAAAACCCTGTACCGTCGTCGGAAATGGTCAGGCTGATCTGCTCCAGTGACCAGGAAATGCGAACCGTCACCCTGGTCTTTGCAAAATCAACCGCGTTCTCCATCAAATTCACCAATGCGTACTTGATTGCTGTATTGCGCATCAATACCGGTTCCGTCAGCGGGTTGCCGCTACGGTCCGACTTTGGCTGCACATCAAACAGAATGGCGATGTCAGGCGAGTTGAGCGGCCCGGCGATTTCTTCTGCCAGTGCCGTCATGCGTACGGTCTGCATCATTGCATCTGACTGATTGTCGCGTTTCGACAGGCGCGACAGGATTTCACGGCAGCGTTCCGACTGCGAGACGAGAAGGTCAAGATCCTCGCCGTGGTGACCATCCAGTTTGAGTTCGCGCTTGAGTTCCTTGGCTACGAGGACAATGGTGGCGAGAGGCGTGCCCAGTTCATGGGCAGCCGCGGCTGCCAGCCCATCCAGTGCCGACAATTGCTGCTCATGGGCAAGTGCTACCTCGGTAGCCGCCAGCGCGTTGGCCATGTCGCGCGCTTCGCTGGCGACCCGATTGACATACAGGGTCGAGAAAATGATGCCACACACCAGAGCCGCCCACAGGCCGGTCTTGTACAAGTTTGGCAGCGCAAATGACTGGTCGGGATGCCATGGCAGCGGCAGGTGAAAAACCGCGAGAAACGTGGTAATGGCCACCGCCAGCCCGGCCAGCAGAACCGTACGCGGCAATGGTAAAGTGGCCGCGGATACCGTCACCGGCACGATAAACAGAAATGCGAACGGATTGGACAATCCGCCTGTCAGATACAGCAATGCCGCCAGCTGGAAAATATCATAGGCCAGCAACAGGGACGAATATCGTTCGTGCAGTCGCGCCGTTACGCTCCAACTGAGTGACAAAGAGATATTTACCCAGGCCGACAGGGCAATGAAGATGGTGCACAGCCAGATCGGCAGGGCAAAGCCCATGCCCCAATAGACCCACAACACGGCAAATGCCTGGCCTGCAACCGCAAGCCAGCGTAGCCGGATGGAGGTGCGCAGGCGCAGGCCTTCATGGGTAAAGAATGTGCCGGCAATCCGCGAAGTGGGGCCGATTGCGCCGGCCAGGACATTGTTCACCGTACTGGACATGGTTGTTGCTTTCCGTTCAGTTTGCTGCCGAGCTGGCAGGGACTTGCGCGCTAGGTTATACCAAAGGAAGTAATTATTGACCCATTTGATGGAGTCAAATCCATTCACTCTGGCAGGCGTGGTGCGCAGCGCGATGCAGGTCGCATCGGGCAAGCGCCACAACATTGTGACGTGTTGCCGCTTTGCCATCCGGGCCAGCACAGGTATGAATGCCGCCATGAAAAAATCTACCGCGATCCTTGCCATCTCCTGTCTGCTGCTGGCAACCGGCATCGGCGCAAGCGCTCTCTTGTTCGCACCCGACACGTCAAAAACCAATGTGGTCAGCTCCGGCACAGCCCTGGTCGGCGGGCCGTTTGAGGCGACCAATCAGAACGGCAGGCGGGTCAGCGAACAGGACTTTCTCGGCAAGCACACGCTGTTTTACTTCGGATTCACGTTCTGTCCTGATATCTGCCCGGCGGAGTTGCAGGTGATTTCCGCGGCCCTGAGCGAGATTGACGGAGCCGAAGACAAATTCAATCTTGCATTCGTGACCATTGACCCGGCCCGCGACACGCCTGACATCATGAAGCAGTATGTCTCCAACTTCTGGCCGGGTACCATTGGTCTGACCGGTTCAGCCGAAGACATCCGCAAGATTGCCGCTGCCTACCGGGTTTACTACACCAAGGCCGGTGGTGAGAACGCCGACAAGGACAGCTATCTCATGGATCATTCCAGTATAACCTACCTGATGGGCCCCGATGGCAAGTTCGTTCGCCACTTTCCGTTCGGTACATCGGCTGACGATATCAAGAAGGCGTTGGTCGACATTACAAGCGATTGAAAAGTCTCAAAATTTGCCTGGGTATACTTTCGGTGCAAGGCAGGGCTGGACGATTGCCCTCAGATGCATAATAGTGTTATGTTGCAGCGCAGCAATTCAATTTCAGGCCCACACAGGCGCATGGTGATCCTTCAATGCTTTACATGATGTATGAAATGAACCACGCAGCAATTGCGCCGCTGCGAATGGCTGCAAAATATGGTCACCATTTCTGGACCAATTCGACCAATCCGGTTGCCGATACGGAACTGGCGCGCTCATACGCAGCATCGCTTGGTATGTTTGAGCGCCTGACGCGGCGCTATGGAAAACCGGAATTTGCCATTACATCCACAGAAGTCGATGGTAAAGCCTGCGCGGTGCAGGAAAACTGCGTCTGGGAAAAACCGTTCTGCCGCCTGCTGAACTTCAATCGTCAGTTTGAAACTGCCCCGACCGACCCCAAGCAACATCAGAAGATACTGATCGTGGCGCCGATGTCCGGGCACTATGCAACCTTGCTGCGTGGCACCGTGGAATCAATGCTGCCACACGGCGATGTGTATATTACCGATTGGGTTGATGCACGTGACGTGCCGGCCTCACAGGGCAGTTTCGACCTGGATGACTACATAGACTATGTTATTGAAATCATTCAACACCTTGGTCAGAATGTACACGTGATGGCGGTATGCCAGCCAACCGTTCCGGTGCTTGCAGCCATATCCCTGATGCATCAGCGCAAGGACAAGCTGTTGCCGGCATCGATGATGTTGATGGGCGGACCCATCGATACCCGCCGCAATCCAACCACGGTCAACGAACTGGCAGTCGAGCGCGGCACAGACTGGTTCAAGCGGCATGTGATCGTACGTGTGCCGTTTCCGAATGCCGGCTTCATGCGCCGGGTCTATCCCGGCTTTCTGCAGTTGACAGGGTTCATGTCCATGAATCTGGACCGCCATGTCGACGCCCATCGCGAGCTG
>CALHUA010000013.1 GCA_938039915.1 uncultured Anderseniella sp.
TCGTCGGACATCAAGGTTCGACCGACCAGGATCATGGCCGTACGTTCCAGATCGTCGCCCAGCGCAGCCGGAAGGGTAGCCAGGGTCGCACGAACCACCTGCTCTTCCGGCCAGGAAGCCCGCCAGACAATTGCCACCGGGCAATCTGCCCCGTAATGCGGGATCAACTCCTCAATCACCTTGTCGAGGACATGGATGGACAGGTGAATTGCCAGCGTTGCGCCAGTAGCGCCGAATGCTGCCAGAGTCTCGGTGGGCGGCATTGCCGTGGCACGACCGGATGTGCGTGTCAGCACGACAGACTGTGCAAGTCCGGGCAGCGTGAGTTCGGCACCGATTGATGCAGCCGCTGCAGCAAATGACGGCACACCTGGTGTCACATCATACGGTATGTCCAGCTCACGCAGCCGTCGCAGTTGTTCGCCCATGGCAGACCAGACAGACAAATCACCGGAATGAAGCCGGGCAACGTCCAGACCTGCCTCATGTGCCTGTTTCATCTCCGCGATTATCTGGTCCAGAGACATGGAGGCTGTGTTGATGATGGTTGCCTCGCTCGCGCAGTGCTCCAGCACGCCTGTCGGCACCAATGAACCGGCATAAAGGCACACAGGACTGGCGGCTATCAGATCGCGCCCCCGCAGGGTCAGAAGATCGGGAGCACCGGGGCCGGCGCCAATAAAATGCACTGTCATGTCATGGTCTCACTTACCGCTATCGCCGCCGTCGCCAGCCGGTCCGTTGAGACCGCGCGCGCTCCGATCAACCTGGATCCGGGCCCGCAGGCGGCAAGTGCTGCGGCTTCCGACACGCTGCCAACGCCAACAACACTGTCGACCTTCTCAGAAACCGTCAGGGTGGATTGAAGTTGCAGGTCTTGCCTGTCGATTGCGCGAACCGGCAGATTGAGTTGCACGCCAAGCTCAATGATTGCCGGTGCGCCTGCCTTGTCCGCGATTGTTGCCAGCGCTTGCAGGCCCTGCACGCCACCGGCCATGTCGAGCGCGCAGCGGAGTGACTGCGTGGTTGCGCTCTTACGAAATCCTATGCCGGCGATCTTCATATGGTCACGCTCCACTGCACGATGGGCATGGCGGACCGCCAGCCTCGTTTGGAGCCCAGCGGATGTGCTCGGGACATTTCCAGACGCAGGAGCGACCCGCCCCTGCTGGCTGCCCACTGCGAGAACAAGGCTTCACTTTCAAGCGTAACGGCGTTGGCCACAACCCGGCACCCGGCAGGCAAAATTGACCAGAGCGCCTCGAACAGCGCCTCGCTCGCCCCGCCACTCACCATCACCGCATCAGGTATTGGCAGTTCGCGCAGGCTATGCGGTGCCGTGGCCTCTATCAAGTTCAGTCTGTGGTCGAGCCCGAAACGCTCGGCGTTGCGATGGATCCGCTGAGCTCTTGTAGCGTCGGACTCCAGTGCCCAGGCGCGTGTACCCGGTGCTGCCAGCAGCCATTCAATTGAAATCGAACCGGAGCCGGCACCGATATCCCATAGTTTTTCACCAGGCTTCGGAGCCAGTGCCGACAGGGTCATTGCCCGTATCGGTTGTTTGGTGATCTGGCCATCATGCTCGAACAGATCATCGCTGAGGCCACAGGCCCGTGACAACCCACCGGGCCCGTCACACTCAATAGCGACACTGACCGGATATTTCACATCGCTCAGTGAATACTGGTTCGATACCTGGCTTCGAATCCGCTCATTCGCGCCACCCAGGCCCTCCAGCACGGTCAGTCCGGACGGGCCAAAGTCGTGTTCCACCAGCCATTGTGCAAGCTGGGCCACCGCATCGCCATCACGCACGAGACATATTGCCCTGACACCTTTGGACAACACTCCCCTCAACCTGGAAAACGGCGCTGCATGAAGGCCGAAACAAACTGTCTCTTCCAGCCGCCATCCCAACCGTGACGCGGCAAGTGAAAAACTGGAAGGTGCCGGAAATACCGTCCATTCGCCAGGTACGAGACGGTCAGACAACGTTCCGCCGACGCCATACCAAAATGGATCACCTGAAGCCAGAACCACCACCTGCTCGCCGCGTCTGGCCAGGACCTGCTCGACGGAAAACGGAACCGGCCAGGGACAGCCGCGTTCGCCTGCCTGCACCAGTTTCAGGTGGCGCGAGCCGCCGAAAATGCTATCAGCATTGTCGATGGCACTGCGGCTTGCCGCGCTCAAACCGGACAAGCCGTCATCATTGACACCGATTACGGAAAGCCAGGCTTCAGACATGGGAACAACCCTCATCCTCGGCGGGTCCACTCTTGCCACGGCGCTGGCCAGCAAAATGGCGGCTGCCGGTATGCCGGCAGTGCTGTCTTACGCAGGACGTACCCAGAGCCCGCTTGCGCAACCGGTTCCGACCAGAACCGGGGGCTTCGGCGGCATCGGCGGACTGGTCACATTCCTCAAGGAGAATGCCATCACTGCCATTGTCGATGCCACTCATCCGTTCGCAGCCCAGATGAGCACTCATGCGATTGAGGCCGCCGGCATCACAGGCACAAACCTGCTGGCGCTCGAGGCTGATCCCTGGGTCGCAATGCCCGGAGACAAATGGACCTGCGTTGCAGACATTGATGCCGCCGTTGCGGCGCTGGATGACGAACCGCAGCACATCTTTCTGGCGATTGGTCGCCTCAACCTGGCGAATTTCGCATCGCGACCGCGACATCACTACCTGCTGCGGTTGGTGGACAGACCAAAAAGCCCGCTGCCGTTGCCTAACACCACTGTCATTGTCGAACGAGGACCGTTCACGCTTGAAAACGACACGGCATTGATGCGGGCACATGGGATCGATCTGGTCGTTGCAAAAAATGCCGGCGGAACAGGGGCCCGCGCCAAGATTGACGCAGCACGGTCCCTCAAGCTGCCGGTCATGATGATCGACCGCCCGGTGATAGCCGACCGACCCGTCGTTTCCACCGTCGATGAGGTTATGCATTGGCTCGTTCATGACGCAGACCTGGGCGTGTAGACAATTTCGGTATCGGCTATGCGCTTCGTCTGAGAGGATCCGACAAGTACCACGGTGCGCATATCGGCCATATCGGCCGTAGCGTCGGCCATCGTCACAGTGTGTAAATTTTCATCTGCCGTAGAAATCGCCCGTGCAAATGTTATCAGCCTGGCAGGTTCGCAAAGTTCCCTGAACACATCAAGAATGCGCTCAAATTGATGTGGTCGCGATTTCGACCGCGGATTATAGAAAGCAATTGCAAAATCTGCCTCGATTGCAAGACGTACCCGCTTTTCCAGCAAGTGAAACGGCTTCAGATTATCCGACATGTTGATGGCACAAAAATCGTGCCCGAGCGGCGCGCCTGCGCGGGCTGCAGCCGCCAGCATGGCGGTAATGCCCGGCATGACCTGAAGGGGTATGGACTTCCAGGCAACAGGACCGGTTTCAAGCGCTTCGTAGACGGCAGCTGCCATCGCAAATACGCCAGGATCTCCGGACGAAACGACAATCACATGTCTGCCCGCCTCAGCAAGTTTCAGGGCATGAACGGACCGGTCCAGCTCAACGCGATTACCGCTGGCATGTATGGTCAATCCGGGCCGTGGCTTTATGCGTGCCGTGTAAGGCGTGTAGCCGATAATGTCGGTGGCTTTGTCAATTGCCTCTGATACCTGCGGCGTAATCAACTCTTCAGCACCCGGCCCGAGACCGGCTATGACAAGTGAACCGCTCATGGGCGGCGACCTTGCCCGTGGACGAGTACAATCGCAAAATAGGGAAGTTCAACCTCCGACACATCAGTCAACTTGCAGACCTTCTGCTTTTTCATCGTGCCGTGTTCGACCACCCATGCTGCGTCCAGTCGTCCCGCACGCGCCAAGGCTTTCCGGACTTTGGGCAGGTTACGGCCGGTTTTCATAACAACAATTGCATCTGATGCCGCCATCCCGGCTGCCAGGTCATCCTCGTTCAATGTGCCCATCAAAACCGTCAGCACATCATCACCCCAGGTGATCGGATGCCCTGAGGCAGTCCAGCAGCCCGACATGCCGGTAATGCCGGGAACAATTTCCACATCCACCTTGCCCTGCAGCCTGCAATGCAGATGCATGAACGACCCGTAGAAAAACGGATCGCCCTCGCACAACACGATTACGTCCCTGCCGGCCTGAGATAACTCGACAAGCCTGCCTGTCCAGTGCTCGTAGAAGTCCGACAGAAGCGTTTTGTATTCCGGATCATCGAACGGAATTTCCGTCGTTACCGGATATTCCATTGGATACTCGACCGCGCCCGGATCCAGCATTCCGTCGACAAGGGTACGGGCCTGCCCCCTGCGTCCGGGCTTGCGAAAATAGGCAACGTGTTGCGCCGATCGAACCAGCCGATCAGCTTTCACGCTCATCAATTCCGGATCGCCAGGTCCCAATCCTACGCAGATGATCTGTCCCACGGTCATTCTTTCCGGCTTGCCAGCGCGTTTACGGCTGCAACGGTAATCGCAGACCCGCCCAGTCGGCCCTCAACAATCATCGAAGGCACCGGAAGATCCTGCATCAGAGCGGCCTTGGATTCCCTGGCGCCAACAAATCCGACCGGACACCCGATAATCGCGGCCGGGCGCGGACAGTCCGGGTCTTCAAGCATGTTGAGAAGGTGAAACAGCGCGGTAGGCGCATTGCCGATGGCAACCACCGCTGATGCAAGCATTGGCCGCCACAGCTCAAGCGCCGCTGCGGACCGCGTATTGTTCATTTGTTTCGCCAGCGCCGGTACCCCATCATCATGCAGCGTACATATGACCTTGTTGTTCGCCGGCAGACGGGCCCGCGTAATTCCTTCGGAAACCATTCTTGCGTCGCACAGTATTGGCGCTCCGGCCTCCAGCGCAGCCCGTGCGGCAATCGCCACTCCATCGGAAAACCGGATATGCCTTTCCAGCCCGACCATGCCGCTGGCATGTATCATGCGGACAGCAACGATCTCTTCTTCCGGTGTAAAACCGTCAAGGTCGGCCTCAGCCCGGATTGTCGCAAAGGATTCGGCATAGATCGCCGCCCCGTCAGTTTGATAGACATGCGGCATCATCCGGCTCCAAAAATCATGTTCGGGCTTATCGCAATCTGATCCGGAGCCAGGTTCTTCAAGACCGGCCTGTCACCAGGCTTGCCGTTGCACACCAGCTCAAATCCAACGTCCCTGGCGACCAGGGTAAAATCTGTTGCTGCGGGATGCGCGCATCCCTTTGCACACCCTGAAACATGCAGGTGCCTGCCAGCGGGAACATGGCTGGCCAGTTGCCGGGCCAATGGGCGGGTTTGCGCAGCGGCCTGCAGGCAGCCCGGGTTGCCGGTGCATGCGGAAACCGACTGCCTCACATCGTCAGCAGCGACAATCAGACCATCGATTTCAGGTGCATGATCTGACCCTTCCAGGATCAGCAGACGCCATGGTGTCAGTCTGAACGCGTCAACTTCCTGAGCCAGCAGCTTGAGCTGGTTTGCATGTGCCTGGCCAAACTCGAAACCGGCAACAAACCCCAAATCACAAATCCCGGGCAATGGCGGCGCCGCACTCCTGGCAGGATTCATGCTGGGCGCAAAACTCCTGGGCAGCTTATCGGCGCATTGCAGATGGTCCTTCATACGCCCCCTGCCCTGCGTGACGCCGCCGGTTTCAACAAACCAGCGAGCCATATCTGTCGCGTCTCTTGCTGCTGTATCTACAGAAGTTTTGGCACCTCTATCCATGCCATCTGCACGCACGATGAGTTGTCGGCCATCTTCAGCGCGTTCAATTCGAACATCTGCAGAGCATTGCCGCAGCATGGTTTCCTGCCCGATATCAACGGCAACTCCGAACTTGCCGGGCAGCCCCGGGCATTTTGAGAGCCTGTCGGCCAGCTCATCGGCTATGTCCAAAGCACCATCCCCGCTGCGCCAGAACGGCGTCACCAGTATGTTGCGGTTGGCCTCTGCTTCAGCGCTGCCGTCCGCCAATTCAAGCTGCCTCAATCCCTCGACAAGTGCCTCATGTCCGTCTTCAGTCACACCGCGAATTTGCAGGTTGGCCCGGTTGGAGAAGTCCACGAAACCATTACCATGGGTCAGGGACAGGTTTGCAATCCCTGCCAGCTGCGGCGCGGTCAGACGCCCGGACCGGGGCCGGACGCGAACCAGCAAGCCATCACCGCTCATCATCGGACGCAAGGCCCCGGGGCACCAGCCCTGAACTTTCGGACGGTTCATTGTTGAACCTCCATGTGCGCAATGATCGAGTTGCGCCGTGTCACCCACAGACCGGCCTCACGCAGCGCATTGAACCGGTCCCGCATCGCCTCCAGTGCGGCGGGATTTTTCTCCTGCATGAAAGAAACCAGGTCTTCGCGCCCCAGAGTTGCTTCGTAATACAGATCAAACAGGTGCGCCGGCACATCCCTGGTCAGGTTGACGAATGCGGCCATGTTATCAAGTGTCGCGGCAATTTCCGCGGCACCGCGAAACCCATGCCTCATCATGCCGTCAGCCCAATGTGGATTGGAGGCTCTGGCGCGCACGATTCTTGAAATCTCCTCGGTCACCTTGCGCGCCCGAGGATTATCAGGATCGGTTGCATCCAGGTGATACAATGCTGGCGGTTTCGCTCCCAGCGCGGCTCTCGCGGCGGCAAATCCACCTTCGTGAGCTGCGTAGTCGGGCGCAAGCAGGATATCTGTTTCAACCAGATCCTGAACGTGGACGAACCCATCTGCTGCCTTCACCCGATTTTCCAGTACAGCGCGCTGCGGCACTGCATCTCCGGAGGCATCGAACCCCCATTGCGATGCGTTCAGCCAGGCATCCCCCATATTCGCCTGGCCATCATCGGAATAATTATCCAGCAATTCTCCCATGCCCAGTCCGTACTGACCGGGTCGTGGACCGAATACATGCGGTTCAGACACGCCCAAATAGGGATTTTCGGCACTGTCTTCATCTCGTCCGGCCAGTGCGGTCATCGCCTGATCAAACAATTGCACCTGCCCGGCAAACACATCCCGGAACAGGCCGGAAATCCTCAGCGTTACACGGATACGAGGCCGTCCAAGCATGGCCAGAGGGACAATTTCAAACCCGTTTACCCGCTCGCTTTGATTGTCCCAGGTCGGCTTGACCCCTGCCAGATGCAGCGCCATGGCGAATTCTTCACCTGCGGTACGCATCGTTGCCGACCCCCACAAATCAACAACCAGATTGTGCGGGTAGTCTCCGTGATCCTGCTGATGCCGGCGCAGCAACTCTTCCGCAAGCTTCACACCTTGCGCAAAAGCTGACCGGGTCGGTACTGCCCGGGGATCTGTCGTGAACAGATTGCGTCCTGTCGGCAACACATCGGAACAGCCCCGGAACGGCGATCCCGACGGCCCGGCTTCAACAAGCTTGCCGGACAGCGCAGACATCAATCCATGCAATTCCTGTTTGCCGCATTCGCCCTGGCCAAACACATGCAGGCCATCACCATACTGGCTCTCCTTGATGTCGCAGACAAAGCGGTCGATGCGCGTAACCGCTTCGGCGGCGCTGGCATTGTCGTCGAGACCAAGATCAGCGTCCACGCCCGAGGCCTGTGCTTCTTCGCGAATGGAGGTGACCAGTCTGTCGCGTCGTTTCGGATCCAGCCCGTCAGCGGTTGAGTACTCGTCGAGCAACTGTTCCAGCCGTATCATGCCCGGCGGTGTTGATGATGATGCCAGGGGCGGCGGCAGGTGGCCTATGGTCACGGCACCGATACGCCTTTTGGCCTGCGCCGCTTCACCGGGATCGTTGACGATAAATGGATAGATGACCGGCAGCTCACCGACAAGCGCCTGCGGCCAGCAGGCCGGTGAAAGCGCAGCGGATTTGCCGGGAAGCCATTCAATTGTCCCATGCGCACCGACATGGATCAGTGCGTCCATGCCCTGTGTTCGCAACCACAGGTAAAATGCGACATAGCCATGACGCGGTGTGCGCGAAAGGTCGTGGTATTCATCATCACGAGCATCCAATTCACCGCGTTCCGGTTGCAGGGCGACAAGCGCATTGTCCTGACGCGAGGCTGCAAACCGGAAAAACCCATCCACGCAGGCAGGATCGTCTTCCGGCACACCCCAGGCTTCATGTAGATTGTCCACAAGCACTTTCGGCAGGGTCCCGAGTGCCTTGCGATAGTCCGCCAGCGGCCACTCCAGTGTTTCGTTCAGCAGCGATTGACCGAGGTTTTCCCTGACGCACACCTTGTAACCTTCAGCATTCAAGCTGTTCAGGATCGCGTCGGTAGACGCAAGGCCATCCAGACCAACAGCATGTGCCAGTTGATGACTTCGCCCCGGATATGTTGAAAGAACGATTGCAATCCTGCGCTCTGCCGCGCGCTTTGCTGCAAGCTTTTGCCAGCCGGCGACCCGTTCTGCTGCGGCCTCGACCAGGCTTGCTTCAGCCAGGTGTGCAAATCTTGAATATTGCAAATCAGGATCACGCTTTCCCGGGGCCTTGAAACTCACAGCTCCCAGGAACAGCCTACCGTCAACTTCCGGCAGCACGACGTGCATGGCTAGATCACTCGGCGGAAGGCCTCTTTCCGATGCCTCCCATTCGCGGCGCATGGTGGTGCACAACGACACCTGAAAAACCGGACAGCCGCCGCTGTCCAACGGTGACGGCGCACCATTTTCACCCCGGGCGGAAAAGGCCGTCGCATTGATGACAGCTGCGGGTGAGACCCGTTTCAGTTCGTCAGACACCCACTGTCGGCAGGTCGCTTCCTTAAGCGACGTAACAAACATGCCAAGGGCATCATACCCCCTGTTTCTCAGCGAGCGGATCAGGGCATCTACCGGTGATAGGTCTGCCGACGTCAGGTACGAACGATAGAATGTGATCACTATCTGAGCACTGGAGGCATCTGGTATCGAGGCGGCAACGCCGGTGTCGGGATCATACCAACCGAACGGTGGAACCGTCTTGATCCCGGCGACAGGCGCTGCGTACAGTCCGGCAGCCAGGGCGAGTTGCTGCAAAGCGGCTTGTGCCGCGATTGCCCCGCCTGCATTGCACAGCACACTCAGTTGATGCAGCGTGGACACCGGCACTGTGGAGTAAGCCTCCAGTCCGGGGTCTTCACGGCCGTCGGCAGGCAGGACCGCAAGCGCAATCTTGTTGCGCTTTGCCAGTGCGTGCACTTCCTGAAGTCCGTACTGCCAGTACTGGGCACCACCAATGAGACGCACCAATATACCGCGCGCCTGCTCCAGGGTGCGTTCGACATAGGTATCAACAGACAAAGAGTGTTTCAGACCTGCCAGATTGGCCAGCCTTAATCCGGGTAGCTTGTCCCGCCCCCGGCGCCAGCCTTCCGCAAAAGCGCCAAGGTCACTGTCGGAGAACGACAGCACCACGAGATCAGCAGGATCCTGCCCGAGATCACGAGGAGCATCATTATCCTCTATGCCATGACTTTCGCGGAAGATGACGTGCATCAGGGGTCAACTTTCCAGGGCGGCTCTGATTTTGGCTGCATCGATATGGTCGTGTTCCGCAATGACCACGAGCCTGGATTGACGCGGGGTTTCACCCCAGGGCCGGTCAAATTGCACACGGACACGTTGGCCAACTGCCTGTAACAGCAACCGCATCGGCTTGCCAACCACGGCCACATGGCCCTTTACCCGCAGGATCTGCTGCTCGCGCGCCAGCCGCACCACCGCATCCTGCAGGGCTTGTGGATCAGCAACCTCTGGAAGATCAATGACAACTGAATCAAAGTCATCATGCTCGTGATCATCTTCACCGTCATGATGCGACGGTCGCGCATCCAGATCATCTTCTGCCGTCGCATTGAGACCAAGTGCTACACGAGGATCAATCTTGCCTTCGCTGATTTCGAGAATGGGCAACTTGCGCACCGCCTCTGCCTCCACAACAGCTCGCGCAGTCTGCATTTGCTCTTTGTCGACGAGGTCAGACTTGGAAAGGAGAACCAGATCAGCACATGCAATCTGGTCTTCGAAGACTTCTGAAAGCGGCGTTTCATGGTCCAGGCTTTCGTCTGCCGCGCGCTGGGCGTCGACCGCAGCCAGGTCCGGCGCAAACCGGCCATCCGAGACGGCTTCGCTGTCGGCCACGGCGATCACACCGTCAACGGTGATACGCGAGCGGATATCAGGCCAGTCAAACGCCTTGAGCAGGGGTTTCGGCAACGCAAGGCCGGATGTCTCGATGACAATGTGGTCGGGACTGTCGGGAAGATCCAGCAGCGTCTCCAGCGTCGGGATGAAGTCATCGGCTACGGTGCAACAGATACAGCCATTGGAAAGTTCCAGAATGTTCTCCGCCGGGCAGTTCTCATCCGCGCAACTCTTCAATATGTCTCCGTCCACGCCGACATCACCAAACTCGTTGACGAGAATAGCAAGCCGTTTGCCCTGCGGGTTCAACATGAGATGACGTATGATGGTGGTCTTCCCCGAGCCCAGGAAGCCGGTGACGATGGTAACGGGTACTTTTGCCAGATCGCTCATTTGTCTGTCTCCAGGGGGGAATGCGGGATGGGGGGAATGCGGGCCAGTGATTGCTTGCGGAAAATTTCGGGGCGTTCACGCCATGGCACCAGACCGATTTCACTGGCTGCATATGCGCCGGCGCCAGCTAGGATGTCGGCCACATCGGTGTCCGGGTCCAGCCGACCATAGACATATGACCAGCTGCCGGGCCGCGACAGGGCAACGGAGCAACCGTTCTTGCAGGCTGACAGACACTCAACTGGCACGATTCGCACATTGTTCGGTGCGCCGGTTTGTTCAAGTTTGGCATGCAATATCTTGCCGGGGCGCAATTCACCTTCGACCGCTTCCTCGTCGCAGCGGCGGCAGGTGGTGCAAACATGCAAAATGGTATCCATGGGTGGGACCCTGTAAAGCCTTGTTATCAAGTACGATACCGGGGTGGTTCCACAACAGGGTCTGGCTTTCTACCAGCACCGGTCGATAGCGGAATTACCCCGTCCGCACGTCTCCTCGTTGTGCTGGCAGGTCTCCCGGCTTGCGGATACAGATGTTTTAAAAAAACATCAGTGGTCTTCCCGCCTTCCCGGCACAAGCCAGTGGCAATGGAGACCTCTCCGGTCACGGTCGCGGGGGCGGCTGCCTTCAAGAGCCTTGGAAATTGTCCGTCGGCCCTCTAGCATTCCCTCTTGGCCTGTCATAAAGACAGGAACCAGCACAATGTCAGGTGAGACAATAATCTCACGCTTGTCAAGAAAAGAGACGAATGATGACCGAGCCAGCCAAAGATGGTGACGCCCGCCATGCCTCCAAGATGGCCAAGAAGAAGATGGCCCGCGACAAGATCATGGCGACAAAGGAAGGCAATAAGGGCCTGATCATTGTCAATACCGGTTCCGGCAAGGGCAAGAGTTCTGCGGCCTTCGGCATGATCATGCGGTGCATTGCCCACGACATGCAGTGCGCCGTCGTGCAGTTCATCAAGGGCGCATGGAGCACCGGTGAACGCACACTCATCGAGACAAAATTTCCCGAAATCTGCAGTTTTTATGCGATGGGAGAAGGGTTTACCTGGGAAACCCAGGACAAGGCGCGCGATATTGCAGCTGCCAGTGCCGCCTGGAACAAGGCCAAGGACCTGATCCGTGACGAGAACAACAAGATGGTGTTGCTGGACGAAATCAACATCGCCCTGCGTTACGACTATATCAGCACGGATGAAGTGGTGGAGTTTCTGGTTTCTGAAAAACCACCGATGACCCACGTTGTCTTGACCGGCCGGAATGCACATGACTCACTGGTGGAGATTGCGGACCTGGTGACCGAAATGACCTTGATCAAGCATCCGTTTCGATCTGGCATCAAAGGCCAGGTGGGCGTGGAATTCTAGTTCATGCCGGCCTTGATGATCCAGGGCGCAGGCTCCAATGTCGGCAAGTCCCTGCTGGTCTCAGGCTTGTGCCGGGCAGCCGTCCGCAGAGGGTTGACGGTGCTGCCGTTCAAACCTCAAAACATGTCCAACAATGCGGCGGTCACCGTTGATGGCGGTGAAATAGGCCGCGCGCAGGCGCTGCAGGCACTCGCCTGCGGGGTCGAGCCCCTCACTGA
>CALHUA010000014.1 GCA_938039915.1 uncultured Anderseniella sp.
TGATGCGCCAATTCAATATTGTGGGTGGCAATGAGTGCCCCCAGACCTTCTTCCTGTATCAGCGAAAGAAACTCCGAATGCACTCGCCCTGCTGTTTCGGGATCGAGGTTACCTGTCGGTTCGTCGGCAAGCAATAGCAGCGGCTGATTGGCAAGCGCGCGGGCAATGGCAACACGCTGCTGCTCACCGCCCGACAGCTCTGCCGGCCTGTGGGTGACGCGGCTGCTTAATCCCAGCTTGGTCAGGAGCTCAGTGGCCCTGGCATGCGCTTCATCGCGTGATTTTCCGGCTATCAGCTGCGGCATGATAACATTTTCAATCGCATTGAACTCGGGCAGCAGATGATGGAATTGATAGACAAACCCTATCCCTAGGCGCCGCACACGGGTTGCCGCCCCGTCTTCAAGACGGGTGCAGTTTTCGCCCGCCACAAAAACGTCGCCACCGGTCGGTTTTTCCAGAAGACCGGCAATATGCAACAGCGATGATTTGCCGGTGCCGGACTGGCCGACCAGCGCCACCACTTCGCCCGGATACACATCAAGGGACAGGTCCTTGAAGATGTCGATAGTCCGCGGGCCCTGCGTATAGGTCCGCGCTATTGCCTCGAGCCGCAAAGCAGGTGTCGCGCCACCCTGTGCAAGATTATTCATAACGAAGTGCCTCTACCGGATCGAGTTTGGCTGCACGCCTGGCCGGATAGATGGTTGCAAGAAAGGCCAGCCCCATCGCCATAAGGGCAATCATGATGGTCTCGTTGACGTTCATTTCCGCGGGCATGCGCGACAGGTAATAAAGCTCCGGCGGAAACAACTGCGTCCCCGACAGCCAGGAAAGCCCCTGCCTGATGTTTTCGATATTCAGGCACACGGCCACACCGACCGCGATGCCTGCCAGGGTGCCGGCAATACCGATGGCTGCTCCGGTCATGAAGAAGATGCGCTGAATGGAGCCACGCGTCGCACCCATGGTGCGCAGGATCGCTATATCCTTGCCCTTGTCCTTCACCAGCATGATCAGCCCGGAAATGATGTTCAGTGCGGCCACCAGAATGATCAGCGTCAGGATCACGAACATCACATTGCGCTCCACCTGCAGCGCATTGAAGAACGTCTTGTTGGAGGTCTTCCAGGTCACAAACTGCAGATCCTGTCCGGCGCTCTTTTTCATGGCCGGGACCAGTTCTTCAATCTTGTCGGGGTCTTCCACCATCACTTCGATGGCGCTGGCGCCATCTTCCTGGGCGAAAAAGTCCTGCGCCTCTTTCATGGGCATGTAGATCACCGAGCTGTCATATTCCGACATGCCGATTTCAAAGGTGGCGACAATCGGAAATGACCGGATACGCGGTGCTGACCCGAAAATAGTCGTCGGCCCTTCCGGTGACACCAGGGTGATCTGGTCACCAACTGTCAGGCCATGCTTCCAGGCCAGCCGGTAGCCGACGGCAACCCCATTTCCTTCGTCAAACTTGTCGAGAGATCCGCGCAACTTGTCATTCACGACACTGGACAGCTTGAGCAGGTTTTCCAGTTCCAGCCCACGCACCAGCACCCCTGTCGAGGTGCGCCGCGACGACGCCATGGCCTGGCCTTCGACAAACGGCATGGCGCGCACAACACCTGGTGTATTGGCCAGGATTGCAGCTCGCGACGCGAAATCCGGTATCGGCGCGCCGGTAGAAGAATACACCATGGAATGACCGTTGAACCCCAACACCTTGTTCAAAAGTTCAGTGCGAAATCCGTTCATCACCGCCATGACGATGATGAGTGTCGCTACACCGAGCAAAATCCCCAGGAACGAGAAGCCGGCTATTACCGAAATGAAACCTTCCTTGCGGCGCGCCCGCAAATACCTGAAGGCAATCATGCGCTCATGGGCGGAGAACGGCGCGGTGTCGGTTTGAGCCATAAGTCAATCCATCTTGTTGGTTGAGACCTGTCGATCAGTTGGCAAAGCGCGTGGCAAGCGCATCAATGGAAATGTCTTCCCGCTCACCAGTAGCGCGATTCTTCAATTCGGCATTGCCTTGCTTGAGACCGCGCGGGCCAATGATGACCTGCCACGGAATGCCGATAAGGTCCATTGCGGCGAATTTGCCCCCGGCGCGATTGTCGGTGTCGTCATAAAGTACTTCATTTCCCTGGCTCTGAAACAAATCATAAAGCTTGTCGCAAGCCGTATCCGTTTCCGCATCGCCTGCCTTGAGGTTGATCAGACCGATGCGGAACGGCGCAACAGATTCCGGCCAGATGATGCCGTTATCGTCATGACTTGCCTCGATGATACCACCCACCAGGCGCGATACACCAACACCGTATGAACCGGACTGGATAGTCACCGGTTTCCCATCGGGGCCCTGCACCTGGCACCCAAGCGGCTCTGCATACTTGTCACCGAAGAAGAAAATATGGCCGACCTCGATGCCACGGCCATTGACGCGCCTGGCTTCAGGCAATCCCTCATAGGCTGCCACATCATGCATTTCATCGGTAGCGGCATATTTCGAGGTAAATTCCTGCACCACGCCGGCAACCGCATCGACATCATCATAGTCGATCTCGAAGGCTGACCAGTCGACATCGTGAAATGCACTGTCAAAGAACACTTCTGATTCTCCCGTATCAGCCAGAATGAGAAACTCGTGGCTCATGTCGCCGCCTATCGGGCCTGTTTCGGCCCGCATCGGAATAGCCTTGAGTCCCATGCGGGCAAATGTGCGCAGATACGACACGAACATCTTGTTATAGGAGTGACGACCTGCCTCGGCTGACAAATCGAAAGAATAAGCATCTTTCATCAGGAACTCGCGTCCACGCATGATGCCGAAACGCGGGCGCACCTCGTCGCGGAATTTCCACTGGATATGGTAGAGATTGCGCGGCACATCCTTGTAGGACTGCACGCCGGAGCGGAAGATATCGGTGATCATCTCTTCATTGGTGGGACCAAACAGCATGTCGCGGTCATGCCGGTCCGTAATGCGCAGCATTTCCTTGCCGTAGTCATCATAACGGCCCGACTTACGCCACAGGTCGGCCGACTGGATAGTCGGCATCAGAACTTCGATTGCCCCTGCCCGGTTTTGTTCTTCGCGCACGATGCGTTCGATATTACGCAATACCTTGTAGCCCAGCGGCAGCCAGGAATAGATCCCGGCGCTTTCCTGGCGGATCATGCCCGCACGCAACATGAGGCGATGGGAAACAATCTCGGCTTCCTTGGGATCGTCGCGAAGGATGGGAAGGAAATACTTGCTAAGTCTCATCTGAATGCCCTGAAAACAAAAACCGGCGCAAGCTGCAAACCCGCGCAAAGAAGTGCTGTTCTATAGCAACACGGGATCGTGTGAACCCATAAAGTTGCTGTAGTGCTTTGGCAACGATCCAGATTACGGGTTCATGGCTGTCCCAACCGGTGGTCATGATGATCTTGTGCAACAGTCGAGGATTCACAAAAGACAATTCAGCCCTGGACATTGATATCGGCGGTCACTTTTTGCAAAGGTGCGACAAAGTGACTGGACAAGCTCACAAGTTTGTGTCATTTCCCTACTCAGAGTTGCAGACAATGCAGCCGCCGGGCCCAGGTCTGGGGAGGAAACGCCCGTTTACGGGTAGTGTATTACCAAGCACTCAGAGTTACACAAAAGACAGGGCAAACCCCCTGTCTTTTTTTTATTCGGATTCTTATCAGCCAGTCGCTACACCTTGGGAAGGTCGGGGATAAACGGGAAGTCGTCCAGCGTGACGCCGCTGTAAAAGACCAACCAGTAGTAGAAACCATAAACAAACAGGGCGATGACCGATGTCAGGATGAACTTGTTCACCAGACGCGGCCGCACTGGCGCTGCCGGCTCATGGCCTTCCTCAACCGCCACTCCCGCCTCGTGGGCAGACTTCACACCGAATGGCAGCACGGTAAAAAGCACCAGCCACCAGATGATGAAATACACCGCAAAGCCGGTGAAGAAATCAACAATCATCAAGCCTGCTCCAGTTCAACCAGCGTGCCACAAAAGTCCTTCGGATGCAGAAACAGAACCGGTTTGCCATGCGCCCCTGTTTTCGGTTCCCCATCGCCGAGTACACGCGCGCCTTCGGCCTTCAAATGATCACGTGCTGCAATAA
>CALHUA010000015.1 GCA_938039915.1 uncultured Anderseniella sp.
CACCCCGGGCGCTCAGGACAGCATGTCCGGATTGTCTGCCAGCGCTTCCCGGTAATGCGGCTGAAAATGCAGCCAGCCGATATATTCGCTGCCGACATGTTCCCTGCTGTATCGCGCCTTCTCGGGAGAAACGAGCACCGGCTTGATGCCGGTTGCCTCCAGGACCAGTTGCTGCTGGCAGCATCGCTCAAGGGCGAGGAACCAGAATGCCGCCGCGTCGATGCTGTGACGACTTGCAGTCAGCAGCCCGTGATTGCGATGAATCGCGGCACGGTATTTTCCGAACGCGGTCGATACCTTGTTGCCCGCCTCGACCTCAACGGCGACCTTGCCCGCTTCCTCGTCGATGACACAGTGATCTTCAAAGAACGCTGCCGCGTCCTGGCTGATCGGATCCAGTTCCCGGCCGGTTGCCGCCCAGGTCGTGCCGTAGATCGTGTGAGCATGACACATGGCGATGATGTCGGGATGATCCTCATGGACCGCTGCATGGAGAACGAAGCCGGCCCGGTTTACCGCATGATCGCCTTCGACCACATGGCCGTCATGGTCCACCAGAATGAGGTTCGACAGGCTGACAGCGGAAAAAGGCACCGCCATGGGATTGGTCCAGTAGAGGTTTTTCCGTTCCGGGTCGCGCACCGTCAGGTGTCCTGCAAAGCCATAGTCGAATTTCTGTTTTGCGAACATGCGGCAGGCGCCGACGAGATGTTCCTTGCGATATTGCCGTTCCTCTTCAAGCGAGGAAAAGGACGGCATTTCCGGAAACACCAGGCCTTTTTGAGTGGGCTCATAGAGCGAAGGTGCGGATTGTATGTTCATGCGCTGTCTCTCCCTGCGGACAAAGTTGCCGGCTTCTCAGTATCCGCATCCAGACACGTACTCGGCAAGCCAGATAAACGAAACGTCGAATATCAGATTTTCCCGAATGACATAAAATGACAAGGGGGAGCCATCACCGCCAGTGGCGCTGCGGGATCGCCAACATGGATTATTGCGGGTTCTGGGTACTGCGCCATTGCAGGAAATCACGAAACAGGTCTTCCAGCTTTTCTTCGGATTGAGGTTGCTGCCTCACCTGTTCCTGAATTACCTGTTCAATACTGCCGCTTTGCTCGATAGTAGCCAGAAAATTGCTGAACTGCTCCTCCAGCGCATCGGTGGAGGACGCCACGAGCAATTCGTCCTGCCTGCGTTTTTCGGCAAATCTGGTGGAAACCCAGTCCTGGGCAATCTGCAACCGGCGCCAGCCAGGAACATCCGCGAGCACGTCTATTTCCTGCCATTTGGCGGATCTGTAAGGTTTTTGAATTTCACCAATGCGTTCAAAAAAGGCGGTCACGAAGTTGGCTATCTTTCCTGACCGTTCATTCGGGGAAGACCACAGGTAACCGACGAGAACCGATTCAACGGCAATCGTGTCCACCGACTTGGCGTCCGATATCAGGTTGGGATAGTCGTTCTGGGTCAGTGTCGATCTGCGATATGCCGTTTCAAGCTCTCCAACGGCAGGGATGGACAGTAGTCGAAGGCCTGATCCGGTAGCAATCTGCTGCAGGATCGCTGACGGCTTTGCCGACACATAAAACGCCGCCGCGATTTCACCGGTGGCGACCTTTTCAAGTCCCTGTGTCGGATCGAAATTGACCGGAACCACGTCTACGCCCACCGCCTTGAATATGCGGTCTGCGCGCGCGAATGTGCCCGAGCCTGCCTTGCCGAAGTTGACCTTCCGGCCTGAGAGCTGGGAGATATCACCGAAATTGCTGCCCGAGATGAGATGGATTTCTTCATCAAACAGTTTAGCTATGAACCGCAGCTGCTTTTCTATCCTGCCGTAGGTTTTCTCCTTGCGCAGAAGGGCAAGCGTGTCGTGGTGAACGACCCCCATATCAATGCCGCGCAGGAACAGGATGTCATTGACGTTCTGAACCCCGCCATCGCCGATCATCGGCAGAACCCGCATGTTGCCCGGTTCATTCACGGTGAAGGCAATTTCGTCGATCATGCGCGCGCCTTCCACGCCCGATGTCATGATCCTGACTGTCCCGGCGTTGGAGTCACGGCGTGCCTTTTCCAGTATCTGTTGTCCCTGGGCCGGCAGCCCGAGAGACAGAAACGCAAAGCAAACTCCAATCACGGCCACAAGCGACCGGGTGAATGCAGTTCTGCGGAATTTGGCACAATTCATTTATGTAGCTCCCAATCCGGGCCCCATACCCTTTACCAACTTTGACCACATTTACGCCGCCGGATCGCCATGCATGGGTGCAAAAGATTTTGTCCTACCTATGGCGATTATCGGGCAGCATTATTTGTGTTGCCATGCAGGGTTTACCGGTTGGGATCCATTGCACGCCAGGATGGTGGCGGAACAGGAAGGTTTGAGTAAAGTATCGAGTAGTTACCGGATATTTCAACACTTGTTAGGCCAATGCAGATGTTTCCGGACAAGAGTTTCATCAAAACCTTACGTAAGTACCGTCCTGCTGGACGCAAAACTAAATAAAGGTGCCTTATCTCATGAAGAGACGTGATTTTCTCAAAAATGCAGCGGTAACGGGTGCCGCGGGTGTAAGTACAGCAGGCTTGGCAACTCCGGCTCTATCCCAAGGCCTGAGGGAATGGCGCATGGTGACAACTTGGCCAAAAAATTTCCCCGGTCTCGGTACCGGAGCGGAATTACTCGCAAAATTCATCGAACAGGGCAGTGAAGGCAAGCTGCGGATCAAGGTATTCGGCGGTGGCGAGTTGGTAAAACCGTTCGACTCGCTCGATGCGGTGAGCAAGGGCGAAGTCGAAATGGGCCATGGAACACCGTATTACTGGCATGGCAAGATTCCCGCGATTGCCTTTCTGTCGGCTTATCCTTTCGGGATGACGGCGCAGGAACAAAACGGCTGGATTCAGTATGGCGGCGGTCAGCAACTGGCCGACGAAATGTATAGCGAGCTTGGCTGCAAGTTCTTTGTGTCCGGCAATTCAGGTGTGCAGATGGGCGGCTGGTTCAACAAGGAAGTCAACGATCTGGAAGCCTATCGTGGCCTGAAGATGAGGATACCGGGCCTTGGCGGTGAGGTGATCAAGGCTGCCGGTGGCGAACCGATAAACCTGCCCGGATCTGAAATCCTGGGCGCGCTTGAATCAGGCAGGATAGATGCAACCGAATGGGTTGGTCCCTATAACGACCTGGCGTTCGGTTTGTACAAGAAAGCCAAGTACTATTATTATCCGGGCTGGCATGAGCCGGGAACAACACTGGACAATTTCATCAATCTGAGTGAATGGGAAAAACTTCCCGCAAACCTCAAGTCGGTGGTCGAGGCGGCCAATGTTGCCGTCAATCAACTGGTGCTCAGCGAGTTTGTGGCGAAGAACAACTCGTCTCTGAGGACGTTGATCAAGGATCATGGCGTTATTCTGAAGCAATTCCCCAAATCGGTTCTGAGCGGGTTTGCCGGCTTGTCCGAACAGGTGGTGAATGACCTGGCATCCAACGACTCGCTGAGCCGGAAGGTTCTGGACAACATCCAGAATTTCCGAAGCGAAGCGGTTGCCTGGACAAGCCTTTCGGAGACAACCTTCACCGCCTCGCGTTTCCTGTACTCCTATAACAAGCGATAGGATCACGGTTCTGGCGGCTTGGTAAAAGCACCCGAAACCGGCGCGACTTGAGGTTCACTCACAGCCTGTCCTACATGGACCGGGCCATTTGAGACCTCCATGAGTGGAAGTCATGCTAGGTCAAATGCAGGCTATCAAATAAACGCTGAGGTCAATGCTTGTCACAATCCAAGGCGGACATTGGTTTGGTATAGGTCGGATGGCAGCAGAGCGGACAATTTGTACTTTCGTTGCAGTCGCGCCAATGTCTGCATTGAGAAGTTATCACTGTCAGCCGAGCGCCTTCCGGTGCTAATTGTCTTCCACAGTTTCCGCCAATAGCACTGCGACAAATCGGGTTTCATCGAAAGCGCTGAGTGTGATCGCGATTATTGATGTAAGTGGTACAGCGAGGATTGCGCCAGCAAGACCCCAAAGAGTGCTGAACACAGACAGGCTTAGAAGAATGATCAAAGGCGACATATTGAGCTGCTTGCCGATCAGGCGAGGCTCCAGATAGTTGCTGACCCATAGTTGCGCGGCCAGCAACAAGGTCAGTTCTCAGACCGCGTTCAGCCCTGCAAAGGTGCGTTATTGATGGCGCTGACATCCTCCATGATGTCGAAGATATGGTCAGCGGTCACCGTGATCCCAATGGCCTCAAGGCGTTTCACATGCATTGCCTTATAGGTCTCGAGGTATTCACGGTTTCGGAAGAGATAGGTCGAGCCATAGTGGTTCGTGCCGTCTTCAACGGTCCATATCTTCCAGATGATGCCGGGTTCTTCGGCAATACTTGCGGCCAGTTGATTGGTACCAGCCAAAAACTCTTCTGTGATAGGACCGTCATAGGTCATGTGCAGATCCCAGATTTTCAAAGTACTCATGGTTTTGGTCTCCTTTGCTTGAGGGGTGGCGTCAGATGTCCGAACTCACCTGTTCTTTCTGAGTTGCAGAAAGCTCAGAACGGCGAGCAGGGCGAAGAATATGGGATCAGACCAGCCAAAGCCGGTGAATATTCCCGTTAGACAGGCGTAAAGCGTGATGACCACGCCAAGTACGTTGGTCCAGATCAGCCCTTTGAGAATGATGTGAGCGGTGTCACTTCTCTCACCCGAATCTCGAAACAGGAAGCTGATGATCCCGATGCCTCCGAGGAAGATCGAGTTGTGCTGCGACAGAAAAACTGCGTACTGATCGTTAAGCTGCAGGCCGTAGGCGGGCCAGAGGATCGTTGGGCCGAAGAACAGCGCCAAGGCGAAGAATATGTAAATCACACCATGGGCTGTTAGGAAATTTTTGTTGGTCATGGTCAGTCTTTCCTGGCTTGAGACAGCTTCTTACGAAACTGATTGAGTTTGGAGATCGTTGTGCGCTTGTCATGTGCGCTGAGTTTTTCAAAAACCCGATCCAGGGCGCGGTTGTGAACCGGCAGGAAGTCTGCAACTTTTTCACGCCCAGCGGGTGTCAGGCGCAGCACACGGGCGCGCTTGTCGAACTCATTTACGGATTTCTCGACCCATCCGGCTTGGATCAGGTTCTGCAAGACGACATCAAGGCTGCCTGATGTCGATAGCGTGAAATGCATAAGGTCATTAATCGACAGCGCACCCTTGTGGCTAAGAACTTCCAGAGCATCCCATTGCGGCGCCGTCAGTCCGCCATCGCGAAATGTCGGCCCCATTGCGCGCATGAACATCTGCTGGCTTCGCAGCAATGCAAGCACGATGGCCTGGTTCTCCCGGTCTTGATTCTCACGTTTCATGCAAGCGATATATCTCTACCTAGAGATAAAGTCAAAGAGCATTGGTTTGCTGACACTCGTGCAGTGTGCAGCATTGGTAAAATGGGCTCGAAGCTTCCGTTCGCTGCAAGTTGCACGAATGACCGATCTTGGCAGGCACCTGGTGAAGCCGGATCTACTGGCGCGCGGCCGTCACCGTGTAGTCATCCGGATTGACGAAGCCGGACGCGCCGGAGACGCGGGTAAGTGCTGCCACGGCGTCGATCTGGGCGATGAGGGCTTCGGTTTCGCGATAGATCGGATTGCGCAGGCCACAGCCGAGAGTGAGCTTTCGCGCCATCTCACGACTTTCCCTGAGTGCATCAAGCAGCCGGGCATAGTCGTATTCTTCTGGTACTGGATGATAAAACGGATTGCGCACATGTGCGGCTGATTTGTTTCTGGCCATATGGATCAACGTCCCCTGCCCTTTGCCGTCCGGTAGTCCCACAGCGCGCTGACAAGCTGCCTGCCGCCGCAGCCGGAACAGACGAAATGAGCGGCAGCCAGCTGGACCGGCAGATCGCGCGGGATCCTCCCGGGTATCAGAGACGGCGGAATATCCACCGAGCGGGTGCACGGCACACACCTGACTTCAAGGTGCGCATTGCGATCGCAGATATCCTGAACAGTCTCCATATACATAAAATGTTCTTAGTATGTTCTCCTGTTTCGTTTCAACAAAAAACTGACCCGGTGAGAGCCAATCAAACACTCCACCGCACGCCAAAATCACTATAACGCCTTGTTTTTAAGTGTGTTATTAGTGATTGAAAATATTTACTCAGAACACGTCATAGTTGAACTTGCAGGCCACAGCGATGGAGACTCAGGTCAGGCCATGGAGCTCCGCAAACGGATCATGAGTGGCGTCCTCATGCCAGGTATATTCGGTATAGCGGGCAACCTGACGGGCTGTGTCCTTGTCTGCCAGATGCTCGATCACGGCCAGGCTCATATCCATGCCGGCAGACACGCCTGACGAGGTGAAAAACCGCCCGTCCTCGACCCAGCGAGCCTTGTCGATCCAGTTAACATCAGCACCTTGCTCCTTGACCCAGGCAAAGCTCATCTTGTTGGACGTCGCCCTGCGGCCATCCAGCAGGCCGGCCTTTGCCAGCAGCGCCGACCCGGTGCACACCGACATGACGGTCTCGGCTTGTGCCGCCTGTGTCTTCAGCCAGTCCATCATGGCGGGGTTGTCAACCTGGGTCCGGGTTCCCGGTCCGCCGGGGATCAGCAGCATGTCGAAATGCTCTGCAGCGGAAAACGTGTGGTCAACGCACACGCGCTGGCCATGGGTGCTGGCAACCTCGCCTTCGTGTTCGGCAATGATGGACAGGCTGAACTCTTCGGACAGCATGCCGAACATTTCGATGGGACCGAACAGGTCAAGGGTTTCAAAGCCCGGAAACACCAGGGCAGCAATTGATCTCATGGGAGATATCCTTTTCAAACAAACAGGTGGTCAGCCACTCAGGTCGGCGCACTCGGCATGGTCCTTGGTGAAGCGCTTGGTCGAGGCCGGGTTCTTCGCCAGGTGCCTGGCCGGCCGGATTGGGCGAACCACCAGGTTGCCGCCGCAGTTCGGGCAGGTGTTGTCGAAGCGCTGTTCGGCACAGTCGGCACAGAAAGTACATTCGAATGTGCACATGCGCGCATCGGTGGCGTTGGCCGGCAGGTCCTTGTCACAGCATTCGCAGTTCGGTTTGAGCAACAACATCTTTCACATTCCTTTCAGATCAGACGGCTATCGATGACGCTAGACTAGCAGACAACTGTCTGGCATAAATGACAATATGACCTCGCTTTCTGCCAAACCCGTTCACGCAGTTGTTTTCATCGTGTTTCCGGACGTTAAGCTGCTGGACCTGTCCGGCGCGCTACAGGTGTTCGAAGATGCCAACAGTGTCTGTCCCGCCAATTACGAGACAGCCATACTGGCTCTGGAGCCGGGCCCGATCAAAACCGATACGGCTGTGTCGATTTCCGCCGACGCCATTGCACAATGGCCCGGCGGGGCGATTGACACGCTGATTGTGGCAGGTGGCATCGGCACGCGTGCCGCGTCACTCGACAAGACCCTCATCGCCGAAGTCCAGCGCCTTGCCGGGGCCAGCACCCGCGTGGCATCCATATGTACCGGAGCCTACGTGCTGGCGGCAGCCGGTCTGCTCGATCACCGGCGCTGCGTGACCCACTGGGAATCCTGCGCCCATCTGCAGAAACGGTTTCCGCAGGTGAATGTCGATCCTGATCCGATCTATGTACGCGACGACAATGTGTGGACCTCGGCTGGCGTGACCGCCGGCATCGACATGGCGCTGGCCATGGTGGCCGACGATCATGGCCGGACATCAGCCCTGGCACTGGCAAGGTCTCTGGTGGCCTACATGATGCGGCCGGGCGGACAGTCGCAGTTCAGCCCCGTGCTGGATCAGCAGGCCAGTGATGCGGGCGGACGGTTCGAGGCCCTGCACACCTGGATCATCAACAATCTCGACAGTGACCTCAGGGTCGAAAGGCTGGCTGAGCAGGCAAACATGAGTGCCAGGAATTTCGCCCGCGTCTATGCATCGGAAACCGGCTCGTCTCCGGCCAGGGCGGTAGAACGGTTTCGCGTGGAGGCAGCCCGCAGGCTGCTCGAGGACACCAGCCTGCCGGTCACCACCATAGCCGACCGCTGCGGTTTCAATGACGACGAGCGCCTGCGCCGTGCCATGACGAGAGCGGTTGCCCTGTCGCCCAACGATTATCGCAAGCATTTCGGAGCCGGCAGCAAGGCCACCGGTTAAGCTCCCGGTGCAGACATGAGAATTATTGCGGCGGCAGCAGTACGAAATTGCCAACATGCGTCTTCTTCAGGAACTCACGCTGGGCATCTGCTATTTGCTCGAGTGGAAAGGTCTTTGCAAGCAGCGGCCGGATCTCGCTGCGCTCGATATAGGTGACCAGGTTGGCAAACACCGGCTCGTCCCACGCCGTGCAGCCGACCAGGGTCAGGTCGTTGAGATAGAAGGTACGCATGTCGAGCGTTACCAGCGGTCCCCCGATTGCACCTGACGATGTGTACCTGCCGCCCCGCTTCAGCACGTTGAGCATTCCACCAAACCCCGGCCCGGCCACGTTGTCGACGACAACATCAACGCTGTGCTCCCCCAGGCGGGCAACAACATCATCATTGCGGTCGATGATCTCATCAGCCCCGATGGACTTCACCTGGTCGGCCTTGGCGTTGGCCGCAATCCCCGTCACTCTGGCGCCGCGGCGTTTGGCCAGTTGAACCACCGCCGAACCGACCCCGCCCGACGCACCGGCGACAAGTACGTGCTCACCCCTAGACACCCCAGCTCGATGCAGCATGTTTTCCGCAGTGCCGTAGGCACACGGGATGGTGGCCAGTTCGGCATCGGACCAATTACAATCCACCGGGAAAACGTCAGATGCTGGAACCTTCACGAACTGGGCAAACGCTCCGTCAAAATCCGAGCCCATCCAGACATTGTCCATGGAGGTGTACCCGACCGGGCGCATGCAGGAACGCACCAGAACCCGGGCGCCGATCATGGTTTCATCAACATCGTCAGCAACCGCAATCACGCGCCCACAACAATCGGTTCCCTGGATGAACGGAAACGGCGTCGCCGCATTCCAGCCACCGTCCTGTTTAGGTGCCATGTCGGATTGTGCGGCCGCTTCGGTACTCGTGGTCACCGATGCGGAATACCAGCCGAGACGGGTGTTGATCTCGGTATTGTTGACGCCTGCCGCAAGCACCTGCAGCAGCACTTCGCCCGGACCCGGTTCAGGCACCGGCGCTTCGCGATACACCAGCTTGTCGTAATCACCATTACCGGTGGTGACAATCGCCATCATGGTGGACATACAGTTCGACGTATCGAAACGATCTGGCCCTGAAGTGTTCATCCTTGCCCCATCCCTGCGCTGACTGCATCAGGCCGATTGATAGCTGGCCAACTTACAAGTTGGCAACCGCCTGCAACCTATTTGCAGCTCGAAGAGCTGTGAGCCAATTTGTTCAGGGGCACGGTGTTGCAGGTTTTGGCATAACTGTCGAAGCTGGGAAATGACTTGCACTGTGCTCGCAGCACGACCAGCACCAGCGCTGTCGTCAGATACAGAAACCGGACATTTTTGCTCGCAAAACCCAAGAGGTATTTCCTCCATAAATATCAGTCCCTTAGACAGGTGTGGTGAGAGCGTGAATCAAATCAACCGCGATGACGACAGTGACAAGACGCGAATATCGGTTAATCTGCTGCACATGCCCGGATCACATCCAGCTATCACAAACAGAAAGGTCGAAGATGCCTGACACACCTGCAAAAACCGGTTCCGGTGACTGGCTTTCTCCCGGCAAGAACAATGTGACCCTTGTCTACATCCTGTACCTGGCCGGGTTCGTGCTGGGCGGGCTGTCGACACTGCTTGGACTGGTATTCGCCTACATCAATCTGGGCAAGGCAGATCAGGTCAGCCAGACGCACTACCGCTATGCGATCCGAACGTTCTGGATCGGACTGCTCTACTCCTTGATCAGTGCAGTGCTCATGATCGTCGGTATCGGCTTCCTGCTCCTGCTGGCGGTTGCCGTGTGGCTGATCGTTCGATGTGTGAAGGGCCTGCAGGCGGCATCGGCCGGCAAACCCGTCGCCAATGTCGAAACCTGGCTGTTTTAGCAGCCAGCCGACAGACCTCCGGCAAGCACCGGGATTATACCGACGTTGATCCAGATCAAGGTGATGTCCGGCACCAGTGCTAGCAAGTCATTGCGGGGTGACTGGCACAGCGTTTTGACATGCGCTCTTCCCGACATGTTTTAAATTACCGGCACGACGGGAGACCCCGGTGGACCTGAGCTGGCTCATAGAAAACTTCAGTGATGCCGGCAGCGCCACGATCGGCGGCGGGGCCGTAGGCTTGCTGTTCGGTTTTGCCGCACAGCGCAGCCGGTTTTGCCTCAGATCAGCGACAATCGAGTTCTGGCACGGCTCGCTCGGACCGAAGACAGCTGTCTGGCTGCTGGCGTTCGGGGCAGCCCTGCTGGGTGTCCAATTGTTGTTTTCGGCCGGCATTCTGGACTCAACATCGGTGCGCCAACTGTCAACGACGGGCTCATTGTCCGGCGCAATGATCGGCGGATTGATGTTCGGGTCGGGCATGATCCTGGCGCGTGGATGTGCCAGCCGACTGCTGGTGCTGTCGGCAACGGGTAATCTCAGGGCCCTGATAACCGGGCTGATCCTGACCGTGGTGGCTCAGGCGTCCTTGCGGGGCATTCTGTCGCCGGCCCGGCTCAAGCTCGCATCATTGTGGCTGGTCGGACCTGAGGCCCGAAACCTGATGGACCATGTTCCACACAATAGCGGGCTGGCGGCGGGTCTAGCCATACTGGCACTTGCAGCAGGCTTGTCGCTGCGCCACAAACTCTCCATCCCGGTGATCGCGACCAGCGTGCTGGTGGGAGTTGCGGTCACCGCAGGATGGTGGTTCACCGCCACACTGGCCAGCCAGTCTTTCGATATCGTTCCGGTTCAAAGCGTCAGTTTTACAGGACCATCAGCCGATACCCTGATGGCTGTGGTCAATCAGCCGAACGTGTCACTGGGCTTCGGACTTGGCCTTGTGCCGGGTGTCTTTGCCGGGTCATTCCTGGCGGCCCTCATGGCGGGTGATTTTCACATCCAGACATTCAACGAACACGCGCCGATGCCGCGGTACATAGCCGGCGCCTGCCTGATGGGGTTTGGCGCCATGCTGGCAGGCGGATGCGCGGTCGGCGCCGGCATGACCGGTGGCGCGGTTCTGGCCCTGACCGCGTGGACCGCGCTGGTCTGCATGTGGCTGGGCGCCGGGGTGACTGATTTACTGGTTGATCGCGGACCGCGCCTGCTTACCGTTAACCGGTAATATCACTCCAGTTCAACACCAAGGGCTTGCATGACCATGGACTGAAAATGGTGAACCGCATGTTCGCTCAGTTCCGTCTTGCCGTGATCAACGATGAACCGGCCCTGATTATACCCTCTGGAATACAAGCCGCGCTGCACGCTTTCGCATAAGCCGATGTCTTCGGGTTGCAGAACATCCTTCTGATAGTCGGCTGCCTCCTTCAATTGCGGTGTCAGCACACCACCCGGGGTAAACCAGTCCTGGTACTCGATGGTTCTTGCCGGATCTTTCGGGTTCATCTGCAGAACCGATAAATTGGCCTCGCCCGGATAAATCCAGATGGTAAAATTCGGCCAGACGAAAAAGCCCGCATAGCCGAAATCCACCTCGCCCGGCTCGAAGGAATAGGCATTGCTCGACGTGGTGCGCGGTGCCGCAGCGCACTGGGAAGAATACCGCTTGTGGGTGATTGTGCGATACGAGTTCATGTCGACCAGATCGACAAAGTCCTTGTGCGCAGGCGCACAGTGATAACACTCCAGGAAATTGTCGACGAGTACTTTCCAGTTCGATGCAACATCAAAGGTGTCACGCTGGGCAAAGGCCAGCGTATCGACCGACGGCATGTAGTGGCGAATCTCGTCTTCCAGCCCCTTGAACTGCTCAGCAAAGGAAACAGCGTCCGGGTCAAGATTGACCATGATCATGCCGCAGAAAACCTCCAGCCGGATCTGCTTCAGCGCGAAGTCGCACTTGTTGAACCCGGCGACATTTTCCGAATTGCGTGCCGCGACAAGATTGCCTTCAAAGTCAAACGCCCAGGCATGGTAAGGGCAAGTGATGACATTCTTCTGACCGGCTCCGTGCACAAGCTCATGGCCGCGATGGGCACATACATTGTAGAAGGCGCGCAACTCATCATCGCGTCCGCGGGCCACGAAAATGTTCTGCTCGTGGATGGCAGTGGTGAAATAGCTTCCCGGGCCGGTGACCTGCGACACGTGTCCGGCATAGTGCCATGTCCTGTAGAAAATCGCCTGTTTTTCAAGCTCATAGGTTTCCGCACTGGTGTAGAACCGTGCAGGCATGGTGAAGGAAGCGGCAGGGTCTGCCCGAAACGGCGCATCATCTTCGCGTTTTTCAAGTATGGACGATTCCATGCTCACGCTCCTTACAGGTCAGTTGACATTTCAATTCACAAAAGCTGCACTAGTTCAATATGATCTGCAAAACACCATTTCTTTAGCTTTTGAAAAAGAAATTCTGATGCAATACATTCGAAAGAAGCTTCCGCACCTTGATCCCCTGATCGCGTTCGAAGCGGCGGCACGGCTGTCCAGCTTTGCACTGGCAGCCAGGGAGCTGAATGTCACCGCGCCGGCGGTCAGCCAGCAGATCAGAAACCTGGAAACAGGTCTGGGTGTCTCGTTGTTCCAGCGTGGCCATCGCTCCGTTCAATTGACAGATCGCGGCAAGCTGTTTCAGAACAGTGTCTCCATTGCCCTGACCCACCTGGCCAATGCGGCGGATGAAGTCCGCATCAACGACGACTTTCAGCAACTGGAAATTGTCACAGATACCTCAATTGCAGGCATGTGGCTGGTGCCTGCCCTGCATCGGTTTGAGGCACACCATCCCGACTGCACCATCCGACTGACCACCACGGATGTGCAGGCGGACCTGCTCAGCAGCGACTTCCAGGTCGCCATCGTCCACGGCCAGGGCAACTGGGCCGGCTACGAGTCCATCCTGCTTTTCGAAGAAGAAGTGTTTCCAGTGTGTGCGCCCGGTTATCTTGACCGGTTTCCATCAGGCATCAAACTTGACGAGCTTCCGTCCGCCGACCTTCTCGATCTTGAATACGAACAATGGCACTGGATGAACTGGGCAATCTGGCTGACGGAAACAGGCCTTCCCCTGCCCGACACCCGGCGCAGGATGAAGCTGAACAACTATCCCCTCGTCATAGACGCCGCGCGCAATGGCAGCGGACTGGCGCTGGGCTGGAAACACCTGGTTGGCGATCATCTTGCCAGTCGAGCGTTGGTGCGGCCGTTTGCCGAGACGGTGAAGACGCAAAACGGGTACTACATGATATGGCCGTTCAACACTGAAATGACACCGATGGCCGCAGCCTTTCATAACTGGACCACGGACGAGTTCGGCGTTAAGACTGTCGTTGCGCCATCACACCAGTGACCATGGCGGCCTCACCGACCAGAACCAAGGCTGGACAGCACGGAATGTCTGGCACAGAATCAGACACTCCGACACCTTCAGATCCCGTACACGAATTCATATCAGAGACTTCCCGAAACGGCTGTTCCAAAGCCGGCAAACGATTGCAGTTCATGTCAAGGACAGCCAAGCTCAAATGTCAGATTGTGACCTCTGCAGATGTCAATTTCCTGCCGGCTGCATGCTGCATGCTGATCAGCGCAAACTCTGCGCTGCAGGCTGACGCGGGTATAGTACTGATGCTCGTCGCGGTTGATGTATCTGACGGCGAAGCGGATCGGGCCAATACATTCCTTGCGGCACATGGTGTCACTCCCTGTGTAAGAACAGTATCGTCACAAGAATTTGTTGATCCCCGGTTGCGTGTGGACAGGCACGTGACAAAGGCTTCCTATATACGCCTTGTGCTTGACAGGATCATTTCACGTGATGTGGACCGTGTCCTGTATCTGGATGCCGACATACGTGTTTTGTCGTCACTCGCTCCACTGTTTGAAACGAACATGCAGGGCTTTCCGCTGGCAGCGGTAAAGGACATTCCGTTCTATCATCAAGACCGGTTGAGACAGAAATGCTCCGGCTTGTTGATGCCGGATAACGCGGACTATTTCAATGCCGGCGTCCTTCTGTTCGATTGGCCGGATACACTACGATCAGGACTCCTGAACAAGGCAATGAAGTTTGCCTGTATGCATCAGGATCTGTGCGTAATGCATGATCAGGATGCATTGAATAGCGCAGCCGCCAACAATTGGAAGCCCCTGGACCCACGCTGGAACCTGATTCACTACTACTTCTCCAATGGCGGACAGCAAAGCGCCTGGATCAAACACTTCACCGGCAAAAAACCGTGGAGTCGTCACCGGCCCAAAATATGGCGACAGGACGCAGTATGGATGAAAACCCTGCTGGAGGACTCGCCCTGGCCTGAGTATGTGGAAAGACAGACATGGATCATCCAGCTTGGCATCATGGTCAAAGGCCTCCTGGTTAGGTTTCGTGAATATCGCCGACTGATCGGCTATTATTTTGCGCCGCATGTCATGTCATCCGCTGCCAAACAGCGTGCTCAGCAGCATCTGAAACTTCAGCGTCACCGTATAGAGAGCCTGGTCGCAGACATGATCCGCCAGGCAAAAAGGTAAGTGAAAATGGCCAGACCGCCAAAATGCCAAATCGTTACCGTGGCGGACAAGAATTATCTGCCGGCAGCGTGCTGTGTGCTGATCAGCCTCCGGGACCATTTGCCTGCATGGAATTCGGTGTCCTGTCTGCTGGCTGGTGTGGACATCGAAGATCACGATGTCGAAACGGCAAACCGGTTTCTTGAACAGCATCAGGTGCAACCATGCGTGGAGAACTTCTCCTCGAACGAACTGATCAGTGACAGCTTTCATGTCAATGAGCGGGTGACGAAAGCCGGTTACCTGCGCCTCGCGCTGGACAGTATCATTCCTGCTGAGTTCGACCGTGTGCTGTACCTGGATTCAGACACGCGCGTGCTGGCATCGCTTGCGCCATTGCTGCTGAGTGATCTTGGGGGTTATCAGTTCGCCGCCGCACACGACATGGCTCACTATCAGGATGATAGAATAAAGAAGAGAAGAGAGTTGCTCGGCATGCCGGAAACCGCCGGATATTTCAACTCCGGGGTCATGTTGTTCGACTGGCAACTAACTCTGAAAACCGGGCTGTTGTCAGATGTGCGTCATTATGCAGCCTCCAATCCTGAGAAATGCAAATTCTATGACCAGGATGCATTGAATGCCGTTTCGGCCGGGCACTGGAAAGCACTGGACCCGCGCTGGAACCTGGCCGCTTACTACTTCACCATGGGCGGCGCTAATCCCCCGTGGATCAAGCACTACACGGGACCCAAACCATGGACCAGATGGCGCAGCCCCATCTGGAAGGCGGATTCGGCCTGGTTTGAACAGATACTGAAGCAATCTCCGTGGCCTGAAGCCTATGAGCAACAGACCTGGCGTGAAAAATTTGTCATCGCGAGGGAAAACCTCCGAGAATTGAGCCGCGACCGCCGCCGTGCAATGGCCTATAACCTGTGGCCATTCCTGATGTCAGCCGGCGCCAAACAGCGCGCCGAAGACTTTCTCAAAAGAGACAAACTGGACATCGAAGTCATGATTGACCAGTTCACGCATGAGGCAAACAGCGCTGGCAAGTCAGGATAGAGCTCTGTCGCCGCTGTCGGCTGGAAGCTGGAAAAACTCAGCCAGCCATGCTACCAACAGGCCTCAACATGGAGGTTTTATGTCCCGGTAAGGTGGGGAGGCAAGATGGTCTCCCGATGCAAAACTCAAACAGAATGCACCATTTGCCGATACCCGGCAGATGCCCTGTTTATTTGCGACTTCAGACACAGCTGACACCAATGCCCGGGCCGTGCCCGCGGCCGGACCATGAAAGTTCATATCCATGACACGGGATTACTCACAATTCCTCAAGCCCATCGCAGAAGGTGATGGCGCGAAACACAAACTCTCAACACTGGAAACCCTTGGCTGGCAACCTTACTTCGCGCAGCAGACCAGCGTGGACGAGATGGCCGACACGCCCCCTGTTCGCGTCATCGAGGTGCATCGCACCGGTCTGCATGCGGTGGGCGACGGGGTGGACACCATGATCCCGCCCGGGCCCGACGCCACGGTGGGCGACTGGCTGTTGCTCGACCGGGCCCACCCGCCTTCGAGCCGGGTTCTTGACCGCAAGAGCCTGATCAAGCGCCGCGCCGCCGGGCATGATCGCCAGGCGCAGTTGATCGCCGCCAACATAGACACGGCGTTCATCGTATCATCCTGCAACCAGGATTTTAACGTGGCGCGACTTGAACGCTACATTGCCCTGGCCTTCGAGGCCGAAGTGGCGCCGGTCATCATCCTGACCAAGACCGACCTCTGCGAGGCGCCGGATCAGTATGTGGCCGAGGCAAGCGCCATATCCAGCCAGGTGCCAGTTGTGGTTCTCGATGCGCGTGGTGAGGAACCACGATCGAAACTGGCAGACTGGTGCAGGCCAGGCCAGACGCTTGCGTTTCTGGGGTCTTCCGGCGTTGGCAAGTCAACGCTGATCAATGCGTTGTCGGGAACCCGGTCTATCGAGACCCAGGCCATACGCGAAGATGATGCCAAGGGCCACCACACCACGACAAGCCGTCAGCTTCACATCCTGCCTGATGGCTGCGCGGTGCTGGATACGCCCGGCATGCGGGAACTGCAACTGATGGACGTGGAAGCCGGTGTGGCGGATGTGTTTTCCGACCTGCATGCGCTTTCCACACAATGCCGCTTCAACGACTGCCAGCACCAGACGGAACCGGGTTGTGCGGTTCTTGCCGCCATCGAGGCTGGAGAAGTCGACAGTGTACGCCTTGCGCGCTGGCAGAAACTTGTCGCCGAAGACCGGCACAATTCTGCCAGTCTTGCCCAGAGAAAGTCCAAGGACAAGATGCTCGGGAAAACCATTCGACAAATTCAAAAACTGAAAAAGAAGTGACTTGCGCTGTCCACGCCGAGACGGACACCTGTGCTCAGGTTACCCTGCAGAAACCGCATCAAAGGCTATCGGCAGGCTGATCGGCCCGGTATTGCCGCTGTCCGGCAACCATTGCGGCTCACCGCCATAGACCGGGTTCTTCAGCCGTTGCGCCAGCAGTTTCAGCGCTTCGGTCATGTCGCCTCTGGCAATCTGTGATCCGATACAGTGATGCCTGCCGCCGCCAAACCCGAAATGAGGTTTGCGCTGCACGGTAATATCGAAACCTGGCGTGAAGTGGTCAGGATCGCTGGCAGCCGCGCTTGAGAACAGGTGAATGGTGGTGCCTTTGGCAATCGGCACGCCCTTGAATTCAAATTCCTCGGTGGCCTCGCGGGTCACCCAGGTGGTGGTCGGGCGCAGGCGCATGACCTCTTCTACAGCCGGGCGTGCCAGGTCCGGATTGTCGCCCAGCAAGGCCCACTGATCGGGATGGTCGATGAACATGGCCATGGCCAGGCCGATCTGACTTCTTGTCGTATCGATCCCCCCGAAGATCGACAACACGATCATGTCGTACAGTTCCTGATCGCCGAGTGTGTCCTTGTCTTCATTGGCGTTGATCAAGGCGGAGATGAAATCATCGCGTGGCGCGCGCCGGCGGTCTGTGACTATCCGCCCGGCAATGTCAAAAAACCTCTCCGTCGCCGCATTGATCCGGGCTTCATCGCGGGCATAGGTCACCCCCAGCGCCAGCCCCATGGTTACCGCAAGTTCGGCAAACTCCTGCCATTGCTCGTGTGCAACCCCGACCAATTCGCAGACCACGCGGGTTGCGTAGGGTTCGGCAAACCGGCTCATGAATTCACACTTGCCGTCCCGCTCGAAGTCACGGATCAGGTCATCGGCAAGTTGCTGGAATTTCGGGATCATTCCGGCGACCAGCCTGGGCGCAAACGCCGGCGCCCCGAGCTTGCGCAATCTGGCGTGATCAGCGCCTTCCCGGTTCAGCATCATGCGCTTCCACCATTGCGCCCACATCCCACCTGCCTGATTGTGCTCCGGCCAGCGGTATGAGCCCTGCCGCAACAGCGGATGATTGATCATTTGCTTCATTTCTTCATAGCGCAGCACGGCTAGGCCATAAGGCGTGCGCGCCCACCAGCTCATACCGCGGGCCCTCAGCACCGCCTCGGAGCGAATGGAGAAATCCGGATCGGACGGGTCCAGAAATGGTACTTCGTCATTACTAAGGTGTGTTGCGGACATCACGCTGGCCTGTTCGATACACCGGCTGGAAATCTGAAACATATCCGGCTGAGTAAAGAAACTCAGACTGCACTACATCCGCAATTGCATCAATCCAACGGGTATCGGCGAAACCGGGCGCACAGGAAATCACCGTTACGCGGGCAGCAATTGCGCCTGGACATCACGACTGTTGTCCTCGGTTTTCATTCAGTTTCTTTTCAAGATTGGTCACCTTGGCCAGCGCTGCGATGCTGAACACAAAGGCGGCCATCGAAAACGCCCCAAATACAAATTCCATCATGTTTTCTCCATTGTCAGCTTTCTGTGTCGCGGCGGTAGATGTTCATGACGACGCCATTGCGGCAGGCCTCGGATTTGCTCAGCTTGAGGTTTTTTCGACCATAACCGCTTTGGAACAGGCGTTTGCCCGGACCAACCAGCGTTGGAAAAGTCCACAACCGGTACTCGTCTACAAGATCTGCTGCCATAAGTGCCTGGATCAGTTCACCGCTGCCGTGCACCTGCAGGAGCGGGCCGTCCTGATTTTTCAGCCCGGCCACCTTGCTTGCTACATCCCCCGTTATGGCATGCGAGTGTGTCCAGTTAAGGGTTTCCGGTGACGAAGTGGCGACATATTTTGTTGCCGCATTCATCATGTCGGCGGCGGGATCGCCCTTCACACCGATCCAGTGACCGGCGAACAGATCATAGGTCTTGCGGCCAAACAGCATGTCGTAGGCTTGAGCCATTGCCTCGCGGCGAACCTGCGACATGACCTCATCCCAGTAGGGTGCCGCCCAGCCGCCGTTTGTGAAACCGCCGGAGCGATCTTCATCCGGCATGGCCGGTGCCTGCATCACGCCGTCCAGGGTGACAAATGTCAGAATTGCCAGTTCTCTCACGATCAATCTTCCCTCTTGTTCTCAGGGGCCGGCGGGTCCCAGGGCTGGGCGTGTTCAGCAAAGACCACAAACCCTGGTTGAAAAACCGACGGGTCATCCAGCGTGGCGGCATGAAAATACAGCCGCTCCGGAAATCGGTCGGTCCGGCTGATCAACGGCGCCCCGCAGGTTGGGCAAAACCCGCTATAGGTGTCAGCGCCAGCATCGCTTGATCCCTTGTATTCCCTGATCTCGCCGGTGATTTTCACCGCATCCACGGGCAAGGCGAAGGCCGAAGCGTGCCCGGTGCCGGTGGCACGCTGGCATTTCCGGCAATGACAGTTGAACGAAAATTCCACGTCAGCGTCGGTTTCGTATCGAACCGCACCACAGGTGCAGCCTCCGGTCAGTCTAGCAGCCACTTTAATTGTCTCCTTGAAATGAACCGGCCAGAAATTGGAGTCTATTCCTCAAGCACCGTTTCAAACCGGCCAAACAGAATGCGCTTGCCGTCAAATGGCATCTCTGCATTTTCCGGGCTCATGCGCTCGTCTGCCATGATCTTCTCCCAGCCTTTTTCATGGGCCTCCTTCGACGGCCACACGATCCACGAGAACACCACCGTTTCGTCCGCTTCCTTTTTGACCGACATGGGGAACGAGGTCAGCTTGCCGTCTGGCACGTCATCGCCCCAGTTCTCCATTACTTTCAGCGCGCCATGGTCCTTGAAAATCTGTGCGCAATAGCGCGCGTGATCAATGAATTTCTGCCTGTTGGCGGTCGGTACCGCCGCCACAAAGCCATCTACGAAAGTCATGATTGTTCCTCCATTTCAACTCACCACCAAACGCAGCTATATCGATCTTTTTTGTTTGTATCATGAGTTCAGGTGAAACCGCGTTGCACTCATGCGATCAGTTCCGCGAACGCTCTCCTGCCCTTGCCTGTAAATTTGACAGCGCGAGTGTTCGCCTGCTTGTGCAGCCATTTCAGTTCTATCATCCGGTCCAGCATGGCGGCCCCGAGGCGGCCGCCCAGGTGATGCGTCCGCTCGCTCCAGCCCAGCCAGATACGGCATAACGGCCGCTTTTCCCGCTCCAGCAGATCAAGCCTGATAACTAAATTCTGCCGGCTGCATTCATTGCCCGCTATTCAACCTTCACCGGTACTGATCGCGGCACAACCGGAAACAGCCGATCATAGCCGAGAGTAAACAGGTAGGTATAGACGACAACGAACGAGGTCACGACCAGATCGGTCAGCACTGCCTCAAGCACGGTCAGGTTCAGCCACCAGACGTAGATGGGCAGTGATGTAATCACCAGCGAGAGCTCGAACCCGACCGCATGCAGGATGCGGCCAGGCGTGGAGCGGTCGGACGATACCCGATTGGCCCTGGCGTCGATATGATCGAACACCCAGTTGTAGATCAGGTTCACCAGCATGGCCTTGGTCGACAGGATCAGCCCGAGAAGACCAATATCGGCCCATCCCTTGTCGAAAAACGCTGCACCGGCCGGGACCAGCAGCACCAGCAGTGTCATTTCGAATACAACCGTGTAGCGCAGACGATCTGCGCCAGTCCGCATGGCTGGTGATTGCGACATTGCATGTACTCCGGAAATTTCTTCCCTTTATATCGATATTACAGCTATATGATAGTTAGTTTATATCTGAATTACAGATAGATGGATTCATGGCGAACATCGAACATTTCCGGGCTTTCGTCCTCGCTGCCGAGCTCGGGTCGTTTTCAGCCGCCGCACGGCAGATGGGCAAGGCGCAGTCGGCAGTGTCCACCGCAATTGCAAATCTGGAAATCGACGCCGACGTGCAATTGTTCGACCGCAGCGGCCGCAATCCGGTGCTGACTGCAGCAGGTGCGGCCCTGCTGCCGAATGCCAGGGGAATTCTGCTGGGCAACCAGGAGTTCCTGGCCAGGGCCACATCGATGTCGCAGGGTGTCGAAGGTCATCTCTGCATGGCGATTGAACAGGGCATCAGCATAAAACCGCTGCTTGATCTGCTGAGGGCCTTCACTTCGACTTTTGCGCATGTGTCGCTTGAAATCGTGACGCCTGACCCAACCGACATGGCAGCCCTGCTGAAACAGGGTCGCGCTGAACTCGGCCTGATGATCGAGCAGGAAGGCTACCCCACCGGCTTTCAGTTTCGCGGTGTCGGCTATTCCAGAACGGTCCCAGTGACAGCACATGACCATCCGCTGGCGACACTGGCCCAGGTCAGGCATGCAGATCTGAGAAAATACCGCGAACTGGTTCCACAAAGCCGCCAGAGCGCGGAAACAGCCCGTACGGATCGCCGCAAGAGCCCGTCCGTCTGGTATGCGGAAAATCCCATGCTGGTTCTGGAACTTGTTGCCCAGGGGTTCGGCTGGGCTGAACTGCCCTACTCCATCATCGCAGACCGGCTCAGAACCGGCGACCTGGCGCAGTTGAACTATGCCTTTCAGCAAAGCGACATCCTGCAGGGTGTCGATGCGGTGTGGACCGAGCAACGCGCCCTTGGCGTCGCCGGCCAGTGGATGCTGAACAAGCTGCTGGAGCTTCCCCAGGACGTATGGCGCGAAGGCGAACAGGTGGCCTGACGAGACACGCCTACGCGCGTGAAGATAAACATCTGTACTGGATTTCGACTTGAACGGGAAACTCGAATGCCGTGTAGTTTGCGGATATGCGATCAGGCAGGAGGCGATTGAACATGTTCGAGACCGGCAGCACAGTGACCTCTCTTCACCGCACGCCTGAATTGGACCACGGCAAACATCATCGAGCCAGACTCGGGTTCATCCTGATGTCCACGGACCTGGCTGCCGAGTCAGATTTCTTTGCCATGGCGCCGGAGGGCGTGGCGGTTCACATCACACGGCTCAAGACCGAAGATTACACCACAACAGAAACACTGGCCCGGCACATCGATCACATGGCCGATGCTGCAGCGCGCCTGCAGCCGGACACCAGACCGGATGTAATCAGCTACAGTTGCACCAGCGGTTCCATCGTCATCGGCGAAGAGCGTATCTACGAAGAAATCCGCAAGGGAGCGCCGTGGGCGAAACCGATGTGCCTGGTGACCGGGGTCGTGGACGCGCTGCGGGAACTGGGCGCAAAGAAACTGGTTGTCGGCACCCCGTACCTGGACCAGATCAATACGGCGGAAGCGGAATTCCTGGTCGGCAGGGGGTTTGAGGTTCTCGACATTCAGGGACTGAACCTGACAACCGGCATCGAGTTCGGGCGTGTCACGCCGCGGTACTGGAAAACCTTCGCGCAGGAAATAGACCGGCCGGACGCGGATGCGATCTTTCTGTCGTGCGGCGGCATCCGTTCGCTGGAGGTCGCCGAAGAGATCGAGCAACTGACCGGCAAGCCGGTGGTCACCAGCAACCAGGCACAGTTCTGGAGTTGCCTCAGGCGCGCCGGCATCCGCGACAACATCGAGGGCTTCGGCCAGATTTTCTCTCGGCCCGGTGAGCATCTCATGTCCTGACACGGGACCAAAAGGTAGAGTTTTGTCATGCGAACCAGGATAAAAATCTGCTGCATCGCGTCGCGGGAAGAGGCGCAGATGGCGATTGATGCAGGTGCAGATGCCGTCGGGCTTGTGGCCCGGATGCCGTCCGGCCCCGGCCCCATCAGTGATGAGGACATTGCAGATATCGCCGCATGGGTTCCACCGCCGGTCGCAACTTTCATGCTGACTGCAGAGACCACCGCCGACGCGATATCGCAGCATCTGGACCGCACGCAGCCAACGACCGTGCAGATCGTGTCACATATCGAGCACACAGAAGCGGCAAGGCTGGCTGTCCTGCAACCCCACGTGCGCCGGGTACAGGTCATTCATGTCGAGGACCAGACCGCGCTCGACCTGATCCCGATCTATGCCCCCTACATGCACGCGTTTCTGCTGGATTCCGGCCGACCAGGCGCCGGCATTCCGGAACTCGGCGGCACAGGCCGCCCGCATGACTGGTCAATCAGCCGGGCGTTCGTCGAGGCAAGCCCGTTGCCGGTGTTCCTGGCCGGTGGCCTCAGCGCCGACAACGCCCGCCAGGCGGTCCGCGACGTCAGGCCGTTTGGCCTGGACCTGTGCACCGGTGTTCGCAGCAATGACCGGCTCGACAAGGCCAAACTGACCGCTTTCATGGCGGCTGTAATGGCGGCCTGACCAACGCACGGCTGTGCCCGCCATTCAGCTTGCAAGATTTTCCGAAATGCCGTGAAGTGCGCCGGTGAAGATCGGCTTCATTATCTCAGATGGAGACTTTGTGCGCATGTTGAAGACCGAAAGCAGCGTGACATCGGAACCGCGAAGCGCGGACCCTCTTCTGCAACCCTTCCAGCTGAAGGGCCTGCAGCTGCGCAACCGCATCATGAGCACCAGCCATGCCGCCGGCCTGGGCGACAACGGCATGCCGGCGCAACGCTACCAGGACTATCACGTTGAAAAAGCCAAGGGCGGTATCGGGCTGACCATGTTCGGCGGTTCGTCGAACGTGTCAATCGATTCACCTGACGTCATGCCGCAGTTGAACGTCGGCGTGGATGCCGTGGTGCCTTATCTGCAGCAGTTCTCAGAACGAGTTCATGCTGAAGGGGCAGCGATCATGTGCCAGATCACCCATCTGGGACGGCGTGGTGAATTCGACCAGGACGTCTATCTGCCCACCGTGGCACCGTCTGTGGTGCGCGAAACACTGCATCGCTCGATCCCGCGCGAAATGGATCATCATGACATTGCCCGCATCATCGGAGACTTTGCGCGCGCGGCCATGCGCTGCAAGGAAGGCGGGCTGGATGGTATCGAATGCCTGTCCGGCGCCCATCTCATCGGGCAGTTCCTGTCACCGGCGCAAAACTTTCGCACTGACGCCTATGGCGGGTCGCTGGAAAACCGCTGTCGCTTCGGACTTGAGGTGTTCGAAGCCATTCGCAAGGCAGTGGGTGATGATTTCCTGGTCGGCTTCCGGTTCATTGTCGATGAAGGCTACAAGGAAGGCCTTGATCTCGAACAGAGCCTGAAAATTGCCCAGGTGTTTCAGGCGGCAGGCCATATCGATTTCTTCAATGCCATTTACGGACGCATGGATACCTATGCGGCGCTGGCCATCGACAATATGCCGGGCATGGCATCGCCGGACGCGCCCTGGCTCAGCAAGGCGGCCGCGTTCAAGGCCGAGATCGACCTGCCGGTATTTCATGCGGCGAGAATTGCCGATGTCGCCACTGCCCGGCACGCAATTGCCGAAGGGCTGATCGACCTGGTCGGCATGACCCGTGCCCATATTGCCGACCCGTACCTGGTGGCCAAGATCGCCGCGGGAGAAGAAGACCGGATCCGCCCCTGTGTCGGCACCACCCACTGCATGGGCCACATGCGCCCGACATGCGTGCACAATCCGGCCAGCGGCCATGAAGCGGTGCTCAGGCAGATTATCGAGCCTGCCGGCAAAAAGCGCACCGTGGTGGTAGTCGGCGCCGGCCCTGCCGGTCTCGAAGCAGCCAGGGTGTGCGGCGAACGCGGGCACAAGGTGACGGTTCTGGAAGCGGCACCGAAAGCCGGCGGGCAGATTCTGCTGGCCGCCAGGGCTTCATGGCGCAAGAACCTGGTTGGCATTGTCGACTGGCGGGTGAGCGAACTGGACCGGCTGGGTGTGGATATTCATTTTAACACCTACGCCGATGAGGATCAGGTTGCTGCGTTTGCACCGGACCTCGTCATCATCGCCACCGGCGGGGTTCCGAATTTTGAACACATTCCCGGCCATGAGCTGATCACCAGCAGCTGGGACATTCTCGATGGCACGGTGAAACCTGAAAGCGATGTGCTGGTCGTCGACGGCACCGGCCGCCATGCAGCGCTCAGTGCAGCAGATTTCTGCCATCATCAGGACAGCAGTATCCGCCTTGTTACCATAGACAGCACGCTTGCCGCCGAACAGACCTATGCCGAGCAGGTGATCTGGAGAAAATGGGCACGACAGATCAACCTGCCTGTGCAGACCGAGGAACTGCTGATGAGCGTGCGCAGGCAGGGCAACCGCCTGGCGGCAACAATCAGGAGCGAACTGACCAATCAGGAAAGCGAAATCACGGCCAGCCAGATTGTATTCGACAGCGGCACCTACCCGGCTGATGAGCTGTTCCACGCTTTGCGGCAACGGTCTTCCAATGAGGGCGTGACCAATCTGCAAAACTGGGTAGCAGGCCGCGGCACCGAGACGGACAAGGTGACAAACCCGGACGCCAAATTCGAACTGCACCGCATCGGCGACGCCCTTTCAAGCCGCAACATCCACGCTGCCGTCAATGACGCGCTGCGGCTTTGCCAGACCTGCTGAACGGCGAAGCCATTCACATCATCACGATGTTTGCGACAACCGCCGGCGGCGCTCCTTGAATTCGGCGTGGGAGGCATCGGTGCCGTCGTGGAAGGAGCCGAACCATTTATCCCACGGCACTTCCAGATTGCCGTAATTGCACTCGAAGTAGCGGTGGTGCATCTGGTGATGGAAGGTGCCGAGCGCCAGTCGGCTCTTGTCTTTTACCAGCAGGCCTTCAAACCCGGTATGGGACGTGGCCGCGGTCAGTGCCTGGTGCTGCATGTGGAACAGGATATGGATCGGGTGTGCCGCCACCACCCAGTGGATCAGCACCGACGACAGGAAAATCAGGTGCTCGATCGGATGCATGGAGAAGCCGGACCATGGGCCGACATTGGTGTTGCGGTGATGCAGCGCGTGGGCCAGGCGATACAGCGGCGGCCAGTGCAGCCAGCGGTGCACCCAGTAGAAGTGAAATGAAATCCAAACCGGTGTGAGAAAGAACAGCGCCACGAACCAGACCGGGTTGTCGGCCCAAAAGAGGTTGGGTGCGTAGCCATTGGCCATGGCCCAGAACATCAAGACTTCATAAGCCGTCCAGAACGCAACCCCGCTGGTGAGCGACCAGAACATGTTGTCATGCACCTGGTTCCTGAACGTGAAGGAGTTGGTGCCTTTCGACAGATCACGCTTGTCGAATTTGCGATGCCTGCCCTGCTTTCCCCAGGTGTAGAAATACAGGTGCAGCCCGCCGGCCACGGCGACAAGCAGCACGAGATTGCGGAAATAGATTTGCGCAATCCAGCCCGGTGCCAGCGTCTTTGCCTCCTCAAGGCTCGGCTGGAACCAGCGCCAGGTAACGTAGGCAAGCACGACCAGGATGGTGTTCTCGGCAATCGAGAACCAGCGGTCGGCAACCCAGCGCAGCATCCTGGCCGGATCCGGCGGCCAGGAAAAGAACGGCGAGACCTGGACCGGCACCGGCGCGCGATGGTGCCATTGTCGGGCAAAGGCGCTGTCGCCGGAGCCAGGTTCGTTTTCAGTTTCTTCAGTCATGATTTCGATCTTCCGGCACACATAAATGCAAAGATTGCGAACTGTCTCATAATCTGTAAGGTTTGAAAAACAGAACATTATGCTTCATAACAACAATATTTTTGATGTTATGATTTTTCGAGGAAATCCAACAGCTTGCGCGTTTCAATCAAGGCACTGAATCATTTCCTGCACGCGGCGGAGCGTGGCTCGATCGCGAAAGCGGCTGCAGATCTGAATGTCGTGCCGTCCGCAATCTCCAACGCCATCGATGTGGTGGAACGGGAATTCGAACTGCAACTGGTCCAGCGTTACCCGGCCAAGGGCATAAGGCCGACAGCGGCTGGCCTTGCCATAATGCACAAGATCCGCCACCTGGTTGAAGAATACAACACACTGTTTCTCGAAGGCACCGAACTGCGCACCGCATTATCGGGCAGCCTTTCCATTGGCTATTATGCACCCGTGGCACCCGCCTTCATGCCTGCCATAATAGCACCGCTGGTCCGCGACCATCCCGACATCAAGATAAACCTGAAGGAAGTCGACAATGAACGAGCCCAGGCCGGCCTGCTCGACGGCGAGTTCGACCTGATCCTGTTTGTTGCCGAAAACGTACGCACCGGTATCACGTGCCAGGCGCTGCTGGAGGCACCGCCTTATGTGCTGCTGCCGCCCGATCATGCCATGCGAAATCGCAAAAAGGTGACACAGACTGACCTTCACGGCGAACCGCTGGTACTGCTCGATCTGCCGATGAGCAACGAATACTACCGCAACCTGGCCGGAGATGCCGGTCATCCCGCCAATATCGTTGCGACAGCCTCCACCCACGAAATGGTGCGCAGCCTTGTCGGCGCCGGCATCGGTTGCTCGATCCTGAACATGCGCCCGGCCACCGCGGTCACCTATGCCGGTGACGAGGTGCTGGCCGTCCCGTTTCGCGGAGATGCGCGCGCCCTGAAGCTGGCACTTGGCCATATGGGCGGCAAACCGCGCCGCCTCGTCCAGGCGTTCATGGATGCAACCAGAGATTACTTCACTGGTGCGGCGGCGAGCAATCTGATCATCCCCGTATGAGGCAATGACCTGGCGTGCAACAGACTGGCCGTACCCGGCTCGCAATAGACCTGGTTGCTTAAACGACACCTACTCATCCGATGGCACGGATTCCGTTTCCACCATGCCATGGGATGACGGACAAAAGCCTTTCGGGAACAATGTTCTGTCGTCATATTCGGCGCCGTCAAGATTTGCGCGGTTCAGTATAGCCTTGGTCAGGTTTGCGCCCTGAAGACGCGCACCTCCTCCTATGTTGTCACGCCCGAGGTTGGCATTGTGGAAGCTTGTCCCGACACATGATGCCCCTTGAGATCGACACCTTGCAGTT
>CALHUA010000016.1 GCA_938039915.1 uncultured Anderseniella sp.
ACTACCGGTCTGCGCATGCTTGGCCTGACATTCGCCTGCCAACCGGCCATCCAATTGCCGATTTCAGCAATCCTGCCGGTCGGCTGCCGGTCTTGTGCCGAAAAAACATTGGCCGATTTGACATCGAAATCCGGAACCTCATCCAGCAGTGCGCGAATATCATCAAACGGCAACAGGCTTGGGGACTGGATCATCTTCGACATTGCTATTCGACTTCCTGCAGCAGGTTCAGGTGAAAGAGTGCGTGGGTTCGCTTAGCATTGTTTATACCGGTCGAACAGCTTATCCTCGCTGCGCTCAGGCCGTTCTCTGACCCTAAACTGACCTTAATGATAAACTCCAGTCCGAAGCACGTTAGTGCTGAGGCAAGGCCGACCGGCCGTCGCACGAAGTGCGCCCCAGCGGAGCGCAGCCGTCAGGCTGCTTGCGCGAGCGGCAAAAATACCGACAAAATAAACTCGCCCAGACACAATAGTTCCATCTTTTATTAACCGTCTTCCTTCACGGCGCGTTTTCCATTCCGGGCTAGTCTCTCCTCAACGTTTCCATGGAGAGAGGAATTATCATGCACGCGTGGATCGGCTTCTTTTTTAGCTGTGCAATGATCATTGTGGCGGCCCTTAGCAAATCCGGATATCAACTGTTTCCCCACAGTATAGCGGCAACGCCTGCCGGAGAATTCATGTTTCTGATCGGGTGTGCTGGATTTGGTGCGGCACTGGCAATGCTGGCACCGAGTTACTCAATGGCGCGCCTGGCCTCGATGTGGTCTTCGGCAGCTCTCGCGGTGGTTGTGGTTATCGCCAACATCGACAACTTGAACCTGCACGATACCTCGGTCAAGACTGTGGAACCTGCGGTTGTTGTTCCCGCAAAACCTGACGTGGAAGAACCAAAGATTGACTTTGTATTGAAAAAATCCATCCACGAGGGTGAATGGGTACCGTTCAACAACCTGGAACGCCGGATCCAGGAATTTGAAAGAAGCCAGCCAACCCTGCCTGCCAATATGGATACACATGAGCCGATCCCGCCGGCAGAACCAGATTCTGACCAATAAACTGCCGCGGAATCCAGCCCGCTTTATGCGAGACATGTTGCACACCGGATACTGCGCGTGCTACGCGGCAGAGGACAAGGACCATCTGCCATTCGTGGACTCCAGGCATCCAAATGAGCGATCGCAAAATCCCTGAAATACAGTCGCCGTGCGTCAAGCTGTGCGTCATGGAACCCGACAGCGGTTTCTGCATGGGTTGTGGGCGGACCCGCGATGAAATCGCCAGCTGGATATCCCTGTCACCCGACGCCCGTGAGAAGGTGACCCAGCAGCTGGATCAGAGGCTGGCAAATCTTACCCGTAACAAACGCCGCAAGGGCGGACGCCGCACCCGGCTGGCAGATGCCGGCTAGGCGCCGACTGCTCCATTATCAGAAGGAAACCCTCGATGCTTGCAAAACCCCGCGCAGACCTGGTTCCCAATACCCCGGACTATGAGCGTCTGCCGCTGGTCAAGGCGACAGGGTTTCGTGAGTACGATGCCCGCTGGCTGTTTGAAAAAGAGATCAATCTTTACGGCATTCAGGCACTTGGCCTCGGCCTCGGCACCTATCTGCACCAGCGTGGTATCAAACCACACATCGTCACAGCGCATGATTTTCGCGGATATTCCATGTCCATCAAGCAGGCATTGACGACCGGTCTGATGGCGTCGGGCTGCACGGTTTATGACATCGGGCTGGGGCTTTCTCCCATGGCCTACTTTGCCCAGTTCGCACTCGATGTGCCGGCGGTTGCCATGGTGACCGCCAGCCATAACGACAATGGCTGGACCGGCGTGAAAATGGGCTGCGACCGCCCGCTCACCTTCGGGCCGGATGAAATGAGCGCGCTCAAGGATATTGTGCTGGACGGCAAATGGCAGACCCGTGATGGCGGCGGTCTGGTGCACGTGTCTGATCTGGAGGAAAAGTACATCGCCGACCTGGTCAAAGGCGGACCGGTCGCCCGCAAACTGAAAGTGGTGTGCGCGTGCGGCAATGGTACGGCGGGCGCGTTTGCGCCAAAGGTGCTGGAAGCCATGGGGTGTGAGGTCGTGCCGCTGGATTGCGAGCTTGACCATTCCTTCCCGCGCTACAACCCCAACCCTGAGGACATGGAAATGCTGCATGCCATGCGCGATGCGGTGCTGGCGTCGGGTGCAGATGTCGGTCTTGGATTTGATGGCGATGGTGACCGCTGCGGCGTGGTGGACAATGAAGGCAACGAGATTTTCGCCGACAAGGTAGGCGTCATGCTGGCCCGCTTCATGTCGTCGGAACATGAAAACGCACAATTTGTCGTGGATGTGAAGTCCACCGGGCTGTACAAGACCGATCCGGTTCTGAAGGCACAGGGCGCACGCACAGACTACTGGAAGACCGGTCATTCCTACATGAAGCGGCGCACCAATGAGCTCAGCGCGATTGCCGGATTTGAGAAGTCCGGGCACTACTTCCTGCGCGAACCCTACGGACTTGGCTATGACGACGGACTGGCCTCCGGCATTGCCATCCTGCGTATGCTGGAACGCCAACCTGAAAAGTCCATGGCAGATCTTTACCGCGACCTGCCCCAGACCTGGGGCTCACCCACCATGTCACCGCACTGCGCCGATGAAGCAAAATACGGGATCGTCGACAAGGCTGTGGCCTACTTCCAGCGGATAGCAGCAGACGGCGGCAAACTGGCCGGCCAGTCAATTCGCGAGCTGATCACGGTAAACGGCATCCGCATCGTGCTGGCAGACGGCACATGGGGTCTGGTGCGGGCGTCTTCAAACAAGCCGGAACTTGTGGTGGTGTGCGAAAGCCCAACGTCTGAGGACATGATGAAGGCCATGTTCAAGGCCATCGACATGCACCTGAACGACTATCCCGAAGTCGGCGAATACAATCAGAAGATTACTTGATTGGAGTATCGCCGGCCCTGCTCCGGCACGTTGCGTGCCAAAGTTTATACCGCTCACGCAAGCAGCTTTGCGGCTGCGCTCCGCTGGGGCGCACTTCGTGCGGCGCGCGGTCGCGCTTGCCTCAGCACTTACGTGCCGGGGTTGATTCCGCTCACGCAAGCAGCCTAGCGGCTGCGCTCCGCAAGGGCGCACTTCGTGCGGCGGCCGGTCGGCCTTGCCTCAGCACTAACGTGCTTCGGAGTGGAGTTCAGCACTACGGTTGTTCAGGGTCGGAGAACGACCTGAGCAAAGCGAAGAAAACTGTTCGACCAGAAAAAGAGAGTCCTAGTGCAGGATCTGACTCAGGAACAACTTGGTGCGGTCTGATTTGGGGCTGGTGAAGAAGGCTTCCGGCTCGTTCTGTTCAACGATCTGGCCTTCGTCCATGAAGATCACCCGGTCTGCTACCTGACGCGCAAAGCCCATTTCGTGGGTCACGCACAGCATCGTCATGCCGGTCTCGGCCAGGTCCACCATCACTTCCAGCACTTCCTTGATCATTTCCGGGTCAAGGGCGGAGGTCGGCTCATCGAACAGCATGATGCGCGGGTTCATGCACAGGGACCGCGCAATGGCGACACGCTGCTGCTGGCCGCCCGACAACTGGCCGGGATACTTGTTGGCCTGTTCCGGGATCTTCACCTTCTCCAGGAAGCCCATGGCGATTTCTTCGGCTTCCCTCTTTGGCATCTTGCGAACCCAGATCGGTGCAAGGGTGCAGTTTTCCAGAATTGTGAGGTGCGGGAACAGGTTGAAGTGCTGGAACACCATGCCGACTTCGCGGCGGATTTCATCGATCTTCTTCAGGTCATCGGTCAATTCGATGCCATCCACGATGATCTGGCCCTTCTGGTGTTCTTCCAGCCGGTTGATGCAGCGGATCAGCGTCGACTTGCCGGACCCGGAAGGCCCGCAGATGACAATGCGCTCGCCCCGGTAGACGGTCAGGTCAATGTCCCGCAGAACATGGAAGTCGCCATACCATTTGTTCATGCTGGAAATCTGGATCGCGACATCGTCCATGCTGATATGACCGTCTTTCGCCGGTGCTGCTTTTGTTGCAGAAGATGCAGTCGTCTTGCTTGCCGCTTTTTTCGCCGGCGCTTTTTTGGTTGCCTTGGCCATGGTCGGTTTTCCTAATGCTTGATCGGTTTAATTTTTATGCCCGGTGTCGAGTTGACGTTCCATGAACATGGAATAACGCGACATCCCGAAACAGAATATCCAGAACACTGCGGCGGCGAAGAAGAAACCGGTCGAGTGAGTTTGTGGGGCCACCCACTTTTGGTCGGTATTGGCCGCCTGCACGATGAGAAGCAGGTCATACAATCCGATAATGCCAACCAGCACCGTGTCCTTGAACAGACCGATGAAGCTGTTGACAATGCCGGGAATGACCAGCTTCAGCGCTTGCGGCAGGGTAATCAGACCCATGTTCTGCCAGTAGGTCAGCCCCAGTGCCTGGGCGGCTTCCGTCTGCCCCTTGGGAATGGCCTGCAGGCCACCACGTACTACTTCCGCCATGTAGGCTGACGAGAACAGTGCCACACCAATAAGCGCCCGCAACAGCTTGTCAAAACTGGTGCCTGGCGGCAGGAACAGCGGTAGAACGACAGACGCCATGAACAACACGGTGATCAATGGCACACCGCGCCAGAGTTCGATAAAGGCCACCGAGAACAGCTTCACAACCGGCATGCTGGAGCGCCTGCCCAACGCCAGCAGGACGCCTATCGGCAACGACGCCACGATGCCGGTAACGGCGACAACCAGGGTCAGCAGCAGGCCGCCCCATTTGGATGTCTCGACATAGGGAAGCCCGAAATCAATCGACATGATGATCAGCAGCAGGGCAACACCCCCGGCAATGGCGGCAGATGCGATCAGTGCGTGACTTGGCTGAATGATCTTGGCCACGAAACCCAATAGCAGAATGGGTATCACGATGGCTGCAACAAACGCGCCAACGGTGAGCCATGTTGACAGCCCGATATCGAAGTGACCGCCTGTCAGCATGATCAATGTCAGGACCGGGTAGATGCCCAGCAGGAAAATGCCGTTCAATCGCTTGTAGGGCAGTGACGGCATCATCATCGGCACCAGGGCCAAAACGCCCACAATGCCAACAACATCCACACGCCAGCGCTCGGTAAACGGATAAAACCCGTACATCCACTGGCCGAACTTGGCTCGCGCCATTGCCCAACAGGCACCATGGGCTCCATCACCAATACACGCTGACCGGTCTTCACCGCTCCACACTGCATTGAAGACGGACCATTCCAGCGTGATCCAGATCACATACAGCAACAGTGCCCCGAATATCAGAGACATCAGCGCGTTTATGGGAGTCGGGAACAGGTTTTCCCGCATCCAGCCGATCGGTCCGCTGACCGTCAGCGGAGCCGGCATGGCAGGCGCTTCTTCGGTGCGCACGTAAGCAAGGTCTCTTTGAGAATGAATGTCTGACATGTGCTTATCTCTCCACCAGCTTCATTCGCGAATTGAACCAGTTCATAAATGCCGACGTGAGCAGCGATATGGTCAGGTAGACCGCCATCCAGATGACGATGATTTCCACCGCCTGACCTGACTGGTTCATCACCGTGCCGCCGGCCGCCACCAGTTCAGGAAAGCCGATTGCAACGGCCAGGGACGAGTTCTTGGTCAGGTTCAGGTACTGGCTGGCCAGCGGCGGAATGATCACCCGCATGGCTTGCGGAATAACCACCAGACGCAGGGCCGGATTGGGCCTCAGGCCGAGAGCATAAGATGCTTCGGTCTGTCCCCTGTTGACCGCCAGGATGCCAGAGCGAACGATCTCCGCGATGAACGATGCGGTGTAGACCGACAGGGCAAAATACAGTGCGGCAAATTCCGGGACGAGACCGACACCACCGCGCAGATTGAAGTTGCCCTGCTCGGCAAACTCAAACTCAACCGGCGCACCCAGGGCGAAATAGGTCAAGAGGGGCAGGCCGAACAAGATACCGAGAGAGGTGAGAAACACGGGGAACTGCTCGCCGGTTGCTTCCTGGCGTTTGTGCGCCCAGTTTCTCAAAAACACGATGCCGACAATCGCTGCGATTACCGCAACTGCGATCATCCACGCCCCGTCACCCCAGATAAATTTTGGGATGGTGATCCCACGATTGGAAAGGAAAACTGTCCCGCCGATGGACCAGGCTTCCCGCGGACTGGGCAGTGCAGCCAGCACCACCTTGTACCAGATGAACATCTGGACCAGCAGCGGTACGTTTCGCGCGATTTCGATGTAGATTTCGGCGACCTTGGCGACCAGCCAGTTCTTTGACAGGCGCATGACGCCAACGATGAAGCCGATGATCGTTGCTGTAATGATGCCGCAGAACGCGATCAGGAGTGTGTTGAGAACGCCGACTGTGATCGCCCGGCCGTAGGTTGAGGATTCCGAGTATGGGATCAGCGTAAACGACAGATCAAAGCCTGCTGTCGTATTGAGGAAACCCCAGCCGGATGCGATGTTGGCTCGTTCCAGATTGGTCAGGGTGTTTTGAACCATCTGCCAACCGAAGAAAATAATAACTGCGATCAATATCGCCTGAACACCGATCGATCGGACTCTCGGATCGTTGAAAAATGCGACTTTTGGAGGGCCGTCGATGCCCGTGGTTACACTCATGCTGCTGCCTTCACCCTGCTGAGCTGATCCGGGAAACGCCGAAATTGCGCAAGCTCCAGATCATTGCCCCGTTTCCTGCCCGCAACCACGATAAGCCAGTACCGCTCGCGAGCCCTCACCCTTCAGATTTCCTGCCGCCCGGTCTTGTGCCGGGTCGTTCCACCGCAGGAACAGTCAAATTCAATATCTCAATACAAAAGGACTAAATGCTGCCCGGCAAACTGTGCATAGAAACGCAGGATGCCGGACAGTTTCAAATATTGTTACTAGCGGACAGGCGGTGCGTACTGAATGCCGCCCTTGCTCCACAGCGCGTTGACGCCACGGCTGATCTTCAGGTTGGTCTCAGGACCAACATTGCGATCAAACATTTCACCATAGTTGCCAACTGCCTTGACTGCATTGGCAGCCCAGTTGTTCTCGAGACCGATTGCCTTGCCGAAGTCGCCTTCAACACCCAGCAGACGACGGATACCCGGGTCTGTGGAATTGGCGATCATGTCATCGGCGTTAGCCGCAGTTACGCCAGCTTCTTCAGCGTTGAGCAGTGCAAAATAGGTCCACTTTACAACGTTGAACCAGGCATCGTCGCCCTGACGGACAACCGGACCCAGAGGCTCTTTGGAAATGATCTCAGGCAGAACCACGTTTTCGTCGGGGTTCTTGAGCTTGAGGCGCTCGGCATACAGGCCGGACTGGTCAGTCGTGAACACGTCGCAACGACCGGAATCGTAGGCGGCGATCACTTCGTCAGCCTTTTCGAAGGCAACAACTTCGTACTTCATGTTGTTGGCACGGAAATAGTCGGCCAGGTTGAGTTCGGTGGTAGTTCCGGTCTGTGTGCAAACCGACGCGCCATCAAGCTTCAGTGCGCTGTCGACGCCAAGCGACTTCTTAACCAGGAAGCCCTGGCCGTCGTAGTAGGTCACACCGGCGAACACCAGGCCAAGCGATGTATCACGACCCATGGTCCAGGTGGTGTTGCGAGACAGAATGTCGATTTCACCAGACTGGAGAGCGGTAAAGCGTTCCTTGGCTGACAATGGCGTGAACTTTACTTTCTGGCCGTCGCCGAATACTGCACCGGCAACTGCACGGCAGAAGTCAACGTCAAGACCGGTCCAGTTGTTCTTGTCGTCCGGGTTCGAGAAGCCGATCAGCCCCTGGCTCACACCACACTGGATGAAACCCTTGGACTTTACGTCATCAAGAGTGCCTGCTGAAGCAGCTGTAATGCCGGCCAGCGATACAGCTGTACCGAGAGCAAGCGAAAGCAACGTACGTTTCATTTGTATTTCCTTTGATCATTTGAGATTGGGCCATTGCTCTTGCAACAAGAGCGCAACGGCAACGCGGCAATCTGTTTTACCTGC
>CALHUA010000017.1 GCA_938039915.1 uncultured Anderseniella sp.
GGCCTCTATCACGGCACCCAGCAGATCAACCAGGCCCAGATGGACCGCTGGTCGATCATCGTGCAGTTGAACTATCTCAGCCACGAGCAGGAGTGCGGCATTGTTCTGTCCAAGAACAAGTCGTTCGACGATGCTGCCGGCAGGAAAGTAATCTCAAACATGGTGCGTCTGGCGGACCTGACCAGAAACGCTTTCATGGTCGGCGATCTGTCAACAGTCATGAGCCCGCGCACGGTCATCACATGGGCGGAAAACGCGACCATATTCGATGATGTCGGCATGGCGTTCCGGATGACGTTCCTGAACAAGTGCGATGAGCTTGAGCGGGCCCTGGTTGCGGAATTCTACCAGCGCTGCTTCGGAGTGGAACTGCCTGAATCGTCCGCTGCTCTGGCTGTGAGCTGAACCGGCAGACAGCAGAAAAACAATGGCAAATGATCGTGACGCACCGGCAGAGAACTTCAAGCGCGCCCTGACGCTCGCAATGAAGACGATTGCCGATGAGCCGGAGCTTACCTGCTCGTTCGGAGCCGAACATCCCGGCATTACCGACAAACGCGCCCGCTTGCCACAGGTCACTCGTGACGCAACCGCTGAAGATATTGCGGTGACCCGTGGTCTGTCCGATGCCATGGCGATGCGGTTGGCCAATCATTCCACAAGTATTCATTCGCGCTATCTGCCACAGGGCCAGCAGGCACGCACAGTTTATGAGGCAATCGAGCAGGCCCGCGTCGAAGCTCTCGGCGCGCGTGCGATGCCGGGCATGGCAGACAACCTGAACGCCATGCTGGACAAGCGCTTTGACGAAAAGGTAACCGGGCCGCTGCACAAGCGTGAAGATGCACCGCTGGAAGACGCGCTTGCGCTGATGGTGCGTGAGCGCCTCACCGGTGAGGCCCCGCCGGATGCCGCGAAGAAGCTGGTTGATCTGTGGCGCCCGTGGATTGAGGACAAGGCCAGCGAGAAACTGGACGGCCTGGATGACTGCATCCATGACCAGACGGCTTTCTCGCGCCTGTCCCGCGACCTGCTGGCACGGCTGGAAATGTCGGATGAGCTCGGCGACGACCCGGACGATGCGGAAGACAATGACGACGACACCGACGACGATGCAGACGGTGAGCAGGAGCAGACGGAAACCGGTCAGGAGGATGCCGAAACATCAGCATCTGAGGACATGGAACAAGGCGAAGCCGACCAGGACGAAACCATGGAAGACGCCATGGAAATGGACGGCTCGGAAGACATGGACGACATGCAGGGCGAAGAAGAGCCCGACGGTGACCAGCCATGGCGGCCCGAACTGCCGTTTGCTTCCATGTCCAATGACAAGTTTTACCAGGTCTACACCAATCAGTTTGATGAGACGGTAGAGGCAGATGAGCTTTGCGACCCGGAAGAACTGACCCGGTTGCGCAATTATCTCGACAAGCAGCTGGCCAGTCTTCAGGGCGTGGTCGCCAGGCTGGCAAACCGCATGCAGCGCCGCTTGATGGCTCAGCAGAACCGCTCCTGGGACTTTGATCTTGAAGAAGGTATCCTGGACGCGGCCCGATTGTACCGGGTGGTCATCGACCCGATGAGCGCCCTGTCGTTCAAGGTCGAACAGGACACCCAGTTCCGCGACACGGTGGTGACATTGTTGCTGGACAATTCCGGTTCCATGCGCGGCAGGCCGATTACGGTCGCAGCTACCTGCGCGGACATTCTGGCCCGCACCCTGGAGCGGTGCGGAGTCAAGGTTGAAATCCTCGGTTTCACGACCCGCGCCTGGAAGGGCGGACAGGCCCGCGAGAAATGGCTGGCGGACGGCAAACCCGCCATGCCGGGCCGGCTCAATGACTTGCGTCACATCATATACAAGTCAGCCGATCAGCCATGGCGCCGCGCCCGACGCAATCTCGGCCTGATGATGCGCGAAGGACTGTTGAAGGAAAACATCGACGGTGAAGCGCTGATCTGGGCCCACAACAGGTTGCTGGCACGCCCTGAACAACGCCGCATCATGATGGTGATCTCCGACGGTGCGCCGGTTGATGATTCAACCCTGTCCGTCAATTCCGGCAACTATCTCGAAAAACACCTGCGCCAGGTGATCGCCGACATTGAAAACCGGTCGCCGGTCGAATTGATCGCTATCGGTATCGGCCATGATGTAACGCGTTATTACCAGCGCGCCGTCACCATCGTTGATGCCGAAGAGCTCGGCGGCGCCATGACCGAAAAGCTTGCTGAACTGTTTGAGGAACGCGCAGCTGCACCGCCTCCGGCCAGCAGGGGTGGCGGCAGGATGCGCAAAGCCGGCTGAACAAGTTGAAAGACGTGACCATGAAGCACTTCAGATGGGTGATCGGATGTTGCTTGTCTGTAGCCATGCTCATGCCGCCTCCGCATGCCGGCGCAGACGACACGACGATCTCGGTCAGCACGAACGTCAGAAGTTTCGCGCGATTTGGAAATGGCGACCTGCCGCCAGGCCTCACATTCCTGGGTGGCCTGACCCTGACCAGCGACGACGAGGATTTTGGCGGGTTTTCCGGTCTTGAAGTGTCACACGACGGAAAGCGCTTTATCAGTGTCAGTGATCGCGGACACTGGCTGACAGGCGGCCTTGTCTATGAGGACGGCCGCCTGCAGGGCATTTCGGACCCGCGTCTCGCACCGATCTTGAACCGCAAGGGCGCGATCGCAGACCGCAAGTCAGGTCGCGATGCCGAGGCAGTTGCCGCCTGGAGTGCCAAAGGCCTCGACGGCAAGGTGATCGTCGGTTTCGAACGGCGCGAACGGGTTGAGCGCTTCAACATTGCCAAACACGGCTTCAAGGCAAAGGCGAAACGGATAAAGAGCCCGAAAGCGCTCGCACAGGGTCAGAGGAACGGCGAACTGGAGGCGCTTGGACGGTTTTCGGAAGGGCCTTTGGAAGGTTGGCTGGTAGCGATATCTGAACGCAATCACGCCAAGGATGACAGCCTGCGCGGCTGGCTCTGGCGCAAGGGCAAGACTCACGAATTTCACATTCCGCGCCATGAAGATTACCTCATCACGGGGCTTGCCATCCTGCCCGGCGGCAGGGAGATCATCACCGTTGAACGCAGTTTCAAGCGACCGATTCTTGTCGGCATGACGTTGCGCCGATTCTCGGTGGAAGACCTTCAAAGGCGCAATACCGGGCCGGGTCGACTTGTGTTCTCCGGCAAGCTGACCTCCTACCAGATCGACAATATGGAGGGCATTGCCGCGCATGAGGACGAGCGCGGCACAATCATCACGGTGATCTCGGACGACAATTTCAACAAGTCGGTGCAGTCGACCGTGATGTTCCAGTTCCGCCTGAACTAGGCAGAGATTCCGCCGTCATGCTTGTCCAGGAAGGCCACAACGTCCAGCCGGGCCATGTCATCCACCGCATCTGCCAGTTGATCATGGCTCCAGTCCCACCAGGCCAGTTGCAGCAGTCTGCCTGCGGTCTCCGGCTCAAACCGCCAGCGCACGAACCGCGCCGGTGTGCCGGCAACGATCGCATAGGGCTCGACATCGCGTGTCACGACACAGCCTGCACCGATAACAGCGCCGGTGCCGATCGTGACGCCCGGCAACACGATGGCTCCATGGCCGATCCAGACGTCATGGCCGAGCACAACACGGCCCTGTTCCATGCGCTGTTCACGAAACTCCCGGTCCAGTTTCTTGCCGACGAAATACTCGTTGGCGCGATAGGTGAACTTGTGCTGGCTCACCCGGTCGATCGGATGATTGAGCGCATTGAGGCGCACATCGGCTGCGATGGCGCAGAACCGGCCGGTCCGGGTGTAGATCAACTCCGAATGACGCTCCACATAGCTGTAGTCGCCGAGCGACGAGGACCGCATGAGAACCCGTTCCCCGACCTCGCAGAACCGTCCGACCCTGCAGTCGCTGAGCGATGCCGATGTATGAATTGACGGTTCGCCGTCGCGGCTGGCGCTGGGCGAATGGCGCGATCGCTCAGTGTTTCCGGTTTTTTCAGTCATTGCCAAAACCCATCAACAAAAAAGGCCGCTCCTTGTGGAGCGGCCGGAACCTTGTAACAGGTTAAAATCTGCAGAGGTCTGGTGCCGCCTCAGGCAGCGGCAGCCGCCAGCTTCTTTTCAACCTGACGCTTCACCCGCTTGGCCGACAGTGACAATTCCGTGTCGCGGGCCTTGAGCAGATAGGCATCAAGTCCGCCGCGATGCTCGACAGAACGCAGGGCAGCAGCAGATACCTTGAATGCGAAATCACGGCCAAGGCTTTCACTCATCAGGTGCACCTGGCACAGATTGGGCAGAAAGCGACGGCGGGACTTGTTGTTGGCGTGGCTGACATTGTTGCCAGACTGAACACCCTTGCCGGTCAACTCACAACGACGGGCCATGTTAAATACTCCAATTTGTTCAGCATTTCCGGTTGCCGTACATATCTGGTTTCAAAGCGAACTAAGTGAAGGCGCTGATCGGCCCATAAACACAAAGTCCGGCGCCAGCGGGCCGGATCAAATTCATCGCGTGTCTATAGGCAAGCATGCATCAGCCGTCAAGCCCGGTTTTGCCGTGTTATACCAAAGGAACTGGCCATTGGCTCTTTTGACCGGTTTTTCGCGTTTGCTGGCCAGGCATGCTTCACGCCCTGGTCTGGCTGACCACAAGTGGAGCACAACGACGTCCGACGGGCTCGAAAAACCGGTTCAATACCTTGTGAACTGGTCCAGGAATACCATATTCACAGCACAAAGCCGATCTAGGTCATGTTCGTTCAGCAACCGTTCAGGCAAGAACACGCAATAGTCGCTCTATAATCGCGACAGACATACCAGCGGGGCCCAGCAAGCATTATGAAGTCAGCCATCATGAACACGATCGCAGCTACTGCGGTCGCAGCAGCCACCTTCACCGCGGCCTTCACCGCATCGCCCGGTGATGCAGCGGCAGCGGACAAGCTGAAAGTCCGATATGATCTTTACACCCGCGGCATCAGGGCGTTTGCGCTGAACTATTCGGCGGATATCGACCAGAACGGGTTCAGCGCGAAAGCGAAACTGCGCCCCAAGGGCCTGGCCTCGCTGTTCATCGACCTGGAAATGGACATGACATCTTCTGGTGCCATCACCGGCAAAGGCGCCCGGTCGGACAACTTCACCATGAAGGTCAAGGAAAAAGGCAAGAAGGGCAGATATGCAGTTAGTTTTGACGGATTGCAGCCGGTCTCCACAAAACGCAAGCCGGCTATCAACGGCAAGACCGAAGCTAAAATCAAATCAGCATCCGCAGCCGGCGCCCGCGACACGCTCGCATCCATGATGGACATAGCGGTGAGACCCGGCAGCAACCCCTGTGATGCCAGTTACCGGGTCTATAACGGCAAGGAAGTATTCAAGCTTGCCTTGCAGAAAATAAAGGACGACACGTTCGGCAAGAAGGACGGCGGCGTTTACCGCGGCCCCGCAATTGTCTGCAGCATGACCTATTCCACCCTCGCCGGCCTGTCTGCCAAGACAGAAGCGAAGTATCGGAAAAAACCACCGGTTTTCCGGGTCTGGTTCGCTCCGGTCAGATCGTCCGCGCTGGGCCGCGACATGAATGTGCTCATTGCCGTGACAGGCAAGATCAAGGGCAAGGATTTCGTGGCATATGCCAACAAGGCAACCCTGTCAGGCAAACCGCTCAATTCGAAGTCCCTGGCCAAGAGATAAAAAACGGCAGTTCACGTCGCTTGTGCCCATGGTTCACCCGGACCGCTATATATAGGGGGTGAACACAACATGAATCTGATGCGATTCATGATTCGGTCATGACATGTTCCTGTTTGAATCCGATACTGGTATTGCCCGGCAAAGGTTCGGGGCAATTTTCGCGAAACCTGCAGACAGCGATGTTTTGCACCAGATACATACAACAGATGCCATGCTATCTTTAGTGCCCACCCTTACCGGACCCTTAGCAGACCCCCCATGGATGCCCGCAGAAACGTAACAGCCCTTCTCGGGCCAACCAATACTGGCAAAACCCATCATGCGGTCGAGAGGATGCTTGGCCATCCCAGTGGCATGATCGGTCTGCCGCTGCGGCTGTTGGCCCGCGAGGTTTATGATCGTGTTGTCGCTCAGGCAGGTCATATGTCCGTGGCACTGGTCACCGGCGAGGAAAAGCTGATACCGCCGGCACCGCGCTACTGGGTCTGCACTGTTGAGGCCATGCCGAACGATATCCCGGTATCGTTCATGGCCATCGATGAAATCCAGCTTGCCGCCGACGCCGAGCGCGGCCACGTGTTTACCGACAGGCTGTTGCACTCACGCGGGCTCAACGAGACATTGTTGCTGGGGGCAGCGACGATCCAGCCCATGCTGGAGAAACTGCTCAAGGGGGTGAACTATGTGTCGCGCCCGAGATTTTCAAAACTCAGCTTCGCCGGTCAGAAAAAAATCACACGCCTGCCCAAGCGCACGGCAATTGTCGGGTTTTCAGCAGGCATGGTGTATTCCCTCGCAGAGCTCATCCGGCGCCAGAAGGGCGGTGCAGCCGTCGTCATGGGTGCGCTGAGCCCGCGCACCCGCAACGCCCAGGTGGAACTGTACCAGTCAGGCGATGTCGATCACATCGTGGCAACCGATGCCATCGGCATGGGACTCAACATGGACATTGATCATGTCGCCTTTGCCGCAACGCGAAAATTTGACGGGTTCCAGTTCCGCAATCTGACCGCAGCCGAGATGGGCCAGATCGCGGGCCGCGCCGGACGCTACATGAACGACGGCACGTTCGGTTTGACGGCTGATGCCGTCAGCATCGATGCCGACACCATCGAACAACTTGAAGACCACCGCTTTGAACCTTTGCGTGTCCTGCAGTGGCGCAACCGCAACCTGAATTTCTCGTCGGTGGACCGGTTGCTCGGCTCGCTCAATGCGTTGCCCAACCGCGAGGGCCTGACCCGGACCAGGCCCGGAGCAGACATCGAAACCCTGACGCTGGTCGCCCGCGATCTGGACGTCATCGACCGGGCCTCAGGCCTCAAGACCGTGGAACTGTTGTGGGAAACCTGCCAGTTGCCTGACTACCGCAACATAACCGGCACCGAGCACGCCAACCTTGTCGCCACTATTTTCAGGTATGTCGCTGACACCGGACGTATTGACACCCAATGGTTCGCCCGTCAGTTGGCGTATTGCGACAATACCACTGGCGATATAGATACCTTGTCTAATCGCATTGCCCATGTGCGAACCTGGACCTTTGTCGCCAACCGCCAGGACTGGCTGGACGACCCGGGTCACTGGCAGGAATTGACAAGGGCAATGGAAGACAGATTATCGGATGCCTTGCATGAAAGGCTGACCCAGCGGTTCATCGACAGGCGCACAAGCGTGCTGATGAAACGTCTGCGTGAAAGGGAAGAGTTGATGTCGAGTGTCGATCAGGAAGGTGCCGTGCTTGTGGAGGGTGAATATGCAGGCCGAATTGAAGGCTTGCGGTTCATCGCCGAACCGGCCAGCGGTGATCACTCCAAGGTATTGATTTCCGCCGCCCTGCAGACGGTAACCGAGACCCTGGTCGGGCGCGCCCAGTCTGTGGTTGCAGCGCCGGATCCGGACTTCAGCCTTGACGCCTCAGGCAACATCATCTGGAAGTCGCACGCTGTCGGCCGGCTTACCGGCTCTGAAAACCTGTTGAAGCCGCGCGTCGAAACACTGGCCGACGAACAGGTCACGGCACCCGACCGCGAGGCGGTTCAGATGCGCCTGTCGAAGTTCGTCTCGCGCCATATTGCCGGCCTGCTGGCACCGCTGGTGTCACTTGGCGAGGCCGAGGAAATCACCGGTATTGCCCGCGGTATCGGCTTCCAGATCATCGAGGCGCTGGGCGTGGTGCCGCGCGAACAGATCGCCAATGAGGTCAAGTCCCTTGGCCAGGATGAACGCGCCGAATTACGCAAGCATGGCGTGCGCTTCGGCGCATTTCATATTTTCATTCCGACCATCCTGAAACCGGCTCCAACCGCCCTGCGGCTGTTGTTGTGGGCATTGCATGACGCCGACAAGCGCGGACTGGATGCATCGTCCCTGCCTGATGCCATGCCGCAGCAGGGCCTGACCTCGGTACCGTTCGACAAGACGACACCGCGCGGGTTTTACCAGGTCGTCGGCTTTCGCGTGTGCGGTGAGCGCGCCGTGCGCGTTGATATGCTGGAGCGGCTGGGAGACATGATCCGCACCCGCGTGTTCTGGCGTGCGCAACGCGAAGGCGAAGAACGCCCCGACGGGTCCGTGGATGGTGGCGGTTTTACCGTTGTGCCGGACATGATGTCCCTCGTCGGGTGTTCAGGTGACGAGTTTTCCTCAATCCTGAAGTCATTGGGGTTTTCGGCGCAGAAACGAAAAGCACCCGAAAAACCACAACCGGTCGCGGAACCGGCTGCAGAGACTACCGCCGATGCGTCTGTCGAAACAGCATCCGAAACATCGGCTGAACCGGCTGCAACCGAAGTGTCCGAAGCCGACGTTCCAGCCCAACCAGCCACCGAAGCTTCGCCTGAAGTCGCTACACAAGCCAAACCGGAGGACGCGCCTGCGGCTGTGGCGGCTGATGCTGCATCAACGGAAACCGCTGTGCCTGACACCGCAACTGCAGACGTCGCAACGGCAGACACGGCAGCACCACCAGAACCTGAAATGATCGAGGTCTGGTGGCCGAAGGACACAGGTCCGTTCCGCCATCAGAAACAACACGCGGGCAATCGCTCCAGGGGTGCAAAGGGCAATTCCGGTAAACCGGATCGCAACCGGCACCAGAAAGGTGCTGCCGGCAAGAAGGCGAACGGCCAGCGCCCGCCGGCGAAACGCCGGGAAAAGCCCGCAGATCCCAACAGCCCGTTTGCGGTCCTGGGCCAATTGAAGCAGGGATTGACCAAGAAGTAGCATGGCGGACGAAGCCGGCAGAGATGTTCAGCGGATTGATCGGTGGCTGTGGTTTGCCCGTTTCGTAAAGACAAGGGCGCTGGCTCAGCGCCTGGTTGCCAAGGGCAAGGTAAGGGTAAACCGCACCAGGGTGACCAAGTCCTCACAACCGGTTTCACCTGGTGATGTGGTGAGTTTGATGAACCGCGGTCACATCAAGGTGGTCGAGGTTGTTGCCACCGGCACCCGCCGGGGACCGGCACCTGAAGCCCGCCTGCTGTATTGTGAAATAAATCCGGCTCCGGACGTTGCCACAGGTACGGTCACGCACCACGTACGTACAAGTACGCTTGACGATCCGCCGAGAAAATGCAAGTTCACCGGCAACCCCCCTGACAAAGGCAACAGTTGAGAGTTTGAGACCCCGCGCATGACCTATATCGTCATTGAGAACTGCATCAAGTGCAAGTACATGGACTGCGTTGAAGTGTGTCCGGTGGATTGTTTTTATGAAGGCGACAACATGCTCGTCATTCACCCGGACGAATGCATCGACTGCGGTGTATGTGAACCGGAATGCCCGGCAGAAGCCATCAAGCCGGATACCGAGCCCGGCCTGGAAAAATGGCTCGAGCTGAATACCAAGTTTGCCGATATCTGGCCGAACATCACCCAGAAGGGCGAATCTCCCGACGATGCGGAAAAGCACGATGGCGAACAGGGCAAGTTCGAGAAGTATTTCTCCGAAGAACCCGGCGAAGGCGACTAGATCAGGTAGATACCTGGCGGCATACACCGTCCTTACCGGCATTGGATCCCCATTTTCATGGGGATGACGACAGTGGTGTATTCCAATCCGTGGCACGAAAGTGCCGAGGCAAGGCCGACCGGCCGTCGCACAAAGTGCGCCCCAGCGGAGCGCAGCCGCCAGGCTGCCAGCGTGAGCGGAATAAACCCCGGCACGAAAGTGCCGAGGCAAGACCGACCGGCCGTCGCACAAAGTGCGCCCCAGCGGAGCGCAGCCGTCAGGCTGCCAGCGTGAGCGGAATAAACCCTCACACGAATTGACAAAGCGACACTACACGGCAAAATTGTGCGAAATTCGTACGGATTTACGTAATGCCGCGTTAACCATTTCTTTACACATTGGCCGCGACGGAGCGATTCCGGCGCTGTTAAGCGGTTGAGAGGCTTTAACAATCGGTAAATTTGTGTTATACACCTTGTTAATGACTTGAAATTCACAGCAAAGCATTGAGAACCCGGGCTCGAAAGGCTCGGACTTTTTTTCGCCTGATCCAGTTTTTTGAAACGATAGCCTGCAATTCAACCGGACCCGACCTGCCTCAACTGAGAGGCTCACGCGGGCAAACACCGAACTGCAACCGACCGTATCAGACAAGCCCTGGCCATCAGCTACGCACCCTTCCACCGGCATAAGGTGGTTTTTGCCTTCCGGCAGGGAAGGTGAACCTGGTTGAAGCCCCTCGGCGACAGGCAGGATGCGGCGAAATAGGTTTTGCTGAAGGAAACGGTCGGACAGGCGAATTACGTTGAACGCACGAGTGACAAGGGAAAACTGAAAATGGCCACAGAAAAAAAGACTTCTTCGCGCAAGCTTAAATACAAGATCGGCGAGTTTGTCGTGTATCCGGCCCATGGTGTAGGCAAGATTGTCGCGCTCGAAGAGCAGGAAATCGCCGGCGCCAAGCTTGAATTGTTCGTGATCGATTTCGAAAAGGACAAGATGCGCCTGCGTGTTCCGCTGAACAAGTGCGACAGCGTCGGCATGCGCAAGCTGTCGGACAAGAACATGGCTGAAGACGCCATGAAGGTGCTGACCGGCAAGGCCCGCGTCAAGCGCACCATGTGGTCGCGCCGCGCTCAGGAATATGAAGCCAAGATCAATTCTGGCGACCTGATCTTCGTCGCCGAAGTGGTGCGTGACCTGTATCGCTCGGACCGCCAGCCGGAACAGTCTTATTCCGAACGCCAGCTGTATGAATCAGCGCTTGACCGCATGGCCCGTGAAATCGCCTGCGTGAAGAAGCTCGATGATGCCGGCGCAGTCAGCGAAATCGAAGCCGTACTGGAAAAGTCATCGCATCGCGGTGAGAAACCAGCCGCTGCCGGCTCGGAAGAAAAAGCCGCTTAACGGCAACAACCGGACCGTTCGGATTACCGGATGATCCGTAGTCAATACCCGCAACCCCGCCCCGAGGCCTGCCTCCGGCGGGGTTGTTTTTTACCTGTACGAGATGAATTCAGGTTTGAGTACACCGCACAAATGGCGTTATAAAGCGCACGCGCCGTAAGACATGGTCCCGTAGCTCAGTTGGATAGAGCACCAGATTCCTAATCTGGGGGTCGCAGGTTCGAATCCTGCCGGGATCACCAAAAATCTCAGACATTTCTGCTTAAGCGGCAGCTCAGCACATCCATCGACAATCAGTCAAACCCCACTGGGTTCACACCAATGTCGCGCATGGTGCGCGCATCGATGTGGCTGCTGGCGAGCAGGCCGTGGCCCTTGCTGGAACGGAACAGGCGCTGTGCGGACCCCAAGATAGTCTTGGAGAAGCTGGTGTGATGCTGCGTGGTCATGGCGTTATTCCTTCAAAGAGAGGAGTTCTTTTTCTGTGCCGTTGTGATGACCTTGGGGCAGCTTAAGGCTTGAAGATGTGCATTTCATCACCCTGCACGCAGTGCGAGTGCGCTGGCCACACCGGCATCACAACGATCATGTTCACCAGATGCCCGGATTTCAGCCACAAGGCGGATGTTTAATCACAATGTGGAAACTCGTCTTGCGTGCCGGGGCATACCTTCTAGTCTGATCTCATTGCCCGTGGGATTGAGTTAGACCGGGCTCTTAGGGAGAAAACAATGACTGATATTTCGAAGGCAGTGAACGCCGTCGCGTCACGCCGCAAATTCCTGACCGGCGCCGGTGTTGCAACTGTTGCCGGCCTTGCCGCACCCGCCCTTGCGCGCGCGGACCCAAAGGTAATCAAGATGCAGGCCGCATGGGGCGGTGGTATTTTCCTTGAAAATGCACAGTCCTACGTCAATCGCGTCAACGCGATGGCCGCCAAGGACCTGAAAATCGACCTCTTACCGGTGAATTCGGTGGTGAAGACCAGCCAGATGCAGGACGCGGTACACCGCGGCGTGCTTGATGCTGCCCACTACGTGCCTGCCTACTGGTATTCCAAGTCCAAGTCCGCATCCCTGTTCGGCACCGGCCCGTGCTTCGGCTGGTCGTCTCAGGAAGTGCTTGGCTGGGTCCATTACGGCGGCGGCCAGGAACTGTTCGACGAGCTCATGGGTTCGCTTGGCCTGAACGTCGTATCGTTCTTCAACTCGGCCATGCCGGCCCAGCCGCTCGGCTGGTTCAAGGAAGAAATCAAGGACGCTTCCCAGATGAAGGGTCTGAAATACCGCACGGTTGGCCTGGCGGCCGACGTCCTGCTCGAAATGGGCATGTCGGTGGTGCAGTTGCCCGGCGGTGAAATCCAGCCGGCGATGAAGTCCGGCCTGATCGATGCGGCCGAGTTCAACAACCCGACCTCTGACCGTGACTTCGGCATGCAGGATGTGTCCAAGCACTACCACCTGGCCAGCTTCCATCAGAGCCAGGAGTTCTTCGAGGTGACCTTCAACAAGAAGATGTTCGAAGGCCTGCCGGATGAGTTGAAGGCTATTCTGAAGCATGCTTCGGAAGCTGAAAACTCCAACTTCTACTGGAACAACACCAAGCGTTATGCAGATGACCTGGTGAAACTGCGTGATGATCAGGGTGTGAATGTCTACCGCACCCCGGACTCGGTGATGGCGGAGCAGTTGAAAGCCTGGGATATCGTGGTTGACCGCATTTCCAAGGAAGATCCGTTCTTTGCCAAGGTCATTGAATCGCAGAAGGCATACGCCAAGAACGTGATGAATTACCTGAACCTGAACCAGCCTGACTACAAGCTGGCATACAAGCATCACTTCAGCTGATCACAACTTGTCCCCCCGCATCCCTGAAAAGGTGCGGGGGGAACATCTTGGCCGTTTGAAATCTGCAGGGATCCGGCAACCGGTTCTGCAAATTCAACAATCTGCACATGGCAGTTCCCGGAAAAGTGGGTACCGGGTCCTGTGGCAAATGCGAAAAACAATACTGGGAGCGCGGTTCTGATATTGTCAGGGCCTGCAACGCTGTAGGGAGGCGAACCTGTGATAACCATCATTCACACCATCGAAAGCCTGAGCATCTGGGTCGGCCGTGCCTTTGGCTGGTGCATCCTGATCCTGACATTCTCGGTGTCTTACGAAGTGTTCGTGCGCTATGTGCTGAACTCACCGACGGTCTGGGCATTCGACATGATGGTGCAGATGTATGGCGCCCTGTTCCTGATGGCAGGTCCCTATGCACTGGCCCAGGACACCCATGTACGCGGCGACGTCCTGTACCGCCTCTTGCCGGTAAAGACCCAGGCGACACTGGACTTCATACTGTATGTCACCTTCTTTTTCCCCGGCATGCTGGCCCTGTTCTGGTTCGGTGCGGAAATCGCCAAGGACAGCTGGCGCTATCTGGAAGTCAGCTGGAACTCCCCTGCCCGCATTCAGATCTACTTCTTCAAGACGCTCATTCCGCTGGCCGGATTCCTGATGATCATTCAGGGCATCGCGGAGATATTGCGCTGCTGGAAGGCCATGCGCGAAGGCGTATGGCTGGAACGGCTGGAAGACGTGCGCGAGACCGAAGACCTGCTAGCAGCACCCGACCCGGTCGCCGACAAATCCTGATCAAACAACTTTTACTCGCGCTGTTGCCGCTGGAGTTCAATAGAAAATGACGAACCCTGAAGTCGCCATCCTCATGCTGTCCCTGTTCATCGTTCTGGTGCTGCTGGGCTTTCCGATCGCGTTCACCCTGATAGCCATGGGTGTCGGCTTTGGCTATTACGCCTACTACAAGGCCGATGCGATCACCACGTTCGGCGACTTCTTCCAGAACCAGATTTTCTACCTTTTGAACCAGAACACCTATTCTGTGATGGAAAACGATACTCTCGTCGCCATCCCCCTGTTCCTGTTCATGGGCTATGTGGTGGAGCGCGCCAATATCGTCAGCAAGCTGTTCCACTCGCTGCAGATGGCGGCCAGAAACCTGCCCGGGTCCATGGCCATTGCCGCGCTTATCACCTGCGCGGTGTTTTCCACCGCAACAGGCATCGTCGGCGCAGTAGTGACCCTGATGGGCCTTTTGGCGTTTCCGGCCATGGCCAACGCAAACTACAACAAGGAATTTGCCTCGGGCGTCATTTGTGCAGGCGGCACACTCGGCATCCTGATCCCGCCGTCCATCATGCTGATCGTGTATGCGGCAATCGCTGAACTGTCACCGCTCAGGCTCTATGCGGCAGCGGTCTTTCCGGGGCTCATGCTGGCCGGGTTCTATATCGTCTACGTGATCATCCGGGTGGCCATCAATCCGGGCATAGCCCCCAAACCGAAGCAGGAAGATGTACCGCCCGCCCGTGAGATTTACCTGAGCCTGTTGATTTCATTTGTGCCCCTGACCGTGCTGATCATGATGGTACTGGGCTCCATTCTGGGCGGCCTGGCAACACCGGCCGAAGCCGCCGCCATGGGCTCACTCGGTGGCCTGGTGCTGGCGCTGATCTACGGTGCACTCAGCTGGTCGATGGTCAAGCAATCGGTTTACCTCACAGCCAAGGCGACCGCCATGGTGTGCTGGCTGTTTGTCGGTTCATGGACATTTGCATCAGTATTTTCGTATCTGGGCGGTCACGACCTGATTGCCCAGTGGGTCGCCTCGTTCGACCTGGCGCCATGGCAGTTCCTGGTGATGGCGCAGGCCATCATCTTCCTGCTGGGCTGGCCGCTGGAATGGTCTGAAATCGTCATCATCTTCGTGCCGATATTTCTGCCCTTGCTCGACCAGTTCGGGGTCAATCCATACTTCTTCGCCATGCTGGTTGCGCTGAACCTGCAGACCTCGTTCCTGACCCCGCCCATGGCCATGTCGGCCTACTATCTGAAAGGGGTGCTCAAGGGCCAGATCGAGCTGATGCAGATTTTCCGCGGCATCATTCCGTATCTGGGCATTGTGATTTTCACCATGGTCCTGATGTACCAGTTCCCGGGCATAGCCCTGTGGTTCCCTGACTACCTGTTCGGCCCATACCAGAAATAAATCCTGAAAGGCCTCATGCCGGAAATGTTGTGTCAACTGACAGCCAGTGAAGCCAGGCGGCAGATCGCCGATGGCCTGATCACGTCGGAACAACTGGTGCGGGCCTGCCTGGACCGGATTGCCGAAACCGACACCGGCATTGGCGCCTGGGTGCATCTCGACATCGAAGGCGCGCTGGCCCAGGCCCGCAGCCTGGATGACCTGCGCCGCAAAGGCCGGACGCTCGGCCCGCTGCACGGCGTACCTGTGGGGTTGAAAGACATATTCGACGTCAAGGACATGCCGACTGAATGCGGCAGTCCTGCCCGCAAGGGCACAGTTGCCGAGATCGATTGTCAGGTAACCGCGAAACTGCGCGAGGCGGGCGCGGTCATCATGGGAAAGACGGTCACCACGGAGTTTGCCTTCCTGAATCCGGCCCACACCTCGAACCCCCACAATCACGCCCACACGCCGGGCGGCTCGTCCAGCGGTTCGGCCGCTGCCGTTGCCGCCGGTCATGTGCCGCTGGCCATCGGCAGCCAGACAAACGGATCAACAATCAGACCCGCCTCGTTCTGTGGCATTTTCGGGTTCAAGCCCACCCGCGGGATGATCTCGCGCACCGGTGTGCTGCAGACCTCCGTTACCCTCGATCAGGTTGGCGTGTTCGGCCGCTCGCTGGAAGATGTCTCCCTGCTGGCAGATGCCCTGTCCGGCTACGATCCGCGCGACCCGGCAGGCCTGCCGCGTCCCCTGCCATCAGCCACAGCCGGCCTTTCCCGCCAGCCGCTGGTGGAGCCTGATCTGGTCTGGCTGGACATGCCGTTCCACGACCGCCTCACCGACGAGGCGCGAAGTGGCCTTGAAGACATATTGGCCGCCTTGGGCGACCGCGTGGAGCGGATAGAGGCGCCGAAATCCGTCGCCGCCCTGGTGGATCATCAAAAGACTGTTCACGAATATGAAATCGCACACCACCTGGCTGACGACTTCGACCGGCACTGGGATGTGATCAGCGATACGCTGAAGCCTGTTGTGGAACGTGGCCGGGGATACTCGGACGCGCAGTACGCTGAAGCACTCGCCATGGTGGCCGGCGCCGAAGAATATTTTGAAGAGTTTTTCCACGACTATGACGGCATTATCGCGCCGTCCGCCGCCGGCGAAGCACCCTTGAAAACCGACGGCACCGGCGACCCCGTATTC
>CALHUA010000018.1 GCA_938039915.1 uncultured Anderseniella sp.
GGCACCGAATGCACCCGGGCAACGCCGGTGCGGGCAAACAGCGCATCGTAGAACTGGTCGCTGCCTGCCAGTGTCGCGGTGTGGCTCACGGTGGCGCGCGCGCCTTTTTCCGATGCCCCGGTTTTCAGGGCGACAATGGGTTTGCCCTTTGCATGCGCCGCGCAGGCAATTCTGGAGAACCGTGCCACGTCGGCAATACCTTCGGTGTGGATACCGATTGCGGTAATGCGTTCATCGTCGAGCAGCGTCTCGATCATGTCATTGATGTCCGTGACGGTCTGATTGCCGACCGTGATAACCATCGCGATGGGCAGTGCACGGGCCTGCATGGTGAAGTTGATCGCCATGTTGCCGGACTGAGACAGGATGGCGACACCTCGTTCGACCGGCTCGCAACCATGGTAATCCGGCCACAAGGCGGTGCGGTCGAGCAGGTTCAGCACACCCCAGCAGTTGGGCCCGATGACCGGCATGTCACCGGCTGCCGCAATCAGCGCATCATTGAGCGGGGTGCCGCCATCGCCCAGTTCGGAGAACCCGGCTGCATGGCATATGGCACCACCTGCCCCCATGCCGGACAGCGAGCGCACAGTCTCAATCGCAGCCTCACGTGACACGCCGATATATGCTGCGTCAGGTGCCCCGGGCAGGTCGTCCAGGCTGGAAAAACAGGCCAGTCCGGCCATGGTGTCACGCTTAGGGTTTATCGGCCATACATCACCGGTGAAACCCAGCTTGAGCAATTCGCCGGCCACGCTTTCCGCGACCCGGCCGCCGACGACGGCAACCGAGCGTGGAGACAGCAGGCGGTGCAGGGACCGGGTGCTCATCGGCTGTCTATCCACCGAGCGGGCGCAGCAGTTCGCGCGAAATGATGTGGCGCTGAATTTCCGAGGTCCCTTCCCAGATGCGCTCAATGCGGGCATCGCGCCAGATGCGTTCCAGTGGCAATTCGTCCATGACGCCCATGCCGCCATGTATCTGGATAGCTTCATCGGCGACGAAGGCCAGCATTTCCGATGCCTTGAGCTTGGCCATGGCCATGTCGGCATCGGTCACAGTGCCCTGGTCGTACTTCCAGGCGGCTTCCATGGTGAGCAGGTTTGCCGCTTTCAGATCCAGCGCCATGTCGGCGAGCTTGAACGATACGCCCTGGAACTTGGATATCTGCTGGCCGAACTGCTGGCGGTCCACCGACCATTGCAGGGCATGCTCGAAGGCGCGTTCGGCACGGCCCAGGCAGGTGGCTGCAACCTGCAGGCGGGTGGCCCCAAGCCAGTCATTGGCAACCTCGAAACCCTTGTGAATATCACCAAGGCGCTGCGCGTCCGGCACCCGGCAGTCGTCAAACTCCAATATGGAGTTGGTGTAACCGCGGTGCGAGACATTGCGATAGCCGTCGCGCACCGTGAATCCTGCGGTGCCCATGTCGACAATGAAGGAGGTGATCAGTTTTTTCTTGCCGCGCGGCGTGTCTTCCTCGCCGCTGGCGGCATAAACGATAACGAAATCAGCAACATCGGCATGAGAGATGAAGTGTTTTGTGCCGTTGATGATCCAGTCATCGCCATCGCGCACGGCTGACGCCTTCATACCGCGCAGGTCAGACCCGGCTCCGGGCTCGGTCATGGCCATGCAGTCGATCTTTTCACCACGTACACAGGGCAGGGTGTAGCGCTCGCGCTGCTCGTCATTGCATGCCATCAGTATGTTTGAGGGCCGGGCCACGCAGTTCCAGTGCAGCGCGTAATTGGTGCGGCCGAGTTCTTTTTCATACAGCACCCAGGATTGGGTATCGAGGCCGGCGCCGCCGACTTCTTCCGGCATGTTGGCCGCATACAGACCGGCCTCAATGGCCTTGGCTTTCAGTTCCTCGTATACCTCACGGCGAAGCTCGCCGGTGCGTTCCACCTCTGCCTCATGCGGATACAGTTCGTTTTCCACGAATGCCCGCGTGGTCTCCACGATCATGCGCTGTTCTTCGGTGAGGTTGAAGTCCATGACACTTACTCCGAGTGGTAGGTTTCGGTGTGGCCGTCCACCGGTATGGCCTGACCGGATATGAATTTGGCCGTGTCGGACGCCAGGTACTGGCACAGATCGGCAATTTCGGACGCTTTCGCGAACCGGCGCATGGATGTGCCGGACGCATATTCGGTACGCACCTCTTGTTGTGACTTACCGGTCTTTGCAGCTTCTGCCGCGATCACCCGGTCCATGCGGTCGCCGTCCACAGACCCCGGACAGATTGCGTTGCAGCGGATGTTGAATGGGCCGGTTTCCACTGCCACTGATTTTGTGAACCCTATGACGGCCCATTTTGCTGCCGAATAGGGCGTGCGGAACGGACAGCCGAACAGGCCGGAGGTGGACGACATGTTGATGATGCAACCGGCCCTTTGAGCCTTCATGACCGGCACGACCCGGCGGCAGGTGAGCATTTGCGCATCAAGATTGACGGCGAGACATTGCCGCCATGCGTCAAGCGTCATCTCTTCCACTGTGCCGGTGGGACCGGATATGCCGGCATTGTTGACCAGCACGTCGCAGCCATTGAGGGCAGTGAGGGCATCATGCAACCAGGCATCGACAGCGGCTTCGTCGGCGACGTCAACCCTGGCAGCGCTGATATTCGGATGCTGTGACGTGAGTTGATCCAGCCCGTGGCCGTCCAGATCACAGACATGAACCTGTGCGCCTTCACCGGCGAAACGGGACGCAATTTCCCGGCCTATGCCCGTGCCTGCCGCAGTGACGATGATGCGCCGTGCTGCCATCACACTTTCCCGTTCAGCACTTCACCAACACCGATGTTGTGCTTTTTGAGCACATGCATGATGTCGACCAGCACGTCGTTGCGCTTGTTTTCCCATTCGGCGATGGTTTTTCCTTCAGCCTGCGCCTCGCACCCGCCGATCAGCTTGTCGGTAAGCTCGTCGGACCACTTTGGGAATTTCAGATCCGTCCACGGCAATTCGAGAGACGGGTCGAACTGGGTCATGAACGAGCGCATGCCGCCGTCGCCGCCTGCTGTATGATAGTGCAGGAACGAGCCCATGATGGACCAGCGCAGGCCTGCGGAATAGATAATCGCCCGGTCTATGTCCTCCGTGGTGCCGATACCCAGATCGAGCACATTCAGCGCCTCGCGCCACATTGCTTCCTGTAGTCGGTCGCAGATATAGCCGTCGATTTCCTTCTTCAAACGCAGCGGGAACATGCCGATGCTGCGATAGAATGCATCCGCGCGGTCCATTGTCTCAGGCGAGGAGGTCTCCCCGGCCACCGTTTCCACCAGCGGCAGCAGGTACACCGGGTAAAATGGATGACCGATGATGACGCGTTCGGGATGTCGGCACTTCGACTGCAGGCGGGTCGGTAGAAAGCCGGACGATGACGAGGCAATGACAACCGAGGGGTCGGCGAAATCATCCATTTGTTCATACAGAGAGATCTTCAGGTCTTCGCGCTCCGGTGCTGCTTCCTGAATCCAGTCAGCGGACTGGCACATTTTCTTCAAGTCGGTTGTGAAGGTGAGGGTGCCTGTGGCGTCTGGCTTGCCACCCATCAGCTTGATCATGGAGGGCCAGGCGCGCTCAACCTTGTCGCGCATTGCCTGTTCTGAGTCAGGAAACGGATCATAGGCGATGATATCAATGCCGTGCGCCATGGCTCGGGCTGCCCAGCCGGCGCCAATGACGCCCGACCCTGCGATTCCCAGGGTCTTGATGCCGGTCATGATGCAAGGCCCAGCGTGGCACGGGCCTCTGCCGGGGTGGCCACCTGTGCGCCCAGCAGGCGGATGATTTCAGTTGCGCGCTGGGTCAGCGAACCGTTGGAGGCATAGACGCCCTTGTCGAGATAGAGGTTGTCTTCCAGTCCAACCCGGACGTGACCGCCCAGGATCATGGCCTGTGCCACCATGGGCATCTGCCAGCGGCCGATGCCGAAGCCTGCCCAGACGCACTCGTCAGGCAGTTGCGACACCATATAGGTCATGGTCTCGGTGTTGACCGGCGCTCCCCAGGGAATGCCGAGGCACAGCTGGAACATGGGAATGCCGGAAACCAGGCCTTCAGAGACAAGTTGCTTGGCAAACCAGAGATTGCCTGAATCGAAGATTTCCATCTCCGGTTTGACGCCATATGACTGGATCAGCCGGGCCTGTTCGCGCAGTTGCACCGGCGTCTGAACGACAATTGAATTGGTGTCGCCAAAGTTCAGTGAACCACAATCCAGGGTGCAGATTTCCGGGCGCAGGTCGGCGACATGCAGCAGGCGCTCGACCGGACCGACCAGATCGGTGTTGTCTTCATCAAAGTTGCGCGGGCTTTCTCCGTCGCCGATCATCAGGTCACCCCCCATGCCGGCAGTCAGGTTGATGATGACCTCGGTGTTTTTGGACCGAATGCGCTCCATGACTTCACGGTAGTAGTCGACATTGCGAACGCCCTTGCCGGTTTCCGGGTCACGCACGTGGCAATGGACGATGGCGGCGCCGGCCGATGCCGCCTCCAGGGCCGAGGTGGCGATCTGTTCGGGGGTTACAGGGATGGCGGGGTGCTTGCCGACCGTGTCGCCTGCGCCTGTGACGGCACATGTGATGATGACCTTGGGGTTCATGGAGCGTCTCCCTCGAGTTTTCGGTTGACAGGAAGTCTATCTGGCGATCAATCTTCTATTTGAGGAAAAACGACAAATATTTGAGAAAAACCGTTGATGCGTGCGCCGCTTGATATCGTGTTTCTGCTGCTTCCGAACTTTTCCATGATTGCGCTTTACTCGGCGCTGGAACCGCTACGGGTGGCCAACAGGTTTGCAGGCGAGTTGTTCGCCTGGCGGTTTGCATCGCCGGACGGCGAGGCGGTTACGGCGTCCAACGGTATTCCGGTGTCAGTGTCGGCAGCGTTGCCTGCGATGTCGAGACCCAACCTGGTGATGGTTTGCTCAAGCTATGATCACCAGTACGCGATCAGCGCGAACCTGCGCTCAGGTCTGCGCAGGCTCGACGCTGCCGGCGTCTGGCTCGGTGGCCTGGATACGGGCTCCATCGTGCTGGCCGAGGCTGGCGTTCTCAACGGCAGGCGGGCAACCTGCCACTGGGAAACACTGAGCGCCATGCGCGAGGATTATCCTCGTGTGTCGGTCAGCGATGCGCTGTTTGAAATTGACGGACCGCGTATGACATCTTCAGGCGGTACAGCACCACTGGACATGATGCTCACATGGATCGGATCGCTGCACGGACGCGAGCTGGCGACCAGGGTCGCAGATACCCTGGTTCATGCCCGTCACGCGGACGCACCGGGTGGAACACGCATTCCGGCCCGGACCCGATATGGCGTTGATGATGATGCCTTGCTGGCCGCCATCTCTGCCATGGAAAACCATCTCGAAGACACCTTGCGGCTGGAAGATGTGGCTGATGCTGCAGGGGTGTCGCCACGCCAGCTCGAGCGACGGTTCAAGCGCTTGCTCGGCATGCCGCCCATGCGGTTTTACCTGTCTTTGAGGCTTGAGAGAGCCGAGCATCTGTTGATGTATTCCCGCCTGAGCGTGCGCGATGCCGGATTGGCTTCGGGCTTTGCATCAATTGCCCAGTTTTCGAGGGCTTACAGAACGAGATACGGCCTGTCGCCATCACAACACCGCAGGAAGATTGCGGCCGATCGCGGTATTTAACAACCACTTGAGTTGGTACAACGCCTGAATTTTAGTTGCCGGTCTTCCTGGATTGTCCGGCGATGACGCCTGAAGCCAATTGTTTTACTTCTGCCATGGTATCTGCGGTTGAACGCAACAGGGTGATTGCAACATTGTCGCAGTCCATGGGCTTGCCGAAGTAAAATCCCTGGAACTGATCGCACTTCAGTTCGCCGAGCATCCTGGCCTGTTCCGCTGTTTCGATGCCTTCGGCCGTTACGCGCATGCCCAGTCTGTGGCCAAGCGACACGATAGTCTCCAGCACGCCGTGCAGCCTGTCGGGATCCTTGTCATGGGCAACCAGAAACGAACGATCGATTTTCAATTTGTTGAAACCATAGCGAATGAGATAGCCGATACTCGAATAGCCGGTGCCGAAATCATCAAGTGCGATCGAGACACCGAGGGCTTTCAATTCCTTTATCTGAACTTCGACCGCTTCGGTGTTGCCCAGGAACAGGCTCTCGGTGACTTCAAGTTCGAGGCGATGGGACGGAAAGCCTGTCTGCTCAATTGCCGACTTGATTGTGGCCACCAGATTACCATCCTCGAACTGGCGCGGTGACAGATTGATCGCGATGAACAATTCGCCGGGCCACGTCTTTGCGGTGGTCAGCGCTTCATGCATGGCCCATTTGCTTATCGGGCCGATCAGGCCGATAGATTCTGTAACGGGAATGAACTCGTCGGGAGGGATGTAGCCGCCATTCCCGTCGGGCAGCCGGAGCAAAGCTTCAAAACCGACAATTTTCGGAGTCTTGCTATCCATGATCGGCTGGTAGTTCAGTTTGAATTCCTTGTTCTCGTAGGCGTCATGCAAGCGGCGCTCCAGTTCGCGGCGTGCATTGAGCTGATGCGCCATCTTCTCATTGAACACCACAAACCGGTTCTTGCCGGAGTTCTTGGCATTGTAGAGGGCGATGTCGGCGGCTCTCAGCAGTTCTGCGGACGTCGCCGTTTTATGACTCAAGTGGACACCGATGCTGATCTCGCCATTGATGAGCTGGTAGCCGCACAAGGCGGGCTTTCTCGCCGCTGCCAAAATCCTTTCACAGATTTTCTTGAGACTGGATTGCGTTATGCCAGGCAGGCAGACCGTGAATTCATCACCACCGAACCGGGCTGCGTATCCATGCCCCTGTATCTGGGACTTGATGGCATTGGCGACGTGAACAATGAACTGATCTCCACCTTCATGGCCGTATTCATCGTTGATCGACTTGAAATCGTCGATATCGATGAAGAGGATCGCATCTGTAGTCAGGTATGCATATGGCCGGGCCAGTGCCTGATCCAGTTGCTGGGTAAATGAGCGTCGGCTCATGAGTGACGTCAGCGGATCGAATTCGGTCAGGTAGGATATCTGGTCTTCTGCGCGTGTCGCGTCGGCGTTTCTCTGCAGGAATGCAAAGGCGGGGATCAGATAGGCTAGCGAGCCCAGCAGAGCCAGGCCGGCAGCCGCCCAACCGAAAATCGCTTTCAGGAAGGTGGCCATTTTGGTTTGATCCACGAAGATTTCAAAAACACCAATCGGCTGACCATTGGCGCCATGGGCGCGAACATATGACTGGACATAGACGTCGGGCCTGCCTGTCTCACCTTCACCGTTCTTGACAGAAATTTGGCTTTCGCCTGACTGGAATGCTGTACGGGCTTGTAGATTGATGCCGCCAACGGAATCTCCGTTGCTGCGAGTGGTTGTTTTGTCGGACACCAGGATCAGCTTGCCATCGGGTCCGAACAACCTGAACCGGAAGACGTTACCGACGTCACGCATGACTTCCAGCTTGTGCACCTGTTCAGGTGTCAGTCTGCCTGTTGCCACGATCTCTTCAAGGTCCGGCAGGTGAGTGTTGATGTACCCCGCCCATTGCCGCAATCTGACTTCACCGTCGCGATGCACGGCGTTGCTGACAGCGAAACCCACGGCCTGATGAACGCCGATGCCGATAGTGGCAGCGACGACCAGAAAAAACACCACGAACGCGGGCACGGATTTACGCAGAGCCAGCACTTAAATTCCCCTTCACGACCCGTCAGTCAGGGGGCAAGCCCTGCAAGGTCCTGACAGCCTTTCGCAATAAAATGCAAAGACATATCTTTGTAGGGATCATTGATACGCGTGTCTGGTTGCGGAAACGTTGCTGTTTTGAGTTAAATGCCGGTGTGATTACCGGAGGCTTAACCAGA
>CALHUA010000019.1 GCA_938039915.1 uncultured Anderseniella sp.
CATTGCCTTTCACATCGTCTGGAAAACTTTCACGTTCTGGTGCGAAAACCATGTTTGGCAATGGTGATATCGTTGAAATCGTGAATGATTTCAGCGATATGGACAGCGCCATGTCCGTGGCAGCCGAATAGATTCGAGCTCGTCTGTGGCCAACCTGGCAGAGCTTTACCGAATAATCTGTTGTTAAGTGATCGACGTCATGCCTGCACGACAAGCGCATCCCGGACCACTTCGGATTGCGATCACCGGCGTTACCGGATTTGTGGGCTCACACCTGGTGGGTCAGCTTGCCGCGCGCGATCACAAAGTGACCGCACTGGTCCGAGACAGATCCCGATTGAGCGAGACGTTTCCAGCCTCCGCTGTTGTTGTTGAAGGCGCGCTTGGCGACAAGCAGGCTCTGGACCGGCTGGTTGGTGAGGCAGATGTGGTTGTGCATGTGGCAGGGGCCATCAAGGCGGTCGATGCGGCGGCATTCACCCGGGTGAATGCACAAGGCACCCGTGCGGTTGTCGAAGCGGCAATGCATGCCGGGGTGAAAAGGTTTGTGCATGTGTCGTCGCTGGCTGCGAGAGAGCCGGCGCTGTCTGCATATTGTGCGTCAAAGGCGGAAGCTGAAACCATTGTTGCAGGTATAGCCGGGGACATGGAATGGATATGCATCCGCCCGCCGGCAGTTTACGGACCGGGTGACCGTGCAACGTTGCCACTGGTGCAACAACTGTCCAGGCGGCATGCGATTCTGACCGGTTCGCGCGACCAGCGGATATCTCTGCTGCATGTTGATGACCTGGCGCACGGACTGGTTGCGGCCGCAGAAGGGTTTATGGAGTCAGGTACGGTCTATGAGGCAGATGACGGAACTCCGGCAGGATACAACTGGGGTGACGTGGCGCGGGCTGCCGGGCATACGCTCGGTTTCACCCCCCAGGTTCACCTGTTACCCCGCCTGATCGTGCAGATGGCGGGAATTGCCGGTGGTATGGCAGCCAGAATGACCGGCAAGGCCCAGATTCTGACGGCCGGAAAAGCGCGTGAACTGTATCACCGTGACTGGGTGATAAACGGGGTTCGTCTGGACGCAACGGGCCACTGGAAACCCCGGCTGAAGTTTACTGAAGGCTTTGCCGACACCCTTCGCTGGTACAGGGCGCACGGATGGTTGCCTGACAGATGAGACACGCCTACAAAGCGGCACAATGTTGATGGAGATAACAGGGTATGACGGACGACGAGCAGGAAATTTTCGACAAGTTGAGCGAGCTTTTACAGCCGTTCAATGAAAAGCAGGTCGAATTGAAACCGCAAACCGAGATTGCAGTAGACCTGGCAATCGATTCTGTTTCCGTGATGGATTTCGTTATGGAGGTGGAAGATCATTTTGACATGGATATCCCGCTGAATGTGTTGTCGGACACGCACACCATGAAAGACATGATCTCAGTTGTTCAGGCCCGCAAGAAAACTTGATCCCTTTGATATGAGGCAGCACGATGGTTGATTTGCTCGACAAGAACAAAGCGCTTATGGAGCGGATGCAGCGGGTGGCGGAAGCAGGCTCGCGGGTTGGTCCGGTCAACGAAAAACTGTTGTCACCGACACGTGCGATGATTGACGGGCGCGATACCATTCTTGCCGGCACCAACAATTATATGGGCGTGACGTTTGAGCCGTCGTGCATCGAGGCAGGCCAGAAGGCTCTGGCGGCGCATGGAACCGGCACGACCGGTTCGCGGATTGCCAATGGCAGTTATGCCATCCATGAGGAACTTGAACGGGAACTGGCCGGGTTTCTGGGCATGAAGCACTGCATCGTGTTCTCAACCGGCTATCAGGCCAATCTCGGCATGATGGCAGGTCTTGCCGGGCCCAAGGACACCATCTTTCTGGATGCCGACAGTCACTCCTCGATTTATGACGGATGCACTTTGTCCGGCGCGCAACTCGTGCGGTTCAGGCACAATGATGCTGCCGACCTCGATAAGCGCCTGACGCGCATGGGTGATACAGGCGGCGGGCATCTGGTGGTGCTGGAGGGTATTTACTCCATGTTGGGCGATCGGGCGCCGCTGGCTGATTTTGTTGAGGTCAAGAAGAAGCACGGATTTCAGTTGCTGGTCGATGAAGCTCATTCATTCGGCGTTCTCGGACCCAATGGCTGCGGCCTGGCTGATGAAGCCGGATTGATGCATGAGGCTGATTTTGTCGTCGGCACGTTTTCCAAGTCGATTGGTGCAATCGGCGGGTTTGGCGCCTCAAATCATCCGCTGTTCGAAACGGTTCGCTATTCCTCAAAGCCGTATATGTTCACCGCATCGCCGTCGCCGGCCTCAGTTGCAACTGCTACTGCAGCAGTGAAGGTGCTGGCGCGTGAACCGGAAAGACGTGACCGGCTGCAGTCGAATTCAGCCCGTCTGTTTCACGGACTTCGTGGTCTCGGGCTTGAGCTGGGATGTGATGAAGTCAGCCCGGTGATTGCGGTCAAGTGCGCTGATGAACCCTCAACGCTGGTGATGTGGAACGAGTTGCTGGCAGCCGGTGTCTACGTCAATATTGCCCTTCCGCCTGGCACGCCCGGCAAACTGTGCCTGTTGCGGTGCTCGGTATCCGCAGCACACACCGAAGCCGAAATTGACCGGATCATCGAACTTTTTGCGACGGTGGTGGCCGGCAACCAGCTTGCGACTGCGTCTGCATAAGGCTGCTTGCGCGGCGCAGGCGTAATCGTCAACTTACCGTTTCCGCCTTGAACGTCATGGCGCCGGCAATGGCGGCGTAGACCAGGAATGGTGCCCAGGCGCCGAACCAGGGCGGCACGAACCCCACTTCTCCCATGGTCAGGGCGATGCCTTCGAATATCGAGAAGGTGAACCCGAGCGCCAGGCCGACCATGAACAGGCGGCCTGCCGCGCCGCCGCGCTTGAACTGAACCGCCAGCGGGATGCACAAGGCAATCATCAGCCATGGCGTGAACAGCAGCGACATGCGCCGGTGCCACCAGGTTTCGAAAACATGCACTGGCTTGATACCGAAGCCCGCATTGCGAATGAAATATCCAAGGTCAACAGTCGACATCTCGGACGGTTCGCCGGAGCGTTTTCCCTCGCGAGCCGGGCGCATATTGCCGGAATACACCAGTTGCTTGATACGGTTGGGTTTCACGTTTTCCGCGTGATAGATAATCACATCGTCCAGTTGCCAGCGCCGGTTGACCAGCGTTGCCGTGCCTGCCTTGATCTGCTCGAGCAATTTGCCGTCGGGGCCGCGGCGGAAAATAATGATGTCTGTCAGTTCAGTTGCGTCGGCATTTGCGCCCGAGGCGCGCAGGATATCATTGCCGGCCCGCATCCATATCGCCTTGCCGCTGCCGGCCCCGGCTTTCTTGCCGCCATATTCTCCAATGCCCCAGTCGATCAGCTTGGGTGTCACTCTCGGTACGCCCTGATCCGCAATCAGGAATGTCATGCCGCCAATGATCAATGCCAGGGGAAACAGCATGAACACAATTCGCACCGGAGAAAGACCGGTTGCCCAGATGGCGGTAAGTTCGCTGCGATAAGACAACTCGACTAGCGCCAAAAGGATGCCCAGCAATACAGAAATGGCCATGAAGGTTGACGCCGTCACCGGTAAGAGCAGCAGGGCATACTCGGCTATGGGTGACGCCCCGCCCGTACCACGTTTCAGAATCTCTTCCGAGTAGGTCACAACGGTCAGCGAAACGACGAAGACGGAAATACCGCACAGGATCATAACGAACCGAAGCAAGATCATCTTTGACAACAGCCAGCCGATTGTTTTCATAGTGAACCTGAGGCAGGTAATGGCCTGATTTTGCGCCAGGCGGCTTTGATAATATCGGCGATGTCCTCCATCAACGGTTCCAGCCAGGGTCGGGGCAGGGTGTAACAGGTGACGTAAAATCGCCAGAAAGCAAAGCCGGCAAACAGTGAAAACGGTGTCCATATGGTCCACCAGACAGAGGTGCCTGACACGCGGGTTATCAGATGGCCCTGTTGCAGCACTTCATGGAAGGCGACCAGCAGGACCAGCGCTACGGCAAAGCGGTACGCCCTGTTACCCCGGCGCGAACCGATCGCATAGGGCAGCGCCAAAAATGGCAGGATCAGCACAAGTGCAACCAAAGCCAGCCGGATATGGAATTGCGATTCCAGATGTCTCGTTCGTCTGTCGTTCAAGTCGTCGCGTTGCAATTGCATGTACAATTCCGTCAGCGTCAGTTCGCGCTCATTGCGCCCGCGCGGTCGGTAAACCTCTTTCGACAACTCTCCAAGTGCAACATCAGCTGATTTGAAATCGCCGACAACGGGGGGCTCCAGCGGGGTCGCTGAAGCGGTTGCATCCTTCGATTTCATTTCCATCCGATGACCATCGTCGAGCCGCAATACAGGCCGGGCATTGGACGGGTCATCCACCAGTCTGCCGTTCAGGGCGGTGATGGTTTCACTCCCATTCTTGCCGTTGTCGTCATACATGAAAATTCGCTGGAACGAGTTGTCGCGGCGTTCAAGCTTGTCAAGAATGAAGGTGCGTTTTCCGGTTTGCATGAAAACACCCTCCTCAGCGAGGTAGAACACGTCGACATTGGCCAGGGTGTAGACCGTAGCGCGATAGGCATAAAGCGAATAAGGCTGTATCCAGCCAAACATCAAGGCGGCATTAACCGCAAGGACAACCGATATCATGCATACCGGACGGGTCAGTCTTCCGAGCCCGACCCCGGCTGCCAGAAAAGCATCGAGTTCGGAGTCTTTCGACATCTTGTTGAAGCCGAACAAAAGACCAAGATACAGAGCAACAGGGGCGGCAAGTCCGATATAGTGCGGCATCCAGTAGGCCAGCAGTTCCAGAACGACGCCAAAGGAGTTGCGATTGCCAAGCGTGATATCCAGAACCTGCACAATGCGTTCTGCACACAGCACGGACAAACCGGCTCCCAGTGCGGTCAGCAATGGAACTGATACCTGGCGAATGACGTATCGCTCAATGATCGGAATCCGGAAAATACTGTTTTCGGCGGCGCGCCGTCCTCTGTTGCTGCCGGAATGGCCAGGCCCGTTTGCTCCACTAGTTCAAACAACGCCTTACCGACATTGTCAATCCAGACTATAGCTTGTTTGCGGCACGAAGCTGCACTTTTCCGTGTCCCAACACCTTGTGTTGACGGTGCACTGCCAGCGTCCCGATGTGCGGCGGACATGGTATTCATTCCAGGCTGCCGGCTCTGTGCTGCGGGCGCCATTTGATGTGGCTGCCGGCATGCCGAGAATATGTACCGGCCCGTGCCTTGAAGCCAGCGTGTTGCGCATTGTGATGTGGTTGTGACCGTGAACAACAAGATCACAGCCCTGATCTTCCAGGATTTCCTTGAGGCCCATGGCGTCGGTCAGGGCCTTACGCCGCCTGGCCATGCCGGGCAATGGCGGGTGATGGATCATCAATATCCGGTAAAAGCCCTTGGAGCGCAGGTTTTTCAGAGTTGCTGCTAGCGCATCAATCTGTGCCTCTCCAAGTACGCCTGCGGCGCGACCCGGCCTTGTCGGGACGGCAGTTGATACGCCAATGAGCGCGATATTGCGCCTCTGGCGCACATAGGGAAACGGCATGGCAATGTCTGCCGTGGTGACGGCTCCCGGTACCATCAGGTCTCCGGTCATGTAGTTGCCCAGACAGCCCATACCCTTGTCCCACTGGACCGGCACATAGGCGTCGTGATTGCCCGGAACAAACGATATCCAGTCGGGTTTACCGAGGTTTCGAAGCCAGCTCTCTCCATTGATGAATTCGCGGGGTAACGCCAGGTTCACAAGGTCTCCGGTCACCATGACATGGTCGGGCTGAGCCGCCTTGATGTCGCGAACAAGCTCGCTAGCGACAGCGGGATCATGAATGGCCTTGCGCCGAAACATCCAGGAATTGTAACCCACGATCCGTTTCGAACTCATTTCGGATGCCTTGACCGGTGGTAAGGGAGCAAGGTGAACATCTGTTATGTGCGCAATACGAAAAGTCACGAGATTGTCCGTCAGCCAATGTTGCGTTCAAAGATTCGGTAGGTCTTGTAGGCTTGCCCGCCAACCGCTTCTATCATCCGGCGCATCGGCAGATTGTCTTCCAGTATCCACGACAGCTCGGCTTGCCGTGTGCCCCTGCCGACATGATAGGTGCGGATAGCATCTATGACCGAAATTGCGAGGGCAGAGCCAACCGGTGTGCCATGAAATTTTTTGCGCACCCCCATCAAGGGCAGACGGACCGCCTCGGGCGGTGAAAACTTCAGGCGCGACAGCAGTTTTATCCAGCCAAACGGCAGCAGTTTTCCATTCAGGTCGCGGGCCGCGCGATTGATATCGGGAAGCGTTATCGCCATCGCACAAGGCTCACCCTGGTAGATCGCAAAGGAGATGAACTGCTCTTCAACCAGCATTTTCAGATCCTGGCCGAGTTTCTTGATTTCCGCCTCGCTGAACGGTGTGAATCCCCAGTTGTCCGACCAGGCATCATTGAAAATATCAATCAGAATTGCCAGGTCCCGGTCCAGGTTCTTCTTGCTTAGTGGCCGGACTTCAAGATCGCCGGTTGCGCGCACTTTGGCCAGCATGCCGGCCAGTCCGCGTGGCAGTGCTTTCGAGTTGTCGAAATCATAGGCCAGCACATCCTTTACAGGGGTGTATCCGGCTGCCGCAACATGTACCTGATAGTACGGTGCAGCATGACCCATCATGACTGCCGGGGGATGTTCAAATCCCTCCACCAGCAATCCTGTTTCTTCATTGATGGAAAAACCGAACGGGCCAATTGCACGGGTCATGCCTTCTGCCTTCAACCAGTTTTCCGCAGCCGTGAACAGGGCCGAAAACACAGCGCTGTCATCGAAGGCGTCCAGGAAACCGAACATGCCGGTTGCATCGTGGTACCGTGCCAGTCTGAGATCATCAACCTGTGCTGAAATGCGGCCAACAGGTTGACCTCCCTTGAAGGCGAGAAACAGTTGCGCCCGGCCATGTTGAAAATACGGATTGTGTCTGGGAGAAATGTGTTGCGATCGTTCGAAATTCAATGGGGCGATCCAGGCCGCATCATCGGCAAAGACTGCATGCGGAAGCTGGATAAACGCCTTCCGATCACGCCGACTGTTGACCAATCGTATTTCAACTTCATCCATGCGCAGGCGTTTCTGCTGACCTTCGGCGACGTTTTCCGGTTGCCCTGATTTCCGTCGCAGAGCCGTTGTCAACCTTGTACAGGCGGTCTGCGATCTTGGACCAGGCCGGCCGGTGGGTGATGGCAATGATGGTGAACTCGCCGGCGAGATCAAGCGCATTGCTGCAAATGCTGGCCTCGGTTTCAGGATCCAGCGCGCTGGTAACTTCATCAAGTATCAACAGTTTGGGGCGGCCCACCAGCGCACGGGCAAGCGCGATGCGCTGGCGTTGGCCGCCTGACAGGCGGCCACCCATTTCGCCGGCATTCGAATCCAGGCCGTCCGGCAAACTGTTCACGAAGTCTTCCGCGTCCGCCAGCCGCAGCGCTTCAGTAATGTCTTCATCGGTCAGGGCGGTGTTTCCAAGCGCGATATTGTCGCGCAGGCTTGCGTGCAGCAAAGACAATTCCTGTGGTACGTAACCGATGTGGGAGCGCCATGCCTTCAATGACAGTTGGTCCAATGGCCGATTGTCCACCATGATATGTCCGGAGGCCGGCTCATGCAGCCCAAGCAACAGGTCGACGATGGTTGTCTTGCCGGCGCCGGAAGGTCCCTGCAGCACCGTAATCTTGCCAGACGGAATAAACAGGGAAACGTTTTCAACCGTGGGTCGGTCTTCGTGCGCAAACGTTACATGATCGAAAGCGCACCCGTCGTCCAGCGTGATGTCCTGCGCCCCGCCGGCACGTTCAGCTTCGCGCGTCAATTTTGCCGACATCTCGTGCACGGCGTGATAGGACGCCTCCAGTTCCGCACCGCGCTGCAGAAATCTTTGCAGGCGCCGCACGACGGATATGGATTGATAGGCGATAATGCCAACCACTGTGACGCTGGCAAGTGTTATTTCCCACACGCCGACAGCCAGAAAAAAGCCGGCGCCGATCATCACTGCTACGAGAATGTCATTGCCGCGGTCCAGGCCCTGGTTCGACAGGACCTGAAGCTTGATCGATTTGTTGAGTGCCTGAAGGTTCGCGGCGAACATGGCGATGAACGGCACCGTTCGTGCCATCGACTTGATGGGTTTGATATTGTTCAAAGCATCCGCGACGAGGGTAACCAGTTGACTGGTTGATTTGGTTTGCCGTTTGCCGGCACGGCGGCTTACTGCAATCAACTTGCCCATCCCGAGTACGATGATGGCGCCGGCGATGCCACCGGCAACTGCAAACTTGAAAGACGCCATCATTGCAAAGGCCAGGTAGCCAATCCCCTGGATTACCGCAGAGACGAACTTGGCAGATTCCAGATAGGCATGGCCTGCACGCGTGGCATCAACGGAAATGGTATTGGCGATTCGTCCGGCGCGATGGTCGACGAAATACCGCCATTTGGTGTCGAACATGGCGTTCAGAAGGTCTTCACGCAATCTGGTCGAGACATTCGCGATCGAAAAGCCTGCGTAGGTCAAGGCCAGACCCAGCAAGATGGTGCGCAGGACAAGCATCAGTACAACGGCGATGGTAAATCCGCCGATGGTTGCAGGCAGCCCGGTTACCGCCAGAGTTGTATCAATTACAACCTTGAAGGCAGGTGGCAGAACACCGCTTTCTCCCGACACGGCCAGCAGGGCGGGCAACATGGCGCTCATGGACATGATCTCCGCCACCGAAGCCAGGACCAGACAGGTAACGACCAACCATGGGTTGGTGCCTTTTGCAGATGCAAAAATTCGAAAAAGTTTCAGCATCAGGCAACCGTCGTCATCTTGTTAATGTGTGTCAGTGGAGATCGCATGCCACCACGATTAGAGGCGTCTTGCTGTATGAGCAAGTGCGGAATTGATCGCAGGCGATTGATCACGGCTATTTTTGATTGATCCAACCAATAACCTGAATGTTGTGCAGGATTAGTGCAGTCCGAACCATGGTGCATCCACCTTGTTGCCATCTGCGGCGTCAGTCGCGGGTACTCATTTTTTCCAGGGTCTCTGCTGCGTCCCGGGTTGCCTGCTCGAAACGGTCTTCAAAGGTTGCCATGTTTTTTTGCGGGCTTTTGAAAAACGAACTTTTCTTCAGACCGGCGATAAAGAGTTTGTGCAGCAATCGGGCGGGTGTTTTCATCGGCCGGTCCACATGCCAAAGCAGGACAACCCGTTCGTCGTCGGTGTTATTGCTCACTTCATGTCTGTAAGTATCGTCAAAAACGAAAATCTTGCCTTCCTGCCATGTGCAGTATTCGTCTTCCACTCGTAACCGGCAATTCTCCCGATCTTTCGGCACGATCAATCCCATATGGCAGGTGACGATACCTTTCGTAACGCCCTTGTGCGGCGGGATGTGGGCTCCAGGGGCAAGAATCGAAAACCATGCGGTCTGGAGATTGGGAATCGACTCCAGCATTGCAGCCGTTTTGGGTGCCTTGGCGCAGTTTCGCTCGAGCTTTGTTCCGAAACCGAACAGAAAGAACGTGCGCCATTGATCGCCCTTGGAAATTTTCTTCTGATCCGTGGAGACTTCGTGGAATTTCGGAACCTGTTCGCGGAATTTGAGGATTTCCTGTATCTCACTGAGCACGTCCAGCCAGTTTTCCTCCAGCACCTTGAACTCAGGAAAATGCGCTGTGTCCAAAACCGGTGTATCGCCGATGAGTGATTGTCGTGATTGAAAGCCTGCGATCAGGTTTCTGAACCGGCGACCATAGGTCACGAAGGCCCTGTTCAGGGCAGATCTCTCCGGTTTTGCAGACGTGGCCATGGCGGTATCCTGAGGAATTTCTGGTTGCTGTAATGGTTTCAGTTGATGTTGAGGCACATTAGGGTCAGGGCCCATTAATCTTATCCATTCTGCGGGAGGATATTTTGCCTCTGACAAGGCGAAAGGTCGAAAGAAACCGTTCGGTTTTCAAGACCTTTCAACGATGTCAGAGGCAAAATAGACCCCGCCCTTCGGGTTTGAAGGAAAACACCCGCCTGAAGTCGAAAAATGCTCGAAAAGGCACAAAGCCTTGTCTTGCGCTTTTTCAACATCATTCGACTGTTTTCTTTAAAACAGAATTGCATAAGATTAATGGGCCCTGACCCTAGATTCGGATGACGGTCGATTG
>CALHUA010000020.1 GCA_938039915.1 uncultured Anderseniella sp.
ATGGCAGTTGCCAGCACCGCAGCACCATCCGGCCGGGACAAGGCGCCCTGGCCTATGATGAACATTGGACGCTTTGCCTTGGATTTCTTGTGCTTGGCCAAATCCGCAAGTGCGGCCGGCCCGTCACCCAGATAGGTGTAAGGATATGTCAGGTCAGCACGCTCACCGATGACACCGATGGTGCAGCCGCCGGACAGATAGCGCTTGCGGATACGGGCGTTGAGCACCGGTGCTTCAAGACGTGGGTTGGTACCGATCAGCATGATGGCATCGGCATCTTCGATACCGGCAATCGTCGAATTGAAAATATACCCGGCGCGCCCGCCTTCTGCACCCAATGGCGAGCCTGCTTCCCGGCAGTCCAGGTTCTTGACCTCGAGAGCCTCCATCAGTTTTTTCAGTGCAAAAACCTCTTCGGTAGCGCACAGGTCACCGATCAGCGCCGCGGTCTTGTCCGGTCCCGACGCCTTCAACTTCGAGGCGATCAGGTCAAATGCTTCGTCCCAGCCTGCCGCGCGCAGCTTGCCGTTCTCCCGAATGTAAGGCTTGTCGAGGCGCTGCGAGCGAAGCCCGTCCCAGATGAAGCGTGACTTGTCGGAAATCCACTCCTCGTTGATCTCCTCATTCAGCCTTGGCAATACGCGCATGACTTCACGGCCGCGCGCATCAACCCGGATGGCCGACCCTACCGCATCCATCACGTCAACGGTTTCCGTCTTGCGCAATTCCCAGGGACGCGCCTTGAATTCGTAAGGAGCAGACGTCAATGCACCGACCGGACACAGGTCGATCACGTTGCCCTGCATTTCCGACGTCATGGCCTGCTCGAGATAGGTGGTGATTTCCATGTCTTCACCACGGCCAATGGCACCGAGTTCCTCGATGCCGGCAACCTCGGTCGTAAAGCGCACGCAGCGGGTACACTGAATGCAGCGGGTCATGGTGGTCTTCACCAGCGGACCGATATACTTGTCCTCAACCGCCCGCTTGTTCTCATCGAAGCGGTTCTTGTCGATACCGTAGGCCATGGCCTGGTCCTGCAGGTCGCATTCACCGCCCTGATCACAGATCGGGCAATCAAGCGGATGGTTGATCAGCAGGAATTCCATCACCCCTTCACGGGCTTTTTTCACCAGTGGCGAATTGGTGCGTACTTCAGGGGGCTGGCCTTCCGGTCCGGGGCGCAGATCATTGACCGACATGGCACACGAGGCCTGCGGCTTCGGCGCGCCTTTGACTTCCACCAGGCACATGCGGCAATTGCCGGCAATCGACAGACGCTCATGATAGCAAAACCGTGGTATCTCGGCGCCGGCAGCTTCACACGCCTGGATCAGCGTGGTGCCGTTTTCAACCTCGATCTCTTGTCCGTCGACTATGAGCTTAGGCATGCTGGTCTACTCCGCCGCCACGCGCGTCACTGCCCCGTCAGGGTCAGGTCGTGCTGAAAATTCGTCAATACGTGCTTCGATCTCGTGCCGGAAATGCCGGATCAGACCCTGCACCGGCCATGCTGCAGCATCTCCCAACGCGCAAATCGTATGACCTTCGATCTGGTAGGAAACATCAAGCAGCATGTCAATTTCGCGTTTTTCGGCGCGGCCTTCTACCATGCGCGTCAGCACCCGCCACATCCATCCGGTTCCTTCCCGGCACGGTGTGCACTGGCCGCAGCTTTCGTGCTTGTAGAAATAGGCCAGCCGCGCAATCGCCTTGATCATGTCGGTGGAGTTATCCATTACGATGACGGCTGCGGTCCCCAGTCCCGACTTCAATTCGCGCAGACTGTCGAAATCCATGTGACAGTCGCGAATGTCCTCGCCCGGAACGCATGGAACCGAGGATCCACCGGGGATAACTGCTTTCAGGTTATCCCAACCGCCGCGGATGCCGTCGCAATGCCGGTCAATCAGTTCGCGGAACGGGATGCTCATTTCCTCTTCAACCGTGCACGGCCTGTTCACGTGCCCGGAAATGCAAAACAGCTTGGTACCGACATTGTTCGGTCTGCCGATACCGGCAAACCAGTCCGCTCCACGACGCAGGATTGTCGGCACGACGGCGATTGACTCCACATTATTGACCGTTGTCGGGGCGCCGTAGAGGCCGACATTGGCCGGAAACGGCGGTTTCATCCGCGGCTGCCCCTTTTTGCCTTCCAGGCTTTCCAGCAGCGCGGTTTCCTCACCGCAGATGTAGGCGCCGGCGCCATGATGGACGTAAAGATCAAAATCCCAGCCGTGCTTGTTTTTCTTGCCGATCAGCTTGGCGTCATAGGCCTCGTCGATGGCGCGCTGCAGGGCTTCGCGTTCACGAATGAATTCACCACGCACATAGATGTAGCCGACATTCGCTCCCATGGCGAAGCCGGCAATCAGGCATCCCTCGACCAGCGTATGGGGATCATGGCGCATGATTTCGCGGTCTTTACAGGTGCCGGGCTCTGATTCATCGGCATTGACTACCAGATAGTGCGGCCTGCCATCTGACTGCTTGGGCATGAACGACCATTTCAGGCCAGTCGGAAACCCTGCGCCGCCGCGACCGCGAAGACCGGATGCCTTGACCTGATCGATGACACCGTCACGACCGAGCTGGATCATGGCTTTGGTACCGTCCCACGCCCCGCGCTTCATGGCGCCCTTCAGGCCGACATCGTGCTGGCCGTAGAGGTTTGTGAATATCCGGTCTTTGTCTTGCAGCATGGTCTTTGTTACCTCGGCTTCTTGCCGAATACCTTGATGTATTCAGCTTCGCCGCCCTTGGCCAGGGCTTTGGCCTGCCTTACCCAGTCGTCACGGTCGATGCGGCCCTTGAAGGACAGCTCGTCATCTACAATGCCAATGTCCTTTTTCGTCCACTTGGCGATCTGGGCAAAGTGCCAGAAACCCAGTTTGTTGAGTGTCTGCTCCAGTTTCGGGCCTACGCCTGAAATCAACTTGAGATCGTCGGCCTTGCCCTTGGGTTTGGCCAACCGCTCCGGACCGGACTTCTTTGCAACTGCAGCTTTTGCAGGGGCAGCTTTGACTGACGCCTTCTTTGCAGGAGCGGCCTTCGCAGGGGCAGCCTTCTTTGTTGCTTTCGCCACTGCTTTTCTAGGTGTGGTCTTTTTGGCAGGCACGACTTCGCTATTAAGCGACGTCAAGCCACCTTCGGGCGCCGACATGACGCGGTCAACTTGCGGACCAGGTCTAATTTTCTGGCCCTTGGCAATCCTGTCAAGCAACTCTTCCATTGCTTCAGGCGACAGATCTTCATAAGTATCCGAGAAGATCTGGATCATCGGTGCGTTCACACATGCACCCAGGCACTCTACTTCTTCCCACGAAAAATTGCCGTCCTCAGACAATGTGTGCGGCTGTTCGGCAATCTTGCGCTTGCATACGGCCATCAGGTCTTCCGACCCGCGCAGCATGCACGGCGTTGTGCCACACACCTGAACATGGGCCTTCTTGCCGACCGGCGCGAGCTGGAACATTGTGTAGAAAGTGGCGATCTCGTAGACGCGGATAAACGGCATGTCGAGCATGCGGCCTACCTCTTCCATGGCTGCCCGCGATACCCAGCCGTCATGCTGTTCTTGCGCCCGCCACAATACCGGGATGACCGCAGATACCTGCTTGTCCTTGGGATATTTTTTGATTGTCTGTTTGGCCCAGCTCAAATTCTTCGCCGTGAAGGCGAAGGACTTCGGCTGAACACTATCATCTGCCAAGCGACGTACACTCACCGGTCGACCTCACCAAACACAATATCGAGAGAACCAAGCACTGCCGACACATCTGCCAGCATGTGACCACGGCATATGAAATCCATCGCCTGAAGATGCGCAAATCCCGGTGCGCGCAGTTTGCAGCGGTATGGTTTGTTGGACCCGTCCGACACCAGGTACACGCCAAACTCGCCCTTGGGCGCTTCAACGCAGGCATATACATCGCCTTCGGGCACCTTGAAGCCTTCGGTATACAGCTTGAAATGATGGATCAATGCTTCCATCGACCGCTTCATCTCGCCGCGTGACGGCGGCACCACCTTGCCGTCAATCGACGACACAGGCCCCTGTCCTTCTGGCGAGTTCAACATCACGATGCACTGCTTCATGATCTTCAGCGACTGACGCATCTCCTCCATACGGATGAGATAGCGGTCATAGCAGTCACCGTTCTTGCCGATCGGAATGTCAAAATCGAGATCGGCATAGCATTCATAAGGCTGTGACTTGCGCAGATCCCACGCCGCCCCCGAACCACGCACCATGACGCCGGAGAACCCCCAGGCAAAACACTCTTCCAGGGTCACGACACCAATATCGACATTGCGCTGCTTGAAAATCCGGTTTTCGGTGAGCAGGCCTTCAATATCGTCGAGCACCTTGGGGTGATAATCGCAAAACCCGTCAATGTCGTCGATCAGGTCCTGCGGCAGATCCTGATGGACCCCGCCCGGGCGAACGAAGGCCGCATGCATGCGCGAGCCGGACGCGCGCTCGTAAAACACCATCAGCTTTTCGCGCTCTTCGAAGCCCCACAGCGGCGGCGTCAGTGCGCCCACATCCATGGCCTGGGTGGTGACATTCAGCAGGTGCGACAGGATACGGCCGATCTCGGAATAAAGAACGCGAATGAGCTGTCCGCGAATGGGAACCGTGATGCCCATCAGTTTCTCGATGGCCAGGGCATAGGCATGCTCCTGGTTCATCGGCGCGACATAGTCGAGGCGGTCAAAATACGGCACCGCCTGCAGATAGGTCTTGGCCTCGATCAGTTTTTCGGTGCCGCGATGCAACAGGCCGATGTGCGGATCAACGCGCTCCACTACCTCACCGTCCAGCTCCAGCACGAGGCGCAAAACACCGTGGGCTGCAGGATGCTGCGGCCCAAAATTGATATGAAAGTTCCTGACTTGTGCCTCGCCCATCAGTTCTTCGCCTTCTCGTCGCCGGGCAACTCGTATTCAGTGCCTTCCCACGGGCTGAGATAGTCAAAGTTGCGAAATTCCTGGACCAGCTTCACCGGCTCATACACAACCTTTTTCTTCTCATCATCGTAGCGCACCTCGACATGACCGGTCATCGGAAAGTCCTTGCGCAACGGGTGCCCGGCAAATCCGTAATCTGTCAGGATACGGCGCAGATCCGGGTGACCTGAAAACAGGATGCCGTACAGGTCAAAGGCTTCGCGTTCGAACCAGTTGGCGGCCGGAAACACCTCTACAGCACTTGGTACCGGTGTATCCTCATCGGTCTGTACTTTCACCCGGACACGGGTGTTCTGATACGGGCTGAGAAGATGATACACGACATCAAAACGCTGCTCGCGAGCCGGATAATCAACCCCGCAGATATCGATGAAGCAGACAAACTGGCAACTCGGGTCATCGCGCAGGAAACGCAGGACATCGATTATCCTGTCGCCAGTGGTGTGCAGGACCAGCTCGTCATGGGCCATGGCATAGGTTACCCCCAGTTCCTGCAGCTCGGAGGCGATATGCTCGCCAAGATCAATCAGATTTTCATCCATTGTGTTTGCGCCTGGCTCTAACGTTCTATCGTGCCGGTTCGGCGGATCTTTTTCTGCAGCTGCAGAATGCCATATACCAGCGCTTCTGCAGTCGGCGGACAGCCGGGAACGTAAATGTCCACCGGCACAATGCGATCACAGCCGCGCACGACCGAATATGAATAATGATAGTAGCCACCGCCATTGGCACATGAGCCCATGGAGATCACATACCGCGGCTCGGGCATCTGGTCATAGACCTTGCGCAATGCAGGCGCCATCTTGTTGGTCAGCGTGCCCGCCACGATCATGACATCAGACTGACGCGGGCTGGCGCGCGGTGCAAAGCCAAAGCGCTCAACGTCGTAACGCGGCATGGACGCCTGCATCATCTCAACGGCGCAGCATGCCAGACCAAAGGTCATCCACATCAGCGAACCGGTACGCGCCCAGTTGATCAGATCGTCACTTGTAGTGACCAGGAAACCCTTGTCGGCCAGCTGGTCGTTGACCGAAGAGTAAAACGCTTCCTGTTCCGGTGTCAGCACCGCAGGCGCAGCAGCGGCTGCCGCGTTCAAT
>CALHUA010000021.1 GCA_938039915.1 uncultured Anderseniella sp.
CAGGAATAACCACCACGCATTTTACCCACGCCACGTTTGCGTCTCCACAGCGGGAAATCACCCTCACTCTTTTGCTGGTGTCAGCTATACTTTTCTGCCAGCAGGGCAGTAACTCTGAACAACGCATACAACAACGCCCAAAAGCCAGCGAAATCCAAATAATCCACCCCGGTCACAACGGTTCCAAACTGCAAGTTATCAAACACGAAAAAATACAACACGCACCAGGAAAAGATCAGCAAAAGGCGCGACAATTCCTTAGCAGCAAAGTTTAAATTCGGAAATTTTTCGAACTCGAAAAATTCAGAAAATGCATATAGCATCACAAAGAGAGATAAATTTGACCCAACTCCCATGGTTGGAAAGTAATCAAACACGCTCCAAGCAAAACTGCCGATGGCAACCGCCGCCAGGTTGACCAGAAGACACATCAGCAATGTGCCAATTTGCAGGGCTGCAAATCTCAGCAGGTTAGCTACCAAACACACCTCTCCAATCTCTCCGGACAGAGTGTGCTGCAAGGTTATAAAACAGGGGAACGTTATCCAAATTCTTACCCTTCCAAATCACTCAAGTAAGCTGTCCGCAATGAAATGATATCGTTGTCCAGCAGTTCAGTAGGCTGAGTTGCAAGCCAGTCGTGGAAGCGCCGGGCTTCCTCGTCTTCAAAGCGTGGCAACGGCGCGGGCCGTTCCTTTTCGCGCGCTGTCCTGATGCGGTCCTTGTGGGTGCGCATGGCTTTCCAGAAGCTGTAATAGTTCAGTTTGATCTTGAACATGAAGCCTGCCGCATCCTCGGCCACGAAGCCTTCAATGTCCTTGCCGTTCCACTGGAAGTACCTCCCCTGCGCCTGGATGGACTTGTTCCAGCCTTCAAACTGGTTCCAGTCCGACAGGGTTGGTCCTGCCCCCTTGACGCGCACGCCAATGGCAGCCGCCACCTGCTGCAATTCCAGGTAACTCAGCTTCTTGAACTTTTCCTCCCGAAACACTGCATCAAGCAAAACCACATGGGGCGCCTCATAGGCAATCATGTGCGGATCACGCACCGGATCATTGACTTCGAAAATCAGGCACAGATTGCGGTTGCGCACCAGGTCTGCGGCCCGGTCCACACCATCTTCACCCGCATCGGCCCGAAAAATCTCCTGAAACCAGCTGGCAAAATCACCTTCCGGTGTGCTCTTGGAGGCAAACAACAGTCCGGGATCCTCGGCCAGATGATCCCAGCCGAGAATGCCCAGAAAACCGTTTTCCTTGACCCACATCTTAAGTGGGAAAACCAAAGACCGCTTCAGATTGCGCATCTGGGTTTCTGCACGCTCTTCCAGATTGAAGAACTTCGGATAGGACCGGGCCACTACCCGGCGATCATCGGCCACGAACAGGCCGCGCGCCATGATGTTCACCTCATCCCATTTGCCGCTGAAGAACGCCTTGTGGGTAAAATTCATGGACTTGAGATGCGGCCGGGTAGCGAATGACTTGACCCGCACAAGCGGGTGCGTCTCAAGCCGCTTCATCAACAGTTCGGAAATTTTCCCGGTTTCTCCAACATCACCTTTTGTCAGCTTGTCCGGCCGCTTGTCGCGTTCTGTGCGAAACACCGTGTTGCGGATCTCGCTGGTCGTGATCTCGGCACCGCCGTCCACACCGGTCAATGTCATGACCCGCAGATGACCGCCGAACTCGATTTCCGCCTCCAGGTTGAATGACCCGGGCATCGCCTCGACAGGCAATTTCTTCGAGTTGCGGTGGCCGTGCACCTGCAACCAACCGGCTCCTGCCATGTTGGCCGAAAACGTCTTGTCGACCGGATCATCGTATGTGCCCGTGCCGTTCCAGAAGGTACGCGACGGCAATATCGCCAATCGTTCCGGCACCCTGGCAATGCCGGCATGGCTGGCCAGTACCTTGTAACCACGATAGGTGTAGGCCATGACATCAACCGTCTCGTTGAGCAGTTGGTTGGCGTCACGCACAGTGAACCCTGCCGCCTGTATCTGAGGCAGCGTGTTGTATAGAAACTCGCGTGACACCGGATCCTGCCGACGGGCGAACCGGTGAATGTGATATTCGTGGTTGCCCCACAGCAGCTGTACATTGGGCTTGCCGGCAATATGGTCCATTGCAAACCGGATCACTTCCCCGTTCTGGATACCCCGATCGAGCAAGTCGCCGATGAAGATGTAAAACACATCATCCTTCATCCCGTCCGCGAACAGTTCCTGCACCGGTGCGTAGCAACCCTGAAGATCGCCGACATGAACGACCTGGCGATACTGTGAAAGATCAACAATCTCGGGCTCCAGCCGGTCCAGCACTCCTTGTGTTCCAAACTCCGCATGATCCCAGACAGTGATTTTTTTGGGAACCGCGTGCTTGGCAAACCGCTCATAGGCCCGGTCGATCACTTCAGCCGGCACAATTTTCCAGTCCGGCCGCATCAGGTTGCGCTGTTGGGCGATGTCCGCCGGCACCGAGGTGAAGTCGATGCAGAAGCATTCATAGCGATGCCGCTCGGCCGACTTTACGGCCATGTTGAAATCGCGGGTCTGCTGGTGTGTTGCATCCAGCACCACAAGCTGCCCCTGGCTCATCCGGAAATCGAGAATCTCCTGGACCCTGGCCCAGACCTGTTTTTCATGGGCATGGCTGACGTCGATGTTGCCGTCAGGCGCCATGACGAGACCGCCGAACTGCAGGCGGATACTGTCCGGTGACACCACATAGGGGGTCAGCCCCTGCTCATCGAGAAAGGTTGATTTTCCGGCACCCGGGGCGCCGCGGGTGACAATGAGATGCCTCATGTCGAAATTCCTTGTTTGTCCATCGGGGTCACGCTCACAAGCTGGACGGACCCATTGTCATTCATACGTTCTATCGCGATGCCATCGGGACAGAACTTTCTGATAATCTCAGCGTTGGTCACCGTGTGACGGCTGGGTTTGACGGTGGTGAAACTGCCGCCTGCGCACAACGTCATCGGCACCAGCAACTGGTCAGCCAGATGGCGTCCAATAACCGCATCCGTGCCCAGAAAAACCTTCGCTTCACGCGCGGCGCTGCGGGCAACCACTTCAGCCGACTTACCTCGCATGCCGAACTCGGCAATCACCTCAGTGCCGGCATCATGCTCAATCGTCAGGATGACAGCATTGCCCGGCCCCTGCGATTTGACTTCACGCAGCAACAAACGGTCTTCGCCAATGGAAAGCTGCTTACCGATGACGGCCAGTTCCCGCCGGGCGATGTCGACATCGAGGTTTGCAAACACAGCTTCGCTGTGCTGACTACGAATTTCTTTCCGCCGTGTTTTGACAAAAGCCTGGCTGATGCCCGGCTTGACTTCGATGACCACACGGCCACCACCTGCCGGCATGAAGCCATGGCTTTCAAGGCGCCCGGCCACTTCGGATCCCATTTCAGCCAGCGCCGGCAAGTAGGCGCGTTCAATCAGCTCCCACGGTGGTGCCGCAGGGTTGTGGGTGCCGCCTTCAAGCATGATCGTTGACGGCCCGTCAGCGCGCAACAGCGCCGGTACGATGGTCTGCAGCACCAGCATGCAGCTGCCTGCCGTACCGATGGAAAACTCATAATCGCCTGCACCTAGCGTTTGAGGTGTAAACCGAATTTCCGTGGATCCGAGTTCATCGCCGGTAACTGCGGCCCCGGAGATTTCTGCAGCCGCGCGCACGCACGTCAGGTGCTGCCGCATCAGGCCCGGCTTGGGGCGGCCGGCCCGGATCGCGGAAATCCGCACCGGGGTTCGCGTTGCAACCGACATCGTCAAAGACGTACGCAATACCTGGCCGCCACCTTCGCCGAAGGAGCCGTCGATTTCGATCAGATCTGTTTTACTGTTTGCAGACATTGGCTTTCATTCATTGGGGTCGAAACCCTCATAACAACATGGTCAGACTCGCCCCTGTTGGGCAAGCCTGACCGGTTTGGTTTAGTCCCCGGCGACAAGGGATGGCGAAACGTCCGTGCTCTACCACTGAGCTACCGGGCCATGAGAGATTGACGGCCCGGGCGGGATTCGAACCCGCGACCACGCGAGTAACAGTCGATGTAGTTCCGCCGGCATTCGCCGGGTTATCTTTGAATATGTGAGCCGGGGCGACAAAACATCAGCAAGACAGGTATTCCGCCACTCCGGTTGCAATTCAGCCACCAGAGGAGGGACTTGCACCCTCACGGTTCGGAGCAGAACTCCTTACCACCCGCGTCAGCGGGCGCGTCTACGATGTAGTCCTGCAGGCATTCGCCCCGGCCATTGTTGAATCGGCGACAACGAGTTGGTGAAACCTTTCAATGGATGTAGTTCCACCGGCATTCGCCGAACTTTCTTTACAACCTCACTTTCGCGATCTCGCTGATCCAGTGATCCGGACCAAGTCGATCTTCCGAGAAGGCGGCGATCAGATCGAAAACCCGATCCGAAAATCCGCCAATGTTCAAGACATCTGCCCGTTCATGGGCAGGCGTCGTCTGGTTGGGCGCGATGTCGAGACAAACCAGTTTGGCATCCGGGTTACGGCGCTTCAACTTGATCCATTCCTTCATCACAGGTGTTCCACGACCCCAGGCATAGCCACGGTCGGCCCAGCTCTCGTTGTCCGAGACCAGGATAACCATGTCGACCCGGGCACGCATCTTGTTCAACCGTGCAATCGGCGCCGAACAGGCCGTACCGCCGCCGCCAACGGATGCCAACTTCTCCGCGTTCGTCATGATTGAATCCCGAGGGTTCAACCGGAGACGAACAACATCGATATCGAACGGCAGCACATGCGCCTGCGGATTGGCTCGCAGGATCGATGCGGTAGTCAAGGCTGCCACATCGATGCAGCGGACCTTTGATTCCGCACCCTTACGCATACCGGTCGCCGACCAGCTCATCGACCCGGATACATCCGGGCAAACGGCCACAACGCCCTTGATCTTCGGCACGTTGGCCGTGGCGATCTCCATGGCGTCCTGAAGCGCATTGCGAATGCTCTCCGGCAGATCCGGATTGGCATGCATCCAGGCAACCATCAACTGGTACGGGAACACCAGTGCCCGCTTGATCTCGTCGCGGTCAGCAAGCTTTTCCGCGATCCGCTGTGCCTTGCCGGTCAGGCCAAACACACCCTGGCGCTGGAACGTATTCAGGTTCATGCGCGCCATCTGCCAACCGCCGCGCTCGGCAATCTTGGCCCAGTGCTTTGCCGTCAATGGCAGGCTGGTCAGCATCTGGAAGGGCACGTCGGGAACGGCAATCCCCTTGGTGCCGGCCTTGAATGCCATCCAGTGGCGCACGGCGTCCGGCAACAGTTCAATATCGCACGGCTTGCCGATCAACCAGGCAAAGAACGCATCCCGCTCAGCCGATACCGGCTTCGGATGAACCATCCGGATCACATCCGCAATCGACGGCGCCTGGCCGACACTTGCAGCCAGCAAGGCCCTGTCGGACGCGGTGTTCAGCCAGGCCTGCACCATGCGCTTGGGCATGGAACCCAGCGATGTGCGTCCGATGGCCCCGGACCGCATGATCTGGACAAAGGTGCGCAGCATCCGGCCATTGTCGACAACCTGCGTGAAGACGGACGGGAACAATTCCGGTGCCCGCACCGACAACACGGCCGTCAACAGCGCAGGCATGTCCTTCATGTAGCCTTCGCGCCGGGCCCAGATGGCCGTCTTTGCCAACATCTGCGGATCAGCACGCCGGGCGATCTTCAGCACATCATCCAGATGTGTTTCTGCGTTCATGTAATAGGTGTCGCTCAAGGTACCGGTCACAGCGAGCTGCGCCAGGGCGCGGTCGTCTTCAAGTTGATAGGCGGCACCGCCAGCCTGGTTAAGGGCATCTGCGGCGCGGGCTCCGCGTCCGGTTCCGAAAAGGGCTTTGTTGGCCATAGTCCAACTCCTTCAATCAGGTCTCTGGTGGCGGGGCCAGCCCCTGTTGACTGGCCCCGGGTCCCGGCTCGTTCGCGGTGACCTGCCAATGCTATTGCGAGAGGCGTGCCAGTTTCGGTTCAAGCGATTGAAAAAATCACAACTTATTGTTTTAAAACATTAATTTGTATCGCATCCAGATCTAAATAAATTCATTAGCAGTGAAATTTATAGCTAGAATTATACAATTATATAACTTACTATCGTAAATGATATGAGCAAATCAGTTACAGTTTTCGCCTTCCTGGGCACAACACTTGATGCCGGCCGCGGGCCTGACCGATGGAGCCGCTGGCGTCCGAATGTGGCCATGTGCCAGCACGAAGACCTGATAGTCAGCCGCCTGGAACTGTTCTACGGCTCACGGCACAAGCGACTGGCGATGGATGTCGTCAGGGATATTGGGCAAATCTCACCTGAGACCACGGTCAACCTGGTGCCCATGGAACTGCGCGATCCCTGGGACTTCGGGGCAGTGTATGAAGCGCTTTATGATTTCAGCCGCACTTACGCGTTTGCGCCGGATGACGAGAATTACCTGATTCAGATCACCACCGGCACACATGTGGCCCAGATCTGCCTGTTCCTGTTGACCGAGGCGCGCTATCTGCCGGGACGCCTGTTGCAGATATCGCCGCCCAAACGCTGGCGTGAAGGCGCACCGGGCGAATACTCGATCATCGATCTCGACCTGTCGCGCTATGACCGGATCGCCACCCGCTTCACTGCAGAACGCGATGAGGCGACCTCGTTCCTGAAGGCCGGTATAGAAACCCGCAACGCCGCCTTCAACGAGATGATCGAACGGATTGAAATGGTCGCGGTGCGCTCGCCAGCGCCGGTTCTGCTGACCGGGCCAACCGGCGCCGGCAAAACACAGCTGGCGCGCCGCATTTACGAACTCAAGCGCAGCCGCCATCTGGTCGAGGGCGAATTCGTGGAGGTGAATTGCGCGACCCTGCGCGGCGACCAGGCCATGTCTGCCCTGTTCGGACACATC
>CALHUA010000022.1 GCA_938039915.1 uncultured Anderseniella sp.
CTTCCAGCAACGATTGCAGAAACTCACGTGTAACTGCATTACTGCGCACGTCTCCCACAGACTTTCTTGTCAATGCAGTTGCTGCCGACAGCGGCACCAGCCGAATGTATTTCTGCCAGATAGTCTGGCGAATATCATCACTGAGCACACCTTCAATGCCCGGTGCACGATCCAGTGCGGCGGCCAGTCGGCGCAACATCGGATTGCCGTTGTCGACGCCAAAGATCATTTTGTGCACGCCACCCGAATTGCGGATCACGCCGGGGCGGTCAATGACGGCAAACAGATAAATTGTGCCTCCCACGACCTGTTCACCTGGCACATGTTTTGAAATCGTTGCAACGCTGTCGATCCCGTTTTGGAGAGTAACAACCCTGGTGTGCGGTCCGATCAGGGGTTGCATAGCTTGTGCAGCAGTCTCGGTGTCCCACAGTTTGACAGTGAAAATCACCAGGTCGACAATGCCGATATCCGACGGGTTCTCGGTTGCGGTCAAGCCGAGGCCACTCACCTCACCGAGCGGACTTTCGACAGATAATCCGTTCTCCCGAATTGCATCTAGATGATCCCCACGGGCAATCAGGGCTACGTCGAGGCCGACCTGGGCCAGCCTAACGCCGACATAAGCGCCTATGGCACCGGCCCCCATAATGGCAACTTTCATCTCAACCTCCTGTTCCTATCCACGTGTGATGCATCTGGATGACCCTTGACCAGCGGCTTCAGGCTGCGGGGCGCTGCAGCTCTGCTGCCGCCTGACGCATCGGACCGGACACCAGCGCGTACGCAACCGCCCAGGCGGCGCGGGTCCGGTCAGTAAAACGGTCACCCAGGCCTTGCTCCAGCGTCCACAGCAATGCCGAGCCGACTGAGTCATAATGCCTGGCCTCGACACCGTACTTAACATGATTACGACCCAATTCCTGCAGGACCGGAACGACGGAGTCGAGTTGGTCTGCCTTCTCAACAACGAGTGAAAGCGCAGCAATCAGTTTTTCATTCTGCGCGGACATATCAGTTGTTGCAAACAACGATTTTGCGTCCGCATCGATCTCAAAGAGCCGCTGATAGAACAACTGAGCAGCAGCGTCTGCTATCGGGACAACAAGTGCCCAGGTTTCACGGATCTCTTCAATTTCTATCTTGTTCACGGTATTTCTCCATTTCTTGCAGAGTCCTGCAGTTGCTCACCTTGGCCATTCCGAAGTGGCGAATGCGAGTGGTTTACGAATTTGTTTTCATCACGTAAAATGAGTAATTTAGATCAAATCGTTCTCCAGGAGAGATGATGGAGTTAAGTGACCTTCGAATTTTCCGGGCTGTTGTCGATGAAGGCGGGATCACGCGCGCTGCGGAAAAACTGCTGCGGGTACAATCAAGCGTCACCACGCGGATCAAGCGGCTGGAGGAAGATCTCGACACACCGCTTTTTCTGCGGCAAGGCAAAAAGCTGCACCTGACCCCTGCCGGTCACACGCTTTTGGATTACGCAAAGCGCCTGCAGGCGCTGGCAGATGAGACGCGCACTGCCGTTCAGGACCCGCGCCCGCGAGGAGTATTCAGCCTCGGCGCGATGGAAAGCACAGCTGCGGTGCGGCTGCCGCTCCCACTGTCTGAGTACTATCGACGGTTCCCTGAAGTTGATCTGCAATTGCGCACCGGCAACCCAACCCAACTGGCTACCGCCATACTGGCAGGTGAAATTGAAGCCGCCTTGGTGGCTGAACCTGTCGCTGAAGGGCGTTTCGAACACATCACCGCGTTTGAAGAAGATCTGATCATGGTGGCAAGAAAAGACCATCCGCCCATTGGTGAAACCGGGCCACTACCACCAACAATTATAGCATTTGAGCAGGGTTGCCCGCATCGAAAACGGCTGGAAACCTGGTACGAGCAGCGCGGCGACATGCCGAGACATACCATCCAGTTGTCGTCCTATCATGCGATGCTGGGTTGTGTTGTAGTCGGCATGGGTGTCGCTCTCATTCCCGGCAGCGTGCTGGACACCTTTCCACAAAACCACTTGCTGAGCCGGCACGAGCCGCCTGCCGGACTGAACAAGGCTGCTACATTGCTGATCTGGCGAAAAGATGCCATATCACCGAAAATCGGCGCTCTCATCGATGTTCTCGCCGATCATGGCCAGTCGCATATTCGCGATGGCAGATCTTCCAGCGCCACCTGATCTTCGCTGGTGACCTTGCCGCGCACCGAAATGCCGGCTGTGTGCACGCTGTCCGGTGTTCCCGAAATCAGGGGATGCCACGCCTGCAGCGGTTTTTCTTCCCAGATCAGCCTGTAGGCGCAGGTATCAGGCAACCAGCCAAGCTCAGTGACGTTGCGCGGGTCCAGTTTGATACAGTCATCCACGATATCATGCCGGTTTGCGTAACTCTTGCAGCGGCAGGTCTGGCAATTGAGCAGCTTGCAGCTTACGTCTGTCGTATATATATCACCGGTGTCTTCATCTTCCAGCTTGACGAGACAGCAGCGGCCACATCCATCGCACAGAGATTCCCATTCCTTGCGCGACATGTCCTTGAGTTTCTTGACTTCCCAAAACGGGGCTGAGGAATTCATGTTTCGGCACTCAAGATCTTGTGAAGCTGGAAAGTTGTTCAAATATCTGTTTTAAGTTAGGTTCCTGGCGGGATCCGGATCATGTATCAAAACGGCAGGCTCGGCTGGCGTAACACGTATGAGCACATTTCGACTGACAGTACTGGTTGATGACGGCTCATCACAGCACCTGACAATACCGGAAGCAAGCGATTGATTGACAATTCAATACTGAGGAAATTGTTCCAGTTCTTCATGAAACTGGATGAGTTGTTTTCCCACCATGCCTTCGAAGTATATGACGGGCTGAGACGCGGCTGGGTTGCCTATTCCCAGTTTCTGATGCGGTTTCGGGTAACCGGCTTCAAGCGGGTCATAGTTGATCTGTTTGATGATGCCGCGACGTTCGGCACCGTCTTTGCACTCGGCGTCATCACGGTTGCCCTTCCGACACTCAATGAAACCGACGATATCTGGAATTCAGGCCGCCAGTACGCGGTCACCTTTACCGACATCAATGGTGAAATAATCGGTAAGCGCGGTGTCTTGCAGGATGATGCAATTCCGCTGGAAGAAGTACCGCCGCATCTTATCAAGGCGGTTCTGGCAACCGAAGACGTCCGGTTTTTCCAGCATTTCGGCGTTGACGTGGTAGGCACTTTCCGCGCCATGATTGCCAATGCCAAGGCACAGGATGTGGTCCAGGGCGGCTCAACCCTGACCCAGCAGCTTGCCAAGAACCTGTTTCTGTCGCCGGAACGCTCTTTACGCCGGAAAGTGCATGAAGCGTTCCTGGCGTTGTGGATCGAGGCACGGCTGAGCAAGGCTGAAATACTCAAAATGTATCTTGACCGCACCTATCTCGGCGGCGGCACCTATGGCATGGAAGCGGCAACGCAATTTTATTTCGGCAAATCCGTGCGCGATGTGAACCTGCCTGAAGCCGCTATCCTGGCCGGACTGTTCAAGGCACCGTCGAGTTATGCACCGCATGTCAATCGCGAAGCCGCCATCGCACGTGCAAACGTTGTTCTGGGCCGCATGCTGGACGTTGGCTACATCACACAAGGCCAGTTCCTTGACGCATCCCAGAACCCGGCCAAGGCCATCGAAAACGACATCTTTGCGAGCCCGAACTACTTTCTTGACTGGGCCTACAAGGAAACGCTCGACGTCATGGAAGAACAAAATCTGACGGATGATTATGTTGTGGAGGTCAAGACCACAATTGATCTGGCGATGCAGAAAGCTGCAAAGCTGGAGACCACCAACATGCTGAAGGCAGAAGGTGAGCGCTACAATGCCAGCCAGGCAGCCCTGGTATCCATGACGCCGAGCGGCGCCGTGAAAGCCATCGTTGGCGGCAACAACTATGAAGAAAGTCAGTTCAACCGGGCGACGGACGCCCTGCGCCAGCCCGGATCGGCATTCAAACCCTTCGTTTACCTGGCTGCCCTGCTCGATGGCATGACGCCCGAGACATCCATTGTCGACGCGCCGATAACCATCGGAAGATGGTCTCCGAGAAACTACTCACACCGCTATGCGGGCCGCACGAATCTGATGACGGCGCTGGCGAAATCCTACAACACCGTGCCGGTTCGCATCATGGCCCAGATCGGGCGCAAGAAAATCATCGAGGCTGCAAAGCGTGTCGGTGTCCAGGCCGAGCTTTTGTCTGTGCCGTCCATGGTTCTCGGTGCAAATGGCATGACGGTTCTCGACATCACCCGTGGATATGCAACGTTTGCCAATGGAGGCAGGCTGAGCAACCCGCACACTGTGCTGGAAATCCGCCGTACGTCAGGCGAAATCATTTACAATCGCAGACGCCACGCACCGCCAGACCGCCAGGTCATCCCCGCGACTGTTGCCGGGGACCTCACCCGCATGATGGGCCAGGTGATAAAAGCCGGCACCGCCCGGCGGGCTGACCTGGGCTATACACCAGCAGCCGGCAAAACCGGTACTACCCAGAGTTACCGTGACGCCTGGTTTGTCGGCTACACGGGCAAGTACGTCACAGGTGTCTGGTACGGCAATGACGATTACACGCCGACACGCAGGGCCACGGGCGGTTCGATCCCGGCACGTACCTGGAAAGCCTATATGCTGCGGGCGGACAGGGCCAAGAGGCCGATTTCCCTTATCGGCCTGCCCGCAGAAGAAGAACACTTTGCGTTTCTGGAGAACAACCGCAATACGCTGGACAATATCGGCGGACCCGAAGTGGAAGTTGCAGCCGTGCAGACCGACGAGGAAGTCCAGATCGACGGCTCCGGTGACGACACAGGCGATGATGCCGTCGTCAATGTGCTGAGAGACATGTTCACCCTGTTCAAGAACGAAGACAGCAAGCTCAAGGTTATCAAATCGAATAGAAAGAAAAAGTTGCGTCGTTCAACGAGGGCCCGCCGCGCCGAGAAACGCCGCCGCCGGGGAACCGTTCGCAAACGCAATTCCCAGAGATTGCGCCAACTGCTTCAGTCGCGTTAAAAAACCTTGTGAATCAGGTTAATTCTGATCACAACTTTCCGCGCTATCGACTATAAAGGTGTACGAGCATTTGAACCGGCTTTGGGTGTGGATGTATATTCACTGAAAACCGGCCTTTTACCAGCGTTGTAAAGAAATGAATCCATCAGTCAGATTTGCGGTGAGTGTTCTGGTTGGTGTTAC
>CALHUA010000023.1 GCA_938039915.1 uncultured Anderseniella sp.
CGACGCCGTCTCGGCGGGCTTGATGTTGACGGTCTGTGAACCTGAAGACAGTGACGTCAGCGCCGATGGATCATCCTGCCAGCCCTGATAACTGAGGGCCATCAAGCCGCCCGCACAAAGCACTGCAAGTGAACTGAATAATACAAGAGGCTTCATTTTCGTTCCTGTCGCTGGATCAGGGCGATATCCGGTTGAAACACCAAAAATTCACAAACCTGATCACTTCCAAATTGTCAGAGCCAACTTACGGGTTCCGTGAACCCATGCCACTCCGGTGTTCGCATTGAGAACATAGTCCGCGTACAAGATTGGTGCAATCTTTGCCTGACTGCATTTTCCCCATGATAAAGCCAGACCCGGATGATGTCATCCCCTCTGAAGGATGACAAAAAGACCACGACCTCTAATTACGCCACGCAGTGCTTGACGCCAGCCCCTCGGCCTGTGACACAATGGTCGTATGAAAGTGAATCGTTTTCCCGAAACTAATCTGTCTTTGTGCGTTTATTGCGGCTCCGGCGAAGGCCGCAGCCCGTCCTACATGCAGGCAGCGCGCGACCTCGGATCATCCATGGCTGAACACAGTGTCGGGCTGGTCTATGGCGGAGGTGGCATTGGCCTCATGGGGGAAGTGGCGCGCACTGTCATTGCCGGCAACGCCCATGTGACGGGCATCATTCCGAAGTTTCTGATGAAGCGCGAACGCATGCTTGAAGACGGCGGTCATGAACTGCTGATCGTTGACGACATGCACGAGCGCAAAATGATGATGTTTGAACGGGCATCCGGCTTTGTTGCCCTGCCCGGCGGCATCGGCACGCTGGAAGAACTGGTTGAGATTGCAACCTGGGCACAACTCGGTCGGCACAAGAAACCGATCATCGTTGCCAACATAGACAACTACTGGGAACCGCTTCTGACCCTGGTTTCCCACATGGAGGAAGAACAGTTCATCCGCGAAGGCCTGGAAGTGCACTTCGAGGTGGTCGATCGGGCCAAAGACATCGTACCTGCGTTCCTCGACCGTCTGGCAACCGCAGGTGCCGCGCCCGACGACAGCGAGATTACCGAGCTGTTTTAACCGGACCTGGCCTTGCTGGCGACCAGCACTCCGGCACCCGCCAGCACCATGCCGACCCACGCCAGTGGCGGCATTGCCTCACCCAGCACGAACCACGCCAGCAGTGACGCAACCGGTGGCACCATAAACAGCAGCGCTGACACGCGGCTGACTTCGCCCTGCCTGATCATGTAAAGCAGCAGCGATATGGCAATGATGGAATTGCCGATGACAAGGTAAGCCAGGGACCACAAAAGCTCGGGCGTGAAATTCACCTGCATTGTTTCGCGGAAGTAGGCAATTGGCGCGATGACCACGAAGCCGACGGCGAACTGCACCAAGCTGGCGGTGATCGGGTGCTGGTTCAGCCCGAAGCGCTTTTCGTATATCGACCCTGCCGACATGGCGACCAATCCGATGACCGCGAACACGACGCCAATATAGGAAGACGTGGAGATTTCCTGCCGCGATCCAATCACCATGACAGCACCTGCAAGGCCAAGCGCCAGCCCGACCCAGCGATAGCGTGATACCATTTCGCTGACAATGTAGGGCGCAGCAATCGCTACCAGGATCGGCTGCAGAGACACGATCAGAGCCACGCCACCGGCTGACAAGCCGTCGGCAAAGGCAAGATACGTCATGCCGAAATAGACCGCCTGCATGAGCAAACCCGTCATGGCCAGATGAAACCAGTTGATCGGCTGCTGCGGAACCCGCGGCCTGACAATGACGAACAGCGGTATCATCAGGCCCAGCACACAGGCATAACGCAGCGCCAGAAACGTCATGGGCTCTGCGTACTGCAAGCCCAGCTTGGCGAAGGTGTACCCGCCCGACCACAAAAGCAGGAACAGGAATGGAGCCAGGCTGATCGCCCACATGCGCAACGCGCTCATGATGCCACCGGTTGGCGCAGGCTGGAAAAAGAATACAGGGCCAGGGCTGTCCAGATGAAACCGAAAGTAACAAGCTGCGCCTGCTGCATGGGTTCATGGAGAATAAACACGGCGGTCAGAAACAACATGGACGGTGCGATGTATTGCAAAAGACCAAGGGTCGAGAAGCGAATCCGGCGGGCAGCGGTTGCAAAAAACATCAACGGCAATGCCGTCATGGGACCACATGCCAGCAACAACGCCGTGGTGTTCCAGTCACTGCCAAATGCCAGCGGGCCCTTCATTCCAAGCCAACTCACCACGGCAAGACCGAGCACTGACAGGATGCAGCTCTCCACGAAAAAGCCCTGCACCGGCCCGACATCGATAGTCTTGCGCAGAAATCCATAAGCGGAAAACGCAGCGCCCAAAAGCAGCGACAGCCATGGAAACGCGCCAAGCGCCCAGGTCTGATAGGCAACCCCTGTCGCAGCCAGTCCGATGGCCACGATCTGCAAACCCGTCATCTTCTCGCGCAGTACCAGATATCCCACAGCCACGTTGAGCAACGGATTGATATAGAAGGCAAGCGACGTTTCCAGAGCCCGCCCGACGGCCACGGCCCAGACAAACACGCCCCAGGAAATGGTCACCAGAAGTGTCGTCAGGCACATGAGCCCCAGAAGTTTCGGGGTCTTTGCCACGCGCAGCACATCCTGGGTGCGGCCCATGGCCAACATGACGGCTGCTGCAATGGGAATTGACCAGAAGGCCCGGTGTGCCACGACCTCAAGCGCATTCACATGGGCCAGCAGCGCAAAAAATGCCGCATAGGTTCCCCACATCAGATAGGCAATCAACGCGCATATGATGCCGTTCCGGGTGGTATCGGCATCATCAGGTGTGGAGGTTACAGACGTCATGACGCAGCGACTATTGCCCACTGTGAACACGCGGCGCAATGCGTGCCCGCGCATAGGGATACAATCCTCACTGCATGGCTCCGGCCCGCTCGCGCAGTGGCCACATTGCGAGGATGCCCAGCGCGGGACCGACAGCCAGAACAGTGAGTGTCGCCTGCCAGCCAACCTGTGCGGCAAGCACGGGGGCCAGTTGAACGGTTACGAATGTCAGCAGAAATCCGAGTGCGGTCTGAAACGTCATCAGGCTACCGGCAAGCTGCGGTGGGGCTGCATCGGCCACCAGCGCTGAAAACTGCGCCGAATCCGGAATGATCGTGATCCCCCACACAATGAACAGAACAACGGTTAGCCACCACGGACCGCCAAAACTTGCTGCCGTTGCCAGCCCGGCAACAAACGAACCTGCCATGGCAATCAAGGCGACATTTGCCTTGCCGATGCGATCAGCAGCCCGCCCGGCCCAGATGCATGCCAGTGCACCCAGGGCAATCGCCAGAAACGCCGTCAGGCTTGCCAGCCGGTTGGCCACCTCAACCTCCAGCGTGACAGAAAAGGATGCGGCCGCGGCGACCGGCAGCCAGGCCCACATGGCATACAGTTCCCACATGTGGCCAAGATAACCGCCATAGGCACGCCGAATGCGCTTGTCGGTCCACGCAAGCGTAATGGATCGGGCAGAAAACGCCGGCGCGCGCGCATGGTGCGGACCAAGGCCAGTCCCCAGTACAAATGCTCCACCGAGAAAGGCTGCAATGGACGTGGAATACACTGCGACCCGCCAGTCGGCTCCCCCCAGCAGCGTTGCCAGATGCGGAAGCGAAGACCCGAACGTAAGCGCGCCAACCAGGATGGCCACCAGCAGCCCGCGATCTTTCAAGCCCCAGCCTGCGGCTATTTTCATGCCGACCGGATAAACCCCTGCGAGCATGATCCCGGTGATCAGCCGCAGCAGCACTGCAACCGGACTTGCCGGCGAAACAATGACAAGGCCAAGATTGGCGATCGCTGCAACACAGGCACTAAGCGCCAGTACACGGCGCGGATCAAACCGATCGGCAATTCCCAGAAACGCCGAGACAAACGCCCCGACCACAAACCCCAACTGCACCGCGCTGGACAGTGCCGCCTGCTGGCCCGGGCTCATGGCAACCTCTGCCATCATGCCGGGCAGCGTCGCCGATGACACGAACCACAGGCTGATGGCAGCCACTTCCGCCACAACCAGGAATGTCATGGAGCGCAGTTTGGGCGGTGAAGAGGTCAACACCTGTCCCCTGCACTGTGAAGAAGCGTCCTCATTTCACAGGACCGCCCCTTCCTTGACCAGCTTGTAGGTGACGCTGTCCAGCAGCGCTTCGAACGAGGCATCTACAATATTGGGCGATACGCCAATGGTGAACCAGCGCTCGCCGGTCCTGTCGCGGCTTTCTATCAGAACACGGGTTATCGCGCCGGTGCCGCCATTGAGAATACGCACCTTGTAGTCGACCAGTTCCAGGTCCTCGATAAGCACCTGGAACTTTCCGAGATCCTTGCGCAACGCAGTGTCCAGGGCATTGATCGGGCCATTGCCCTCGCCGACCGACATGATGCGTTTGCCGTCGATGATGGTCTTGACCACCGCCTCGGCCACCGATGTCTCTTCGCCTTTCGCATTGTGGCGATGTTCGACGGACACCCGGAAAGACTCCACCTCGAAGAAGTTCGTCACCGATCCCAGCGCGCGCTGGGCCAATATCTGAAAAGAGGCCGGCGCGGCATCATAGGCATAGCCTGCCGTTTCGCGTTCCTTGACTTCACGCAGCAGCGTGTCCAGGCGCGGATCTGCCTTGTCGACACTGATACCGGCACGCTCTATTTCGGAAATCAGGTTGGACTTGCCGGCCTGATCCGACACCAGAACCCGGCGAATGTTGCCGATTGTGCGCGGCGGCACGTGCTCATAGGTCTCCGGCTCCTTCAGCAAGGCGGATGCATGAATGCCAGCCTTGGTGGCGAAGGCGCTTTCACCCACATAAGGTGCCTGCCGGTCAGGTGCCCGGTTGAGCAGTTCATCAAAGGCGCGCGAGACATGGGTCAACCGCTCAAGTCCGTGCTCGGTGACACCGGTCTGGACCAGGTCAGCGTAGGCCGGTTTCAGCATCAGGGTGGGGATCAGGGAAACCAGGTTGGCGTTGCCACAGCGCTCGCCAATGCCGTTGAGCGTGCCCTGTATCTGGCGCGCGCCTGCCCTCACGGCAGCAAGCGAGTTGGCCACCGCCTGTTCGGTATCATTGTGTGCATGGATGCCGAGATGCGAACCGGGAACCTGTTCGCAGACGGCCTGGACGATCTGTTCGACCTCATGGGGCAATGTGCCGCCATTGGTGTCACACAGGATGACCCAGCGTGCACCTGCATCATGGGCCGCTCGGGCGCAAGCAAGCGCGTAGGCCGGGTTTGCCTTGTAGCCATCAAAGAAGTGCTCACAGTCGACCATGGCCTGCTTGCCGGCGGTAATGGCGGCAGCGACGCTGTCAGAAATGCACGCCAGGTTTTCATCATTGCTGGTCTTCAGCGCAACTTCGACATGATAGTCCCACGACTTGGCGACAAAGCAGACAGCATCTGATTTCGCCTGCAACAGGTCCTGAAGGCCGGGATCGTTGGACGCCGATCTGCCCGGGCGACGCGTCATGCCAAAAGCGGCAAATGACGCTTTCATGTCGCGCGGCTCGGCAAACAGGGCCGTATCAGTCTGGTTGGCACCGGGATAGCCGCCTTCAATGCAGTCCACACCCAGTTCGTCCAGCATGGCAATGATGGCCAGCTTGTCTTCCAGCGAAAAATCAATACCAGGCGTCTGCGCCCCGTCGCGCAGCGTCGTGTCATAGAGGTAAAGCCGTTCGGGCGTACTCATCGCTTCAGTTCCCAACTTGTCTGGCGTTGGCCGGTTTCTGCGTCTTTGGAATCCTTGAGTTGAATGCCCTGTGCCGTCAGTTCATCGCGAATACGGTCGGCTTCGGCAAAGTCTTTGTTCCTGAAGGCTTCAAGGCGCAAGGCGATGCCGGCTTCTATCACAGCTTCATTTACCTGGCTGGCGCGCGGATCGCGCAAGTCACCGGCAAACCCCAGAGCGGCAAGGTTCGACGCACGTTCAGTCTCGTTCATCTGATGCAGTGCCGCGATGGCGCGCGGCGTGTTCATGTCATCCAGCAATGCGTCGAGCACTTCACCGGTCATGGCAGGTTCAGCGTCTGCCGGAGATGCCTTGGCATACCAGCCGACCAGCACGTCCCAGCTTTCCTGAACCGACTTTTCCGTCCAGTCGATGGGCTGGCGGTAGTGGGTGCGCAGCATGTTGAACCGCAAGACTTCCCCGGGCCATTTCTGCAGCAACTCGTTGATGGTGATGAAGTTGCCCTCACTTTTCGACATCTTCCTGCCTTCGACCTGCAGGAAGCCGTTATGCATCCAGACATTGGCCATGACATCCGTGCCATGTGCACAGCGCGACTGCGCGATTTCGTTTTCATGGTGGGGGAACTGCAGGTCGATGCCGCCGCCGTGTATGTCAAACACTTCACCCAGATGTTCTTTCGCCATGGCGGAGCATTCGATATGCCAGCCCGGCCGACCCCTGCCCCACGGACTGTCCCAGCCCGGCGTTTCATCATCAGACGGTTTCCACAATACGAAGTCGGTCGGATCCTTCTTGTACGACGCCACCTCGACGCGCGCGCCTGCAACCATTTCGTCCAGGGAGCGGCGCGACAGAGCGCCATAATCCTTCATTGACGGCGTGTTGAACAGCACATGGCCATCGGCCTCGTAGGCATTGCCCTTGGCAATCAGCACCTTGATCATCTCGACCATTTGCGGGATGTGGCCGGTGCAGGTCGGTTCAACATCGGGCTGCAAAACCCCAAGCGCTGCAATGTCTTCGTGAAACTGCCTCGTGGTGCGCTCTGTTACATGAGATATCGACACACCTTCTTCCTTGGCGCGCGCATTGATCTTGTCGTCAACGTCGGTGATGTTGCGGACATATTTCACATGGTCCTCGCCATAGACATGGCGCAACAGCCGGTAGAGCACGTCAAACACGATGATCGGGCGTGCATTGCCGATGTGGGCAAAATCATAGACCGTCGGCCCGCACACATACATGCGCACGTTTGCCGGATCGATCGGCTGAAACACCTGCTTGGCTTTGGTCAGTGAGTTGTAGAGCGTCAGTTCCATGAGGCTTGTACCCTTGAGGCCACGCTGGCCGGGGTTACTATTTTCTCATGTTTGGAAAAGCAGAACCGTTACCAGCGCAAGATTGCGACTAGTTGATAATAATCCGGCAAATGTTGCAGGTGGATTTACGAAGCGGTTGCATGGTGCGCAAAATGCGCGCGATCACAGCGCGCGTCAAGCCCATGACCCGATTTTGGTTATCCGGATATGATTACAGTCACAAAACCGGTTTCCAACACAGTCCGAAACGCCTATACGCTGCAACGATCATGACGACGCCTCCCCCCTCAAACCTGAAAGCGGCCTTCTGGATGGCCGGCTGGATCACCCTGATGCTGACCATGGCCGTGGTTGGCCGTGAGGTGACGCGCGAGATTGATGCGTTTCAGGTGATGGAGTTGCGCGCCCTGATCGGCATTGTGCTGATCTACCCGCTGGTGCACATGCACGGTGGCCTGAAATCCATGAAAACAGGGTATCCGGTTCGCCACCTCGGACGCAATATCGTGCACTATGGCGCACAGTATTCCTGGTTTGTGGCCCTTGGCCTGATACCGCTGGCCCAGGTCATCTCCATCGAGTTCACCATGCCGATCTGGACAGCCATGCTTGCGGTTGTCTTCCTGGGTGAACGGATGAACGCCTGGAAGATCGCGGCGATTGTGTTCGGGATTGTGGGCGTATTGATCATCGTTCGTCCGGAAGCCGGCAGGATTGAACCGGGCCAGGCATGGGCGTTGGCGTCGTCGGTGGGGTTTGCCATTTCGGTGGTCATGATCAAGGCCTTGACGCGCACCGACAGCGTGGTTCGCATCCTGTTCTGGATGTTGGTGATACAGTCAATAATCGGGGCCGTACCGGCCTACCTAGTGTGGCAACCGGTGCCGATGCACCTGTGGGGCTACGTGGTAGCCGTGGCGTTTTGCGGGACGTTTTCTCATTACTGCATGACCCGGGCCATGCTGCACGCCGATGCCACCGTTGTCGTGCCAATGGATTTCATTCGTGTTCCGGCGACCGCCATCATCGGCTGGCTGATTTATGCCGAAGGCATTGACGTGTTCATCGTGACCGGCGCGACACTCATCCTGCTGGGCAACCTGCTCAACCTGAAACAGGCAGGTACGGCGCGGGTACGATAAACCGGTTGCGCGAGATTGCGGCTTGTGACGCAATGCCGGTGAAATCACCGATAAAAAACACACGGGGATGCTAATCATGAAACCCTTTGAAGGTATCCGGGTACTGGACCTCACCCATGTGCTGGCCGGGCCGTTCTGTACTTATCAGCTTGGTGTTCTTGGTGCAGACGTGATCAAGATCGAGCCGCCTGATGCCCCTGACATGACCCGTGAGGAAGGTGTTGTACCGGCGCTGAACGACACCGCCTATGGCACCTATTTCCAGGCCCAAAATGCCGGCAAACGCGCCATCACTCTCAATCTGGAGGAAGAGGCCGGACGCGATGTGCTGCGCCGCCTGATAAAGACCGCGGATGTTCTTGTGCAGAATTATGCCGGTGACGCACTGGAAGAGCTTGGGTTTGGATACGACGCCGCTTCGACAATCCAGCCAAAGCTTATCTACTGCACCCTGACCGGGTTTGGCCGGACCGGACCAAAGGCCAATCACCCGGCCTACGACGTGGTTATTCAGGCGTTTTCAGGGTTGATGAGCGCGAACGGCACACCAGAAACCGGACCTGTACGCGTCGGACCTCCCATGGTGGACTACGGCACAGGTGCGCAAGCGGCACTGGCAATTTCCGCCGCCCTGCTGCAACGGGAAAAAACCGGAAGGGGCCAGCGCATTGACGTATCCATGCTGGATGCCGCCCTGATGCTGATGAGTGCCAACGTGACCGACACGCTGACAACCGGCAAGCCGCCGCAACCACATGGCAACAATCATCCGAGCTATGCCGGCTACCGGACATTTGAAACGGCAGATGGCCTTCTTATGGTCGGCGCCTGGACAAACCGGCAACTGTCACGACTGTTCGAAGCGGTCGGTGAACCGACACGGGCGGCGCACATATTGCAGGTGCCGCGTGCCCGAGTTGGCGACATGGCAGCAGATGACGCCGGCCTCATATCGGATCACCTGAAATCCCGCAGCGCAGAACATTGGGAAGCCGTGTTGAATGATGCACGCATACCGGCTGCCCGGGTACGCACGCTGGACGAGGCGCTGGCGCACGAACAGGTCGGGTCCCGCCGGGTCGTGCAGCAGGCAGGCCCTGCCCCGGCAGATACCGGTCCATCGGCGTTTCCGGTGGCTGCCTTTTCCTATGATCACGGTACGCCGGGTCTTGATCGCCCGCCACCACATGTTGGCGAACACACCGACGAGGTGTTGACTGAACTGGGTTTCAGCCGCGCAGAAGTAGAAGCGCTCCGCGAAGCCGGTGCCCTTTAGAAAGCCGCGTCATTTGAACACATTTCGATCACAAACCCGGCAGAGAGGGCAGAAAGCGATTGCTCTCTTGGCGTGAGACTGCAATACAGGGCACAACGACGGGGACAATTGATTCATACCGGGGTGGTATTCATTTTGCAAAGAGCATCGTTTTGACTGCCGCCGAGCGCGCATGGGTCCAGAAACTCGCACCCTACAGAAGCGCCGACGACCGCCAGGCTGTTGTGGAGATTATCCTGACACTGGTTCCCTTTGTGGGCGTGTGGATTGCCATGTACGCCCTCATGAGCATCAGCTACTGGCTGACCCTGCTGCTGGTGCCGGTGGCGGCCTGCCTTATGGTACGCCTGTTCATCATCCAGCATGACTGCGGCCATCGTGCCATGTTCTCGTCCCGCACCGTGAACAACTGGGTGGGGCGTTGCATGGGTGTGCTGACCATGACGCCTTATGAATACTGGCGCTATGCACATTCCCTGCACCACGCCGGTTCAGGCAATTTGGACAAGCGCGGCTTCGGTGATATCGAAACCCTGACAATTGCCGAGTACAACGCCTTGAGCTCGCTCAACAAATTGCGCTACCGGTTGTACCGGAACCCGCTCGTACTGTTTGTGATCGGCCCGGCGTATCTGTTTATCATTCGGCACCGGTTTCCCGTCTGGGCCCTCAGCCTTGGCCGTGATCAGTGGATCAGCATCATGACGACCAATCTCAGCATTGCGGTGTTGTATGGTGCCATCATCTACTTCATTGGCTTCAAGGCATTCATCCTGATCCAGCTACCGGTTGTTGCGCTGGGCGCTTCAATTGGAGTCTGGCTGTTTTATGTGCAGCACCAGTTCGACACCACGCAGTGGGACCATACAGAAACCTGGGAGCACGAACACTCAGCCCTGCATGGCAGTTCATTCTACGATTTGCCAAAGCCGTTGATGTGGCTGACCGGCTATATCGGCATTCACCATGTGCATCACCTGTCGAGCCGGGTTCCGTTCCACAAGCTGCCGCAGGTGATGAAGGATTATCCCGAACTGAAGGAAATCGGCCGGCTGACGTTCTGGGAGAGCCTGAAGTGCATCCCGCTTACATTGTGGGATGAAAAGAGGCGCCGGCTGGTGTCGTTCAGACAGGCCCTGGCTAGCCCCGCCTGAACTGCCCTTGGGAAAGCCCCCACGCCATCGTGAATTCCTCCGGACAGACAAGGCTGGTACCTATTCAGGTGACAGCCTTTTTCATTGTTCGAGGAAAACCTACTCCATGCTGCATTTCAGGCCTGCCCTCCGACCGGTTGCAATTCTAGCGGCTGTCCTTGCCCTGCTGGTCCAGGCATCTGTTGCCAACGCCAAGTTTGTCGGCAAGGCCGACGATAACCTGCGCATGAGCCAAAGCAGTTCTCCGTATCTGAGGTCTCATTCCAACGACCTGGTACGCTGGTACGACTGGGGCGATGAAGCGTTCAAGCGGGCCAAGGAACTGAAGCGTCCGCTGTTTGTCTCGTTCGGCTACACAGCATGCCATTGGTGTCATGTGATGCAGGAGACCCATTTCAACAATGACGCCATAGCGAAGACCATCAACGAGAAATTTGTGCCGGTGCTGGTAGACCGTGAACAGCGCACTGCGCTGGACGACACCTACATGCTGGTCACGGAATTACTCACCCAGCGCGGCGGGTGGCCCAATAACATGTTCCTGACAATGGACCTGAAACCGTTTTATGGAACCGGATACATTTCACCGCAAGATTTCACCGGGCTGCTCAAAGGCGTTACCGATAGTTGGGATCAGGACAATCCGGCAGTGCTGGCGGAAGGCGAGCGGCTTGCAACACTCCTGGAAGGCTATCTGAACCGAAAGCAGGAGGCGCAGAACCTGACCCCTGCCCTGATGGCGGAGGCGGCCAAAACACTCTCAGGACAGTTTGATGCCTTCGCCGGCGGCCTTGGCGACGGCCCCAGGTTCTTCCGGCCCACGGTCCTTGCCTTCATGTTGCAGCAGGCCGAACGCACCGGCGATGCGGAGGTGCTCGACGCGGTTGAGAGAACCCTGCAGTCGGGGCTGAACGGCGGTATTCATGATCACATCGAAGGTGGATTTCACCGTTATGCGGTCGATCCCGGATGGCGCGTGCCGCATTTTGAGAAAATGCTCAACGACCAGGCTCTCAATACTGAAGTATATCTGACCGCCTATCGCCTCACCGGAAAACCTGAATACGCTGCAACGGCCCGCAAGACCATTGACTATGTACTGGCCGACCTGACCTCGCCGGAAGGAGGCTTCTTCACCGCCCGCGACGCAGACTCCGAGGGCGAGGAAGGCACCTATTATGTATGGACACCGGAACAGCTGGAAAAGGTACTGGGCAAGCAGGATGCCGAATTTGCACTCAGCACCTTCGGCCTTATTGCCGATGGCGAGATGGCGGGCAAGGTGATCCTCAACCTGGACAATGTCCGCAATCAGTCGGTACCGCAACTTGACCAGGTATTCGCCAAACTGAGCGAGGCTCGCAAGCCCCGTCAGAAACCGGTTCGGGACGAAAAAATTCTGGCCAACTGGAACGGCATGATGATCGCTAGTGTGGCGCAAGCGGCAATACTGCTTGACGACGCCGGCTACCGCAATGCCGCCGTCAAGGCAGGTAACTTCATCTGGACCAAGATGCGTGACGAAGACGGCGTGCTGCACCGCAGTCATTTTGACGGCATCAATAATGTCGAGGGCGAACTGGACGATTATGCCCAGATGGCGCGCGCTTTCCTGTTCGTTCACGACGCCACCGCAGACAAGGTCTGGCTGGACCGTGCCAGGGCACTGCTGGCCCAGATGCAGAAGAATTTTCAGGATCCCGAAACCGGCGACTTTTACGGCACACGCGAGGCGGCAGGATTTGCGCGAACCAAACCGCGCTCCGACGTGGATCAACCGTCCGGCAATGGAGCGGCTCTCGATGCGATGGTGCGTCTTGCCCAGCGTGCCGGTACACCGGACATGCGCCGCGCAACGGAGCAAACCATCGCCGCCCTGTCAGGCATTGCAGCCGGCACCCCAACCAGCGGTGCTTCCATTCTGTCGGCGTCTGACAGCTTCCTGCACGGGCAAACAGGTGTGGTGCAGTTTGCCGGCAACGGGGTAGTGACGGCGCGCCTGGTGCCGGGCTCCGACCGCAAGAGCCTGGTCATTCGCCTGCAGGTCGCAGATGGCTGGCATGTGAACTCCCATGCCCCGCTTGAAGATTACCTGGTGGCCACGAAGCTGGATATTGCCGGTAACAAAGCGGCCAAAACGGCAACCGTGTCCTACCCCGAGCCGGAAACAAAGAAACTGGCCTTCAATGAGAAACCCATGGCCCTGCTGGAAAACCAGATCGAGATCACAGCCCGCTTCGACAAGGCCATCACCGGCCCGGTTGAAGCTCAACTGCAGGTACAGACCTGTTCAGACGAAATCTGCCTGCTGCCGGAAACCCTGAAATTGCGGATTGCGATGCCGCCTGCATCTTAGGTCGAATTATGCCTGTGGACGCCGGGAAGTCCGGCGCCCGCAGATCCAGTTCGTCAAGCAGTTGTCTACTCGGCGGCTTCGAAACTGCCTTCGTCAGCCTCATCCGACACCGGCGCGACGGACTTGCGCAACTCCTCGGCTACCAGGAATGCAAGTTCAAGTGCCTGGTCAGCATTGAGACGCGGGTCACAATGAGTGTGGTAGCGATGAGCAAGGTCATCGTCCGACACTTCCCGCGCGCCACCGGTACATTCGGTGACGTTCTGTCCGGTCATTTCCACGTGGATACCACCGGCATGGGTGCCTTCGGCCCGGTGAATGGACAGGAAGTCGCGAACTTCAGACAAAATTGCATCGAACGGCCGGGTCTTGAAACCGCTGGATGCCTTGATGACGTTGCCGTGCATCGGGTCACATGACCACAGTACCTTGCGGCCTTCGGCCTCGACCTTGCGGATCAGGCCAGGCAGGTGATCCTCGACCTTGCCGGCGCCAAAGCGGGCAATCAGCGTCAGCCTGCCTGCCTCATTGGCCGGGTTCAGCATGTCGATCAGACGGATCAGTTCATCAGCTTCCAGTGACGGGCCACACTTCAGACCGATCGGGTTTTGCACACCGCGGCAGAATTCCAGATGTGCATGATCGGGCTGGCGTGTCCTGTCACCGATCCACAGCATGTGGCCGGACGTGGCGTACCACTCTCCGGATGTAGAATCGACGCGGGTCAGAGCTTCCTCATAGCCCAGCAACAACGCTTCGTGCGAGGTGTAGAACTCGGTCGACTTGAGCTGTGGCGTGGTATCGGGGTTGATACCGCATGAGCGCATGAAGCCTAGCGTTTCCGAAATCCGGTCAGCCAGATGTTGATAGCGCTCGGACTGCGGTGAACCGCGAAGATACCCCAGCGTCCAGCGATGCACATGATCCAGGTTGGCATAGCCACCCATGGCAAATGCCCGCAACAGGTTCAGCGTGGCCGCCGACTGCCGGTAAGCCATGATCTGTCGTTCGGGATCCGGTTCGCGTGATGCCGTGTCAAAACCGATGCCATTGATGATGTCACCGCGATAACTCGGCAGTTCAATATCATCCTGCTTTTCAAAATTCGAAGACCGCGGCTTGGCAAACTGGCCGGCAATGCGCCCCACCTTGACCACCGGCTGACCGCCGGCAAACGTCAACACAACAGCCATCTGCAGAAACACGCGGAAGAAGTCGCGAATATTGTCCGCCTGATGTTCGGCAAAGCTTTCCGCGCAGTCACCACCTTGCAACAGAAACCCCTTGCCTTCCGACACCTTGGCCAGCTTGCGCTTCAGCTTGCGTGCCTCACCTGCAAATACAAGCGGGGGAAACGAGGCCAAACGGGCTTCCGTGGCCTGAAGGGCTTCCGCATCAGCATAGTCGGGAACCTGTTTGATCGGGAAAGAACGCCAGCTTGAAGGGGTCCAGTTGCTCATAGTACTTACTCTCTTGACTGCCCGCCACCTTGCGAGCCGGTGATTTCATTGCGCCATCATAGCAAAAAATGCAAGCGCTGTGCAGGCCAGCGTGTGTCCACATCGGCTCCAGTAAGGCGCGATCCCGCGGCGGCAAGGTGAGTTTCGCGCCATCAACTGCGCGTCCTGCCTATACGATACAATGAGTTAAGAATTGCCTGATACTATGGTCGATCTCGGGCGGCTGAGACAATTGACCTTTTACAAAGAGGTTTGAATCATGCTTAGAACATTGTTTTCGACCAGAGATCTGGATTGGATGTATGCCTTCTTTTTTGAGGGAACCTATCCTCTTGCACTGCAACTTGGCATCATCAACGCACTATGCGTCATTGCCGTCGTCCTGATGCGGTCATTGCCCGTGCAAGCCGCGCAGGAGCCCAGGTTCGCGCGCACTTTCGGCTGGTCGATCGTCGCGGTCAATATTCTCCTTGTCCTGAACAAGGATCACCGCTTCGTCGGGTTTCTTGCCTGAAACGGGGCCTGCGCCGAATGACTTGCAAGCGAAGGCGGCTTGAAGCAGACTTTGCGTCATGACTTTGCAAACGCCGACATTTACCCTGGGCATCGAGGAAGAGTACCTTCTGGTAGACCGAAAAACCCGGGACCTGGTGGCAGCACCAGATGCATTGATGGACGAATGCAAGAAGGTGCTGAAGTCGCGTGTCAGTCCTGAATTCCTGCAATGTCAGATCGAGGTCGGCACCGGGGTTTGCAAAACCATTCCACAGGCGCGCGCTGAACTTGTTGAACTGCGCAAGACCATTGCCGACATTGCCGGCAGCTATGGTTTCGCGCCGCTTGCTGTCGCCACCCATCCATTCGCCGACTGGCAACACCAGTCGTTTACCAACAAGCAGCGTTATGAAGAACTGGCTCGCGATCTGGCCGGTGTCGCCAGGCGCATGCTGATCTGCGGCATGCATGTGCATGTCGGCATCGAGGATGAGGACCTGCGTATCGACCTGCTTGGTCAGTTGTCGTACTTCCTGCCCCATCTTTTGGCGCTGTCGGCGTCATCGCCGTTCTGGCAGGGCCGGGACACCGGGCTCGCCTCTTACCGGCTGAGCGTTTTTGACAACCTGCCGCGTACCGGCCTGCCGCCTCTGTTCAACTCCTTCGGGGAATACACCCGCGCGGTGGACAGGCTGGTCCAGTCCGGGGTGATCGAGGATGCAACCAAGATCTGGTGGGACTTGCGGCCATCCGCCCGCTTTCCGACGCTGGAAACCCGGATTTGCGATGTCACACCGCGTCTTGATGATACCGTCGCGATGGCGGCCCTGGTCCAGAGTCTGGCGCATATGCTGTACAGGCTCAGGCTGTCAAACCAGCGCTGGCGTCAGTACGAACGTTTCCTGATCAACGAGAACCGATGGCAGGCCCAGCGCCACGGTGTATCAGGACAGTTGATGGACTTCGGCAAGGCGGAATTGGTCGATTACCCTGATCTGCTTGATGAATTGCTTGAACTGGTCGCCCAGGATGCCGAGGAACTGGGATGTGCCAACGAAATCGTCAAGCTGCGGGACATCGTAAGGGATGGCAACAGTGCCGACAGGCAACGTGCCGTGTTCAAATCAGCAACCGATCAAGGTGCAGATCACGACGAAGCCATGCGGGCTGTTGTGGACAGTCTGATTGAAGAGACAGTCAGCGGACTGGATTAACCGGCGTCATTGATTTCCAGATGACGCTGCATGGCCACTTCAGCCGATGCATAGGCTTCTTGCCGATCCACCGACCAATAGCGCAGATCATCGAGACGAATAGCCTGCCGGGTAACCGCGCAGCGCACGAAATCACCATGACGCAGGACCTGAAAATCAGCATCAAGGTAACGGACCTTGGCTTCCTGTGCGGCTGCAAATGTCGGTTCAAAGTTCATGGGCTCTATTCTTACAGGCAGAATACCAGCTTGAGAAGGGCTTTGGAGTTAGCTCGTGGCGAATTTGATGGCGTTCCACTCCAACCACTAGAATAGATTACCCTGGTTTCCACCCGGTTTGCGGTCACCTGACGGTTTGGCGGATGATGCCGCTTTCTTTGTACCCTTAACCCCGATCACCGCATCAGCGCGACCGTCGGCGAACTCGATGCTCACGCCCATGCCCGCTTCGGTAGCTGCTGCGGTACGGACCGGCTGGCCATCGCCATCACGCACCAGGGCAAAGCCCCGCTCCAGTACGGCCTGGTAGGAAAAGGCCCGCAGAAGCTTGTCTGCAGCCGACAAAGCCTGACGGCGCTGCTCCATGTGCGCATCAAGGCTGCGGCGGGCTTCGCGCGACAGACGGATAACCGTTTCCCGATCCCGGGTGATCTGCTGCTGCAGTGGCCGAACGCTCAAGCGCGCCGCAACCTTGTCAAACCGACTGCGGCTGGCAGCGGTTGCAGCTTTCAATGACTGTCCGAGCCTCACCGATGCCGCGTCAAAGCGCTGCCGGGCCAGCGCCAGCAGATCGTCCGGGCGCGGCAGTCCCCTGCCCGCAGCGGTTATGCGAGTACGCCGTTCATCCATGGCGCGCGATACTGCGCGGTGCTGACGCGCGCCCATGTCCGCCACATAGGCCAGCAGTTCAGAGCGCACCGGAACGGCCCGTTCGGCAGCAGCAGTGGGCGTCGGCGCACGCCAGTCGGCAGCATGGTCAATGAGGGTCCAGTCGGTTTCATGGCCCACAGCTGAGATCAGCGGAATGGCACTGTCAGCGGCTGCGCGCACCACCTCCTCCTCGTTGAAACCCCACAAATCCTCCAGACTGCCACCGCCACGCGCCACGATGATCAGGTCAGGCCTTGGCATCTCTCCGTCAGGGTCAAATGCATTGAAGCCGCGAATGCCGTTGGCGACTTCCTTCGCGCTGCTGTCTCCCTGCACCCGCACCGGCCACACCAGTACATGGCGCGGAAACCGGTCTGACAGGCGATGCAGAATATCCCGGATGACCGCGCCGGTTGGCGACGTCACCACGCCAATGACGCCGGGGAGATAAGGCAACTCCCGTTTGCGGTCCTCGTCGAACAGGCCTTCGGCCGACAGTTTCTTGCGGCGTTCTTCCAGCAGTGCCATCAATGCGCCGGCACCGGCAGGCTCCAGGGTCTCGATAATAATCTGGTATTTCGATTGGCCCGGAAACGTCGTGATGCGCCCGGTAGCAATAACCTCCAGCCCCTGTTCTGGCTGGATCTTCATGCGTGATGCCGTGCCTTTCCAGATGACACCCGATATCACGGCGCGATCATCCTTCAGGTCCAGATAGACATGGCCGGACGCAGGCCTGGACACCCGGCCCAGTTCGCCGCGCACCCGCACATGGCCAAACGTATCTTCCAGCGTACGTTTCAGCGCGTTGGAAATCTCCGATACGGAGAATTCAGCTACGTTGGAGGCCGCTTCGGGCTCATCCATAAGCTCGCCTGTGTCGGGATCAAACCCGGACGGAGGCCAATCAGTGGACATGGCTACAAGAATCCTTTCAATGGCACCCATTGGATGTCAAAAACAGTGGCAATGGCAAGGAGAGCTTGACACCTCATGAACATTCTTCTGATCGGATCGGGCGGTCGCGAACACGCACTGGCCTGGGCAATCGCAAATTCACCACTGACAGACACATTATTCTGCTCGCCCGGCAATGCCGGTATAGCACAGGAAGCCGAGATTGTAGCGCTGGACCTGGACGACCCGGCGGCGGTGATCAATTTCTGCAACGTGAACGCGATCGGTCTTGTTGTCGTTGGACCTGAAGCACCGCTGGTGGCAGGTCTTGCCGATCAGCTGCGCGGTGCCGGCATTACGACCTTCGGTCCCGGTGCAGCGGCCGCCCGGCTGGAAGGTTCAAAAGGTTTCACAAAGGACATCTGCGCCAAGTACAATATCCCGACCGGCGCATACGGCCGGTTTGGCAGTGAAGCCGACGCGCTCGGATATCTGGCAGATCACAGCGCACCCATTGTGGTCAAGGCAGACGGACTTGCTGCCGGCAAGGGTGTCACGGTTGCCATGACAATGGCGGAAGCTGAAGCAGCCGTACGCGACATATTTGCCGGGCGTTTTGGCGATGCCGGGGCTGAAGTGGTGATCGAGGAATATCTTGTCGGCGAAGAAGCCTCGTTCTTTGCCATCTGCGACGGCAGTACTGCGGTTGCCTTCGGCTCAGCCCAGGACCACAAGTGTGTTGGCGAAGGTGACACCGGACCGAACACAGGCGGCATGGGCGCCTATTCCCCTGCCCCCGTCATGGACGAGACCATGAGCCGGCGCACCATGGACGAGATCATCAACCCCACACTGGCGGCCATGGCGGCAGAAGGCGCTGCCTTCCAGGGTGTGTTGTTCGCCGGTCTGATGATCACTGACACCGGGCCGCAGCTGATCGAGTACAATGTGCGTTTCGGCGACCCCGAATGCCAGGTGCTGATGATGCGGCTGAAAGATGATATCGTCACCATCATGCTGGCGGCCTGTTCCGGTACGCTCGACAAGGTTTCGGTGCGCTGGCACGACACGACGGCACTCACCGTGGTGATGGCGGCGGAAGGCTACCCCGGTGACGTTCAGAAGGGCTCGGTGATCGGAAACCTGGATGCCGCATCGGCAGTGGACGGAGTTCAGATCTTTCATGCCGGGACAAAACGCGACGGCGACAACATCCTGGCCAATGGCGGACGCGTGTTGAACATAACCGCGCAGGCTGACAGCGTCAGCAACGCGCAAAAACTGGCCTTTTCCGCCGTTGACGCGGTAGACTGGCCACAGGGCTTCTGCCGCCGCGATATTGGTTGGCGGGCCGTAGACCGTGAAAAAGGCAACGCATGAGCGATCTCTATCCAGGCTTTGACGATCGCATGATTGACGGCGACGGCGCACAGCTTTTCGTGCGCACCGGCGGCAGCGGTCCCCCATTGCTGTTGCTGCACGGATTTCCGCAAACCGGCGCTATCTGGCACAAGATCGCCGGTGAACTGAGCCAGCATTTTTCTCTGGTAATCCCGGATTTGCGTGGCTATGGCCGCTCCGACAAACCGACCAACGATGCAGAAAACCTTGCCTATTCCAAACGGGCCATGGCGAATGATCTTGTCGCCGTGATGCGCTCACTTGGCCACGATGCCTTCCACCTGTGCGGTCATGATCGTGGCGGACGGGTGGCTTACCGTCTTGCGCAGGATCATCCACACGCGGTGACCAGCCTGATCACGCTCGATATTGTGCCCACGCTGGAACAGTGGAAAGCCATGGCAACCGTGGCAGGCGCCATGAATACCTATCACTGGCCGTTCCTGGCGCAACCCCATCCGCTGCCGGAAAAGATGATCGGCGGCGATGCGGATTTCTATCTCGACGAGAAACTCGGAGCCTGGAACAATGGCACCGGTCTTGACGTCTTCGACTCAGGCGCACTTGCCGAATACCGCACCCACTTTCGCGATCCTGAGGTCATCCACGCCCTGTGCAATGACTATCGCGCCGGAGCCACATGCGATGTGGAGCACGACCAGGCGGCGCTTGATCAGGGCATCAAGATCACCTGCCCCATGCTGGCACTGTGGGGTGATGCCGGCATCCCCGGCAAGTCAGGCGGCGGTCCACTAGACATCTGGCGCAGATGGGCGACGAATGTTACAGGTGGCGGGATCGCCTGCGGGCATTTCCTGGCCGAAGAAGCCCCGGCGGAAACCCTGGCCGCCATGATGTCGTTTCTGATGGAGAACGCTGTTTGAGCCAGCCGATTGACAGACAGGCCGAGTTTTCCGGTACACGTGACGTGCGCGAGGCTCATCGGTTTGATGAAGCCGCACTGGCGGGTTACCTGCAGGCGCACATACCCGGTTTCAGGTCACCGATGACGGTTGAACAGTTCAAGGGCGGCCAGTCGAACCCGACCTACAAGCTTGTCACAGCAACGGCTTCTTACGTCCTGCGCCGCAAACCACCGGGAAAACTGTTGCCGTCCGCGCATGCTGTTGACCGGGAATACCGGGTCATCGCTGCCCTCTATGCCCAGAACCTGCCGGTCGCAAATCCGCATTTGCTGTGTGAGGACGCATCCATCATCGGCACCGAATTCTACGTCATGGACTTTGTCGACGGCCGGGTGTTCTGGGAACCGTTCATGCCGGGCATTTCAGGGTCGGAGCGTGCAGATATTTTTGATCAACTCAACGCGTTCATGGCAAATCTGCATTCGGTGGATGTCGATGCCGCCGGCCTGGGTGACTTTGGCCGCGCCGAAGGCTATGTGGCGCGCCAGATCAAACGCTGGTCGGGACAGTACCGTGCATCGGAAACTGCAAAGATACCGGCCATGGACCGGTTGATGGACTGGCTGCCGGAGGCCTCTCCATCTTCGGGCCAGGTGTCTCTAGTGCATGGCGACTTTCGTCTCGACAATTGCATCATTGACCAAAAAAACCCGAAAATCCGGGCCGTGCTGGACTGGGAACTGTCTACCCTTGGTGATCCAATCGCGGATTTCACCTACCACCTGATGCAGTGGCGCATGCCGCCGTCTGAAACCGGTGCCGGCGTCGGTTCGCTGATCGGTCATGAGGACCTTGAGGGCGTACCTGCGCTTGAAGATTATGTTGCGGCCTACTGCCAGAGACGGGGTCTGCGCTCCATTCCCGATCTGGACACCTATCTGGCCTATAATTTCTTCAGGATGGCAGCCATCTTCCAGGGCATCGTCGGCAGGGTGCGGGATGGCACTGCGGCCAATCCGCATGCTGCGGAAATGGCGAACCTTGTGTCTCCCATGGCAGAGGTCGCCTGGGATTACGCCCGCAAGGCCGGCGCATGAGCGATCCCCGCATCGGACTGGCGCTGGGCGGCGGTGCGGCACGCGGCATTGCCCACATCCAGATTCTGCATGCCTTCGATGAACTGGGCATAAAGCCCCATCGCATGTCCGGCACCAGCATCGGCGCATTGATTGGCGCCGGTTATGCGGGCGGACTGAGCGCCGCCGAGATCGAAGACCATTCTCGCCTGGTCTTGTCCAACCGGCTGGACGCTGCGCGCAGGGCGTTTTCGTCAGGACGCGGCGGGCTGATGGATCTGATAAATTTCAACCCGCTGGCTTCACCGATCATAGAAGGTACCCAACTGGTGAAGCTGGTGTTGCCGACCCCGCTGCCGGATGACCTGGCAAAATTCGCCATTCCCTTCACCATTGTCACGACCGACTTCTACAATATGAGTGAAGTCGCCTTTTCGTCCGGCGACCCGGTTCCTGCCATCGCCGCCAGCATCGCCATCCCCGGCGTGATCTCGGCGCCGAAACGCAACACCACCCTGATTGACGGTGGTTGCGTCAATCCGGTTCCCATATCCCATGTTCAGCAAGACTGCGACATCGTGGCCGGGGTCAATGTGATCGGCAAACCTCAACCGTCCAGCGGCACTGCTGCGCGAACCACGGACCTGCTGTCCGGCGCAATGCAGATCCAGCAGCAGAAAATCGCCCAGTTGCAGCGCGACAGCCTGCGCTGTGACATCTGGATTGAACCCGCCATAAGCCAGTTTCGCATTCATGACTTCTTCCGCTTCGAAGACATCATGACCGCTGCAAGACCGGCGCGCGACGAGATCAAGCGCGCACTTGAACTCGCAATGAACAGCTGAAAAAATTCAGAGGCTTAGCGCCTGGTTCTGAAGAATTGAGTCAACAAATCACGCGCTTTTTTCTCACCCAGGCCGGAATACACCTCTGGTGCGTGATGGCATGTCGGCTGCGCAAAGAACCGCGGCCCGTTCTCGACGGCCCCCATTTTTTCGTCATCCGCACCGAAATACAAATGTTCAATGCGGGCAAACGAGATGGCGGCGGCGCACATGGCGCACGGCTCCAGGGTGACATGCAGGTCGCACCCGGTCAGACGCTCGCTGGCCAGTAACCTGCCCGCCTCGCGAATGACCAGAACCTCGGCGTGGGCCGTTGGATCGTTCAGTTCCCGGGTCCTGTTTCCGGCACTCGCAATAATGGCGCCATCGGGTCCGGTGACGCAGGCACCCACCGGCACTTCGCCCCGGTCGCCGGCGGCTTGAGCTTCTTCGAATGCCCGCGCCATGGCAGGGTGCAACTCAACCTTCGTCATCTTTCACACCTGTTTGTGGAGCTTCATCAATTGGACCTGTGCAGCAGCCCTGCCCTTCTGATACAAGCAACCCCATGAATGCCAAACAATCAAGTCCATCATCAGTTCCGTCCGGCGACGATTCAGCCAAGCCTGAACGGGTCGCCAAGGTGATCGCCCGCGCCGGCTTGTGTTCGCGCCGCGATGCTGAACGCTGGATTGAAATGGGCCGGGTCAGTGTCAATGGCAAGCCGCTTATCACACCGGCCATGACGGTGCTGCCTACCGATACCGTGGAAGTTGACGGCAAGCCACTGCCGGAACGCGAAGCCGCCCGGCTGTGGCGGTATCACAAACCGGCCGGTCTGGTGGTGTCGCACCGTGATGAAAAGGATCGCCCGTCGGTGTTCGACAAGATGCCGGAAGACCTGCCGCGCGTCATCTCGATCGGTCGCCTTGATATCAATACCGAGGGCCTTTTGCTGCTGACCAATGATGGCGGGCTTGCCCGGCTGCTGGAACTGCCCGCAACCGGATGGGTGCGCCGCTACCGGGTGCGCGCCAATGGCAAGGTCACACCGGAAGCACTTGAAGCGCTCAAGGACGGCCTGCAGGTCGATGGCGTGCAATACGGCCCCATCGAAGCCAAGCTGGACAAGGACCAGGGCGCGAATGTCTGGCTGACCATTGCCCTGCGCGAAGGCAAGAACCGTGAAGTCAAAAAGATCTGCGAACACCTTGGCCTGAAGGTCGGACGGTTGATCCGCACGTCTTTCGGCCCGTTCCAGCTGGGCGAACTGGCCCGTGGCGCAGTGGACGAAATTTCACAGAAAGTGCTCAACGAACAGGTGCGCGGCGGTACCAAGCGCAAGGAGGGCGCGAAATCGAAACGGGCCACCGATCCAAAACTGGGCCCTGACGGCAAGCCTTTCCGCAAACCTAAACGAGCGCCGGCAAAGAAAAAACCAGCCGGCAAATCCACGGCGGGCAAACCTGCCGGAAAGCGCCCCGGTGCCAAGGGAGCTGCCCGTGCGGATCGTCGGCGGTAAGTTCAGGGGCCGCAGCTTAGCCGCGCCTGATGGCCGCGATACCCGGCCGACAACGGACCGGGTGCGTGAAGCGATCTTCAACCGGCTTGAACATGGCGTCCCGGGCTTCAGCATTGACGGCGCGCGCGTGCTGGATCTGTTCGCGGGCACCGGCGCACTGGGCCTCGAAGCACTGTCGCGCGGCGCAAAGCACGCGCATTTTATCGACAACAGCGACAGCGCCCGAGGCCTGATCAGGCGCAACGCCGACACGCTCGGTGTCATCGGGCAGTGCAAGCTGTGGCGGCGCGATGCCGCCAGCCTGGGGTCCTGCACGCCGATGAGTCCCTACTACCTGGTGTTTCTGGACCCGCCTTACAACAAAGGCCTGGCGGAACGCGCACTCAAGTCATTGGTGATGGGAAGCTGGCTTGCAGAAAACGCAGTTGTCGTGGTGGAAGAAGCTGCCAAGGTGGATGTTGCTGTCCCCGATGAACTCACCGTGCTGGGAGACCATCGGTATGGTGACACCAAGGTACTGACACTGCAGTTTCATGGAGCTGATGAATGAGACCGTCGATGATTTCTGCAGCCCTTGTTGCGGCACTGGTCGGATATGGTTCAACCATCGCGCTCATCCTGGCGGCAGCGCAGGCTGTCGGCGCCAGCCCGGCGCAAACCGCCAGCTGGGTCGCTGCGATCTGCTTCGCCAAGGCAATCGGATCCATGCTGTTGAGCACCTGGAAAAAGGTGCCGATCGTACTGGCCTGGTCAACACCCGGCGCAGCTCTGATCGCGGCATCGACCGGGATCAACATAAACGAAGCCGTCGGCGCATTCGTGCTGGCAGGCGGCCTGATCGCGCTGACCGGGGCAGTGCCGCCGATCAATCGCGCCGTTTCATCCATTCCCACCGGTATCGCATCGGGCATGCTGGCCGGCGTGCTGTTGCCGTTCTGCATTGCCGTTGCGACTTATGCGGTCAGTGACTGGCGCATGGTGTTGCCGCTGATCGCGGTGTTTCTGATCGTGCGGCTGATCAGTCCGCTATATGCCGTACTTGCAGCCCTTGCCGCCGGACTTGTCATAGCGTTCACCTATGCAGGCGTGCCTGTCCCGGCCTTTCGGTTCGAGGCATTGACCCTGGTATTCATCATGCCGGAGTTCAACCCCGCCGTCCTGATCGGCCTCGGCCTGCCGCTGTATCTTGTCACCATGGCGTCACAGAACCTGCCGGGCTTTGCGGTGCTGCGCGCGCATGGCTATACGCCGCCCGTTGCCGCCAGCCTCGGTGTGACCGGCATTGGGTCGATGATCGCCGGTGTGTTCGGCTCACACACCTTCAACATGGCGGCCATTACGGCAGCCATCTGTCTCGGTGATGACGTCCATCCGGACAAGTCCAAACGCTGGCAGGTCGGTATTTCCTACGGCATTATCTGGATATTGCTGGGAGTGTTCGGGCCGGTGATCATCGTCACCATCCTCGCCATGCCGAAAGCCATTATTGCCGTCGTCGCAGGACTGGCGCTCATCACACCATTGATCGGCGCACTGGCGTCTGCCTTCGATGCCCCGGCCACAAGGTTCGCTGCCGCTGCCACGTTCATTGTCACTGCATCCGGTATCGCCGCCTTCGGCGTCGGCGCTGCCTTCTGGGGTTTGCTTGCAGGCCTGCTGGTGCATCTGATAGATGGCCTAAAGCAGCGTTGAGGGCGCCGCAGGCGGCATGACATTAGCGTCAACTTCGACCGAACAGCCGCTCGATATCCGACAGTTTCAGTTCGACATAGGTGGGCCTGCCGTGATTGCACTGGCCGGAGTGCGGCGTGGCTTCCATTTCCCGGAGCAAGGCGTTCATTTCTTCCGGCTTGAGCCGCCTGCCCGAGCGCACCGATCCGTGACAGGCCATGGTCGATAGGACGTGATCAACCCGTTCGCGCACCCCGGTCGAGGCTTCAAATGTTTCCAGATCATCGGCCACGTCCCTGATCAACTTGGCGATATTGCCACCGGCAATCAGCGACGGTACTTCGCGAACTGCGATCGAGGCCGGGCCAAACCCGTCGATCACCAGACCCGTAGCAGCCAGATCAGCGGCTGCATCCAGCAGGCGTTCGGCAGACGCTGCATCCAGGTCGACGATTTCAGGCACCAGCAAAGGCTGCCGGGCAATACCCGAGGCGGCAAACTGGGCTTTCATTTTCTCATATACCAGACGTTCATGGGCTGCATGCTGATCCACGATGACCACGCCATCGCGGGTCTGGGAGATGATATAGTTTTCGTGAAGCTGGGTGCGCGGCGCGCCCAGCGGTGTATCCAGGTCATCATCCACCGGCGCCTCGCTGACACCGGCACCGGATGGCGGGGCAAACGCTTCAAACGCGGCCTGGGCTTCCTGAAACCCGGGGCGCGGCGGCGGCGTCCAGTTTTGCGGCTGCGGCTGGTGACCCCCACCGGCGGGACGAAACGAATTGATGGTGCCCGCGCCCACGGTATTCGATGCCCTGTGACCGGCGTCGGCCAGCGCCTGTCGGATGGACCCGACAATCAGGCCGCGCACCAGGGCCTGGTCGCGAAACCGCACTTCGGTCTTGGCCGGATGGACGTTCACATCCACCTCAGCCGGCGGCAGGGTAAGGAACAGCGCGACCGCCGGGTGACGGCCGCGCATCATGTAATCGGCATAGGCACCGCGCAATGCACCGGCGATGACCTTGTCGCGCACCGGACGGCCGTTGACGTGCACATATTGCTGGTTGGCCTGTGCGCGATGATATGTGGGCAGGCTGACCAGCCCGGTCAGTGTGACGGTCTCACGCACAGCATCGATGGCAACCGTATTGCCTTCGAATTCACGTCCCATTACCGCATGGATGCGGGCTTCAAGTTCACCTTCGCGAAGATCAACCAGCGTTCTCCCGTCAGAGGTCATAGTGAACCGCACACCGGGATGGGCCATGGCAAGGCGGCGGACCACGTCGGCTGCTTCGGCGGTTTCTGCACGTTCCGACTTCAGAAACTTGAGCCGCGCCGGCACGGCAAAAAACAGGTCGGTCACCTCGATGACAGTGCCGTCTGAATGGGCCGCCGGGCGAACGGCATGCTTGCGCCCGCCCTCGACGCGAATTTCATGTGCGTCGCCGCCTGAGCGCGGGCGCGACAAAATCTTCAAGCGCGACACTGCCGCGATGGATGGCAGCGCCTCGCCGCGAAAACCCAGGGTGCGAATATTGACCAGATCATCCTCAGCCAGTTTTGAAGTGGCGTGCCGTTCAACCGCAAGTTCAAGCTCGTCCGCTGTCATGCCAAGACCATTGTCGGCAACGCGTATCAAGGACCTGCCACCTGCAGACAACGCCACCTCTATAGTCGTACTGCCGGCGTCCAGCGCGTTCTCGACCAGCTCCTTGACCACACTGGCAGGCCGCTCGATGACCTCACCGGCGGCAATACGATTGATGGTGTTTTCTGAAAGCTTGCGGATCATGGCTTGCCGCTTTTCGCCTTTCCCTCAATCAGGTGTGCAGTTGTGTTCAAAGCTTCCGAAACTGTTCCGCTAATTGTAAACAATCCGGCTTTCGCCGCCACCCGGTTTACGACTTCATGGCGGCCAGATAATCCCGGGTCAGTACCTTGCCCTGTTCAACGGCTGGCTGATCAAATGGATCGATGTTCATCATGAAGCCTGCAAGGATGGTTTCAAGCATGAAATGCATCATCAGGGCGCCAAGCGTGCGTTCATCCACCCTGTCCACCGCAAACACCCTGACCGGCCTGCCATTGCGGATCAGCACTTCAACGGCAGCACTTTGCTGGCAGGCGGTTACGTCTCCCACCGTGCGTCCGGCCAGATAGCCAAGCATCGGATCTGAAGCCAGGGTGTCGGGCAAACGCTGTCCCTGCTTCTGTGTCGCCGGGAAGATGAGATTTATCAGACGACCTTCGGGACCGTCGATGAAAAGCTGCATCTGGCTGTGCTGATCCACCGGTCCGGCGGCTGCCACCGGTTGAGAGCCCAGGCCGTTCTTGCCCAGGCTTTCAGCCCACAACTGAACATACCAGTTGGAAAACAACCGCAGCCGGTCCGCATAGGGCATCATCACCGACACATTCATGCCGCGCGTTTCCTGAAGAGCCACGCATACGGCCGCGCCAACGACCGGAGACGCATTGTCGCCGGCAAGTACGGCCTGCATGACATCACCGGCCCCCTTGCGAATGGCCAGTCCGTCAAGACCTGCAACAAGTGCCGGCAGCAGCCCTACACTGGACAGGGCTGAATAGCGCCCGCCAACGTGCGGATCATGATCCAGCAGCATCAGACGGTGTATCCGGGCAAGCCGTAACAGAGGATTGCGGTGCGGGTCACCCGGCTCGCTCAGTGCCACGATGTGGTTGGCAGGCGCAAGTCCAGCATGTTCAAGCGCGGCGAGCAGACACAGTATCTGCACCATGGTTTCAGGCGTACCGCCCGACTTGGAAATGACCAGTGCCCTGGTGGTCGCCAGAGGCAGGGTGGAAAATGCCTCTGCCAGCGTCGAAGCATCCAGATTGTCAAAGAAGTGCAGTCTTGCGCCCATATTGGCTTCACAGCCCGGCACCCGGTATCCGGCCAGTTGCATAATGGCCTGCGCGCCCAGCGACGATCCGCCGGTTCCCAGGAAAACAATGTCGGTGGCGCCGTCGCGCAGAAACATCGCCGCCATCTTGCAGGAGGCGAGATCATCTATTTTCTGAGGCAGACGCAACAGCGGCAGCGCATGCTGCTTGTGCATGGTGCACAGGCGTGCACGGGCGGCCCCGGCCCTTTCCAAATAGAGCGTCAGGTCTTCATCACTCAATCCCGCATAACCGACATGTGCCGCCATGCAGCCCGAAATATCGTGAATAAATGCGCCATTCGAAACGCTCATTCAGGCCAACCCCTGGATAATACTAAATCGTTCCTGGAGCCACTCTGGTTTCGACGGAATCAAACCCCATGCCCCAAACTTCAGTCTTAGCACGTCTTCATACGCAAAACCGCACGCAGTTCTGCGAAACATGCTTTAGCGCAAGTTGACACCAAGCGCAAACGGTCGCGCCGGCGAAGAAATGCCTAATCTGTTGAAAAGAAAAAGATTTATGGTTTCTGCCTGCCCCTAATGGGAACCGCAGACCCTAGGTGGAGATCAAACCTGAAACGATTTCCTGCGTTGACCGCAATCGGCAATCAACCCGGCGCTTCGCCGGTTTTCAACGGAATTCCTTCAGGCCGTCCGACAATGGAGATTGTCAGTGCGTCAGGATCGATCAGCCGCTTGGCAACCCGTTTGGCGTCCTCGACCGTGACTGCCCTGATCAGATCATTGCGCTTGATCACATAATCGATGCCGAGATTGTCCTGCTGGATGCCCAGCAACTGGCCGGCAATCTTGCTGCCGCTGTCGAAGCGAAGCGCGTAAGACCCCGTCAGGTACGTCTTTGCCTGCTCAAGCTCTTCCTCGGTCGGACCCTTTTCCGCCATCTTCACAAGCTCAGCCCGCAGGACGTCGAGTGTCTCGCCCGCCTTGGCATTCTGGGTCGATACTGACCCGATCACCAGGCCACCGTTTGTCCATGATGCCAGACCGGTATAGATGCCATAGGTCAAGCCGCGCTTCTCGCGTATTTCTTCCATCAGACGCGAGCCGAAACCGCCATCGCCCAGCACGAAATTCATCACATAGGCGGTAACGAAATCCGGATCGCTGCGCACCAGTCCTGGCATGGCAAATGACATCACGGACTGCGGTATCTTGCGCTCAACAATGGTTATCGAGCCTTTCTCAGGCGCTTTCAGATCAGGTATGGAGATCTTTTTTCCCTGTGCCGGCAGCGCACCAAATACCTTGTCCAGCAGTGGTCCCAGCTCTTCGGCCGTGATGTCGCCGACAACCGCGATCTGCAAATGATTGCGCACAAAGATGGCGGACCAGGCGTCTTTCAGGTCAGACGGCTTCATCGACGACACACTGTCGGCATCACCTTTGGGTACACGTGCATAAGGATGATCGCCAAGCATGGTCTTCAGCAACGCCTTGCTGGCAATACGACCAGGGTTTTCTTCATCACCCTTGATCCCGAGCAAAATCTGACCGCGCACCTTGTCCATCGGCTCTGCGTCGAAGCGTGGTTTGGTGACAGCCAGCCGCAACAGTTCAAAGGATGCGTCCTTGTTTTCCGACAGGGTCTGGAACGAACCGCCGAAATGCTCGCGCTCGGCGTCAAATGACATGCGCATCGCCAGTTCCGACATGCGCTGCTGGAACTCTTGCGACTTCAGCTCACCTGCACCTTCGTCCAGCATACCGGACAGAAAATACGATCGCCCTGACGCGTCTTCAGGGTCATTGACCGTCCCGCCACGAAACGAAAAACGCATGGTAATCAACGGCACAGTCTTGTCGGACACCAGCCACGCCTTCAAACCGCCAGGTGATTCAACTTCGCGTATTTCAAATGCCTGCGCATGTACGACCTGTAACAGGCCCAGGAGCAGTGTCAGAATGGTAAGTTTGAAAAATTTCATGCCTGCCGTCCGGTTCCGTGGCTTGGAGAATAGGGTTTCAATTTGAAGTCGCATTTGCTGCCTTTGACGGAGCCGGCACCAGCACGCCGGTGGCCGAGTTCCTCAGCTTGAGATATTCACGTGCCGCATCACTGACCTGCTGTGCGGTGACCTGCTTTACCCGGTCGGTCCAGCCCAGAGTGTCTTCAACAGATCGTCCGATCGCAAATGCGGCACCAAATATGTAGGCCAAACGAAACTGACTGTCGATGGCGTACACATTACTGGCAACCAGTTGATTGCGCGCCCGTGCGACCCGTTTCTCCGACACACCGTCCTTGAAAAGCTTGTGCAGTGCCGCATCCAGCGCCTCCTCGGCGGCGGTAACGTCAACGCCGGGGGCCGGGGCCAGACCGATGTTAATCTCACCGCCGTCCAGTGTATCACCATTGTGCCAAGACGATACCTGCGAAGCGACCTTCTGGCGGATGACCAGCTCCTCATACAGGTAGGATGATGACCCGCTGCCAAGCACCTGACCGAGAACGTCAAGTGTCTCAGACACACCAGGCGGCGCCTGATTGACGCCAGGCACAAGATACTTGCGGGCGATAGACGGACTGGCAACTCGCGGATCGGACATTTCGACACGCTTGGCAGCAATCGGTGTTGGCTCCTGCGTGCGTGCACGATCCGGTGTCGGTACTGTGTTTTTCAGCTCGCCATAATACTTTATTGCCAGCTCATGCACTTTTTTGGGATCGACATCTCCGGCCACCACCAGAGCCGCATTGGATGGTGTGTAGTACTTGCGGTAAAACGCCTGCGCATCTGCGGCGGCAAGCGCTTCGACCTCCGACATCCATCCAATCACCGGGCGGCCATAGGTATGCGCGGTATACGCCGCAGCAGACAGCTGTTCGCGCATCAGCGCGGAGGGATTGTTGTCAGTACGTGAGCGGCGCTCTTCCTTGACGACTTCCAGCTCGGTTTTGATATCCCTGTCGTCGAACAAAGTATTCGCAAATCGATCGGCGCCAAGGTCCATGACCAGTTCGAGCCGATCCGTCGCGATGCGTTCGAAATAAGCGGTGAAATCATAGCTCGTGAAAGCGTTGTCTTCGCCCCCGTTCTGACGGATGATTTTGGAGAACTCGCCGGGTTTCAGTTTTTCTGTTCCCTTGAACAACAAGTGCTCGAGATAATGTGCAATTCCGGACTTACCCAGTTCTTCGTCCGCAGATCCGACGCGGACCCAGAGCATATGGGTAACCACGGGTGCACGATGGTCCGGAATGACAAACACCTTCATTCCATTTTCCAGCGTGTATTCGCTGACATCGACGTCAAGCGCTCGCGCGGGCAGCACTGATGCAGCCATCGCAAGCATCAGCGCAAACAGCGCTACGGATATGGACCGGCCATTTTCAAGCAGGTTGGGCATTACTGATCTAAGCAAGACAAACTCCCAATTGGCACAACAAGCCATCAAATGCATATTGATCTGCAGGTTCATGTCTCAGGGCAGAATGAGTTCACATAAACCATTTAATCTGCCCGAACACATGGAAACGATCAAGTTTCTGATTGGTGTCGGTGACACCCGCAAACTATCCCGGTTCAAGCAAATCACTTGCACGCACTATGCATGAAGCGAGTTTCGAACGCTACTGAACTATTCGTAACCAAGTTCGTGTTTGCGCGTGCTCAGGTTTTCGATTGCTAGTCGCTCGACCACAGGTCACCGGAATTAAACACGGTGCCGTAACTGGGATTCTTGGCACGTTCGAGTTCGATTTTCTTGGCGCGCGCTTCCTTGTCCAGAACTGACTGCTTCTTGCGGGTACCGTCGGCATTATAGGGATTTATGCCGTGTCGAAGATAAGGCTCGTCGGCCGGATTCCTGCTCTGGATGACATTGTTGGATATCCCGGCTGAGCTGTCACGGGGGGTCGGTGGCGCCTGGTAGGCCTGCTGCTGCTGCGCAGGCGCGGCATTCTGCCATGCCGGCTGCTGGCCCTGAGGCTGCGGCGGCGGTGGCGCCTGGTAAGTCTGGTTCGTTGCCCGCTGACCCTGCTGGACCTGCAGGCCGTTACTGCTTCTGTTATAGGCTGGCGCGTTGGCGGCACCTGGCTGGCGCAATGCCAGATCAGGTGGCACTGACAATGGCTGATTACTGGTAATCGGGCCGGTTTCCTCGCCCCGATTGCCTGAATCGAAAGCATCCAGGACACTTGTTTCCGAACACGCTGCCAGAAACGGCAGCACAAGCAGTGCCAGCCCGGTTCGCATGTTAAACTTAAGCGTCATCTCAAAACACTCCCATTACTGTTCGCAATCGTCAGAAATCAATGACGAAAATCAGCGCCACGCCTGACAGCCGTTTAGGGCAAAAGCATGGCTCATGTCAGTATGACTTTTAATCGAACCAATCAAAAATCACAAAATTGACCGCTTTAAAAGTACCGGGGCGACTTTACCGGTTCGCTTGAACACATGTTGCACCGGGACGATCACACAAGATCACTTTTCCGTCTGTTTTTCCTCGTGCGTGAATGAATCATACATCAGCACAAGCACACCTGCAACGATGGCCATGTCGGCAATGTTGAAAACATACCAGCTAAATCCGGCGACATAGAGGTGAAAAAAGTCCGCAACCGCGCCATGCAGAAGCCGGTCGGTTGCGTTGGCAAGCGCACCACCCAGCACCAGGCCGATCGCTGCAGCGACATATGCCCTGGTCTGTCGGGCCAGCCATATCCACAGCAACACCGCAACCGCAACGGACAGCACGATCAGTATCCACCTGGTGGCCTGGGAATGAGAGGCAAACCAGCCATAGGAAATGCCGTAATTCCACACCATGACCAAATCGAACCCCGGCACCACCTTCACAGGTTGATGCTGAACAATGTCGAATACCTTGATCATGTACCATTTGTGGACCTGATCGGTGATATAGACCAGTGTTGCCAGCACCGCTCCAACTGCTGACAGGCGGCCCCACATCACAGGTCTGGTGATCATCAAACGGTCACACCCAACGCGGCCCATTCGCGCAAGGCATCGGCGTCACGAGGTGTCACGTCAGGATACTCCGCATCGCTCCCGACTTCGGGCAGAACTTTCCAGGACCGCGCGCACTTGGTGCCCTTGGCCATTGCGGGCACGACGCAAACACCGCGCACCTCATCCAGCCGGTAGGCATCTGCGGGGCCTTCGCCCTGCTCGACGCGTGCATCGGAGGTAATGCAGACTTCGGCCATGTCGATATCGCGAACCGCATCGGACAATGTTTCATCAGCGATGTAGACCACCGGCGCGGACTCGAGCGACGAGCCGATGCGCTTTTCGCGACGTTCTATTTCCAGCGCGCCGGTCACGACAGACCGAACCTTCATAATCTTCGCCCATTTGGCTTCAAGGTCCGGGTTACGCCAGCCTGCCGAAACTTCCGGGAACTGCACCGTGTGGACACAAGCGTCGTCACCGTGGCGCTGCGTCCAGGCTTCGTCGCAGGTGAACACCAGCACCGGAGCCAGCCAGGACACCACGCAGTCAAAAATGCGATCGATGACTGTCAGTGCCGCCCGCCTCTGCATGGAAGACGGCGCGTCACAGTAGAGCGCGTCCTTGCGTACATCGAAGTAGAACGACGACAGGTCCGTGGTCATGAAGTTCGACAGGGCCGAATAGATGCGGCGGAAGTCGAAATCGTCATAGCCCTTGCGCACCACGCCGTCGAGACGCGCAAGATGCGACAGCATCAGGCGTTCCAGTTCCGGCATGTCGGCGTCAGATACCTTGTCGTCCGGCTTGAAATGCGCCAGCGACCCCAGCATCCAGCGCAGTGTGTTGCGCAGCTTGCGGTAGGCATCAACATTGGTCTTGATGATTTCAGGTCCGATGCGCTGGTCCTCGGCGTAATCGACCGAGGCCACCCACAGGCGCAGGATATCGGCGCCGTATTGCTTGATCACGTCCTGCGGTGCGGTGGAATTGTTCAGTGACTTGGACATCTTGCGGCCCTGCTCGTCCATGGTGAAGCCATGGGTGAGAACCGTGTCGTAAGGTGCCCGTCCGCGGGTTCCGCAGGATTCCAGCAGGGACGAGTGGAACCATCCGCGATGCTGGTCGGAGCCTTCCAGGTACAGATCAGCCGGCCATTTCAGGTCTTCACGCTGTTCCAGGCAGAATGCGTGGGTGGAGCCTGAATCAAACCAGACGTCCAGAATGTCACGCACCTGGGCCCATTCATTGGTTGAATAATCCCCGGCCAGAAAACGCTCCGCTGCGCCTTCCGCATACCAGGCATCTGCGCCGTCTTGCATGAACGCATCGAAGATACGCTTGTTGACGGCCTCGTCCTTGAGCACCTCGCCTGCCTCGTTGGCAAACACCGCGATCGGCACGCCCCAGGCGCGCTGGCGCGACAAGACCCAGTCCGGCCGGTCCTCGATCATGCCGCGCAGGCGGTTTTGTCCGGCGGCCGGCACAAAGCGGGTTTCATCGATCGCCTTGAGTGCGGTGTCGCGCAAGGTGGCGCCGTTGATGTCGCGGTCCATATAGACAAACCACTGCGGTGTGTTGCGGAAGATGACCGGTTTCTTCGAACGCCATGAATGCGGATAGGTGTGTTTCAACCGCCCGCGGGCAAACAGCATGCCGGCTTCGATCAGCGCCTTGATGACAGCTTCGTTGGCCTTGCCCTTGTCGCCCTTGTCGGTGATGACCTGTTCACCTTCAAAACCAGGGGCATCCTTGGTGAAACGGCCGTCAGGACCGACGGTGAACGGGATCGCCGGATCTATGCCACGCGCTTCCAGATCGGGCGCGTTGTCCATCCAGGCATCAAAGTCTTCGCGGCCGTGTCCGGGTGCGGTGTGCACGAAGCCGGTACCCGCATCATCCGTCACATGATCGCCGTTCAGCAGCGGCACGTCGAAGTCGTAGCCCTTGCCGCGCAACGGATGTGCGCAGGTAACAGCGGCCAGGTCGGCTGCCGTTACACCCGACAGCCGTTTGTATTGCAGCTTGGCCTTGGCGAAGGATTCCTCTGCCAGGTTATCGGCAAACACCAGCTTCTCGCCGGCCTGCGGCCCGAAATCGTTTTCCGCACCGGTGACTTCATAAAGCCCGTAGCTGATCCGGTCGGCATACGAGATCGCGCGGTTGCCGGGCATGGTCCATGGTGTCGTTGTCCAGATCACCACGCAGGTACCCTGCAGAGCATCGGCACCGGCAATCACCGGGAATTTCACCCAGACCGTGTCCGACTGGTAGTCCTGATATTCGACCTCGGCTTCGGCCAGCGCGGTGCGTTCCACCACCGACCACATGATCGGCTTGGAGCCGCGATACAACTGGCCGGACATGGCAAACTTCATCAGTTCTTCGGCAATGCGCGCTTCGGCCTCGAAGTTCATGGTCAGATACGGGTCAACAAAATCGCCGACAACGCCAAGGCGTTTGAACTCTTCGGTCTGGACGCCGATCCAGTGTTTGGCGAACTGGCGGCATTCCTCGCGGAACTCGTTGACCGGCACGTCGTCCTTGTCCTTGCCGGCGGCACGGTATTTTTCCTCGATCTTCCATTCGATCGGCAGGCCGTGACAATCCCAGCCCGGCACGTAATTCGAGTCATAGCCGCGCATCTGGAACGAGCGGGTAATCAGGTCTTTCAGGATCTTGTTGAGCGCATGGCCGATATGGATGTTGCCGTTGGCATATGGCGGACCATCGTGCAGCACGTATTTGGGCCGGCCTTTGGACTGCTCGCGCAGGGTCTTGTACAGGTCCATGTCTTCCCACCTGGCCAGGATTTCCGGCTCTTTCTTGGGCAGGCCGGCGCGCATGGGAAAATCGGTCTTGGGCAGGAACAGCGTTGTGGAGTAGTCGCGTTCCGTCTTGGTATCGCTCATGGTAAAAATGCTTCCAGAAGTGCAGCGTCGCGCGCGTTCTAGCAGTGTTCGCGAAACGATGGAAGGTGGCTATGCAGCAGCGGTGTCTGGCATGCCTTCGGCACGGATGAAGGCACGCGACAGGATAACGGCGGTGAGCGATACCCCAAACGCAGTAACTGCGTAATACGAAACAGACCACAGAAATGCGATTGGTTTAAAACCGCCATCCCCAATCCAGAACAACCCAACGTCATCTATCTGGATCGTGGGCAGGAAACTAAGTGCAATCAACAATGCAGTGAGAAAAAACGGGCCGATCAGCAGTCTTCCTGAAATCCAGGTGAACTGCGCCTTGCCTCGCTGAAGTGCCGCCACCACCCCGCCCGCTCGATCAACTACGTAAGCCGGTAAGATCGTCGCCAGGCACACGAACAAGGAAAGCCCCACGACAAGGAGCACCACTAGCCACCAGACGATCAACAAGGGAATCTCGCCCAACATCGGAATTTCAATACTACCAGCCAGCACTTCCTTTAACGCCGGGATCAGGGTTGGCGTGAGCGCTACACCAAAGGCGACGCCCCAAACAATGACCAGGATGGCGATCGTTCGCAATGCAAATCCAACTAGGCGAACAATGTACTCGGTAGGATCGCGTTCACGAGCTGACAGAATTTGCGCATGAACAGCGTAGGCCAAAAAGCACCACGCAAAGGTCGGGACGAATATCCATACAAACAAAATTCCCGGAGACATAGACTCTTCCGGCCAATCCATTGATTGCTCTAGTGCAAGTTCGCCGACAATTCCGAGGACCACAAACTTGAATGCCGCCATGCTCTGTACCCAGGCTTCGGCCCACATGCCGCGTTGAAAATCCATGCCCGCCCCACGAATCATTTTTGTACGAACTTTACCTTGACCCGTTTCATTACCGGAGTGAAGGTTCAGGGCATTCAACATCAGGTAACAACGAGACCATTCATGACCACACTCCACACAGTTCCCGCCCGCCGCGGCAAGGCGGCATTCGTCAACAAGGGCCAGTCGATCAAGATCATCAATACGCACGGCACTCAGGTCGTCGACTTCTGGGCGTTTGTGGCCGGTCACCTGACCGAGTTCACCGGCATGGATCAGTGCCGTGCGACCTGGAAGCACCTGTACCCGCAAACCGGGGATGCGCTGTATTCAAACCGCCGCCGCGCGCTGATGACACTGACGGAAGACACCTCGCCGGGCCGCCACGACACGCTGATGGCGCCGTGTGACAATGAACGTTACGGGCTTTTGGGCTGCACCGACTATCACGACAATTGCAAGGACAACATGCACGCTGCTCTTGCCGAGCTCGGTTTTACGGTTCCGTTTACACCGGCGTCCATCAACCTGTTCATGAACATTCCCTGGCAGCAGGACGGCTCGCTGTCGTTTGACCCGGCCCTGTCCAAACCCGGCGACTACCTGGTCCTGCGCGCCGAGATCGACGTGATCGCGGTGATGTCATGCTGTCCGCAGGACATACTCGACATCAATTCGCAGACAACAACCGAAGCGCACTTCGAGATCGTGGACTAATTTCAACGGACGCTGATCATGACTTCATCCGCCCACGCCGAACACCTTTACCAGACCACGATCAAGCTTTTCGGCTCGGAGCCGGAACCGCCGTTCGAGGACGAGCGCCGGCTGCTGTCGGACTGGGGTCGTAAATGGGGTGTCGACAATGATGTGGGCAAGATCCGCTCCATCCTGATGCACCGCCCCGGCCCTGAACTGGGCATGGTGGATCCATCGAAGAAGCTGGAAGAAACCGGTACCTTCGGCGACCTGGAGGAAGGCTGGTACTGGCAGTCGGACGAAATCCCGCCGGCAGACGACATGCGCGCTCAGCATGACGGACTGGTGGAGGTATTACGTGCCGAAGGTATCGAGGTGCATTTCCTTGATGGCGGTACGGACCGGTTGTTGAAGGCGTGCTATACGCGCGACCCGGTCATCATGGTCAAGGGTGGCGCAATCGTGTGCCGCATGGCGCCGCGGATCCGCCAGGGTGAGGAAGTGGTGGTCACCAGGACACTGGCCAATCTCGGCATTCCGATCCTGCGCACCATTCATTCCAACGGCATGCTGGAAGGCGGCAGCTTTGCGTGGCTCAACCCGCAAACCGCCGTGGTGGGCCGGTCGATCCGGGTCAATGGCGAGGCCATCAGCCAGCTGGAAGACGTGCTGAAACGCCAGGGAGTCGACCTGATTGTCGTTGATCTGTGCGGCTACCTGATCCACATCGACGGCGCCTTCGTGATGGTGGATCATGACCTGGCGCTGGTTGACCCGACCCAGTTGCCGTTCTGGTTTCTGGAGCGCCTGAAAGAGCTGAAAATCCGCACGATCGAGATCACACCCGCCGATAACGGCTGGATCATCAACGGGCTTGCCGTGGCTCCCGGGCGCTACATCATGGGCGATGGTGCCAGCAACCGTACGCTGGATGCGATACAGCAGGCTGGTGTTGAAATCATCCCTGTCCAGTATGACAAGATGCAGCTGAACGGCGGCGGCATTCATTGTTCAACCACGCCTCTGGAACGTGACAGCGTTTGACCACCCGGGCGATGGCATGCCCTCATTTGGATGATCGGTGCGCGGGTGCTATGACTGATCCCAGACAGCCATTACAGGACACAGGGCCATGAGCGGATTTTTTTCGAAACTATTCGGCGGCGGCGGTGAAAAATCTGCTCCCGCCTTTGAAACAGAAACCTACAAAGGGTATGTGATCGAGCCTAAGCCAAAAGGCACCAGCGGCACCTACAATATCGCCGGCAGCATTCGCAAGGACGGCGACCCGGACGGACCGACGCACGACTTCATCCGGGCAGACACCTTCACCTCAACCGAAGAAGCCGCGCGCTTTTCCATCATCAAGGCAAAGCAGATCATCGACCAGCAGGGCGACCGTCTGCTGAAATAGAACGCAGGATGTTACCCGTTCCACTTGGTGCGCATGGTCACCAGTTCTTCTGACGCAGTCGGGTGAACCGCCATGGTGGAATCAAAGTCCGCCTTGGTCGCGCCCATCTTTACCGAGATGCCCAGCAATTGCGCCATTTCGCCTGCGTCAGGCCCCATGATGTGGCAGCCCACGACCTTGTCGGATTTCGGCTCCACGATCAGCTTCATCAGCATTCTCTCGTCGCGGCCCGACAAGGTGTGCTTCATCGGACGGAAGGTGGATTTGTAGATATCCACATCGCCGTATTTGTCGCGCGCCTCTGCTTCGGTCAGGCCCACGGTTCCGATTTCCGGCTGCGAGAATACCGCGGTCGGGATCAGCGAATGGTCCATCGCGATATCCTTGCCGTTGAACAGGTTGTCGGCAACGGCATGGCCTTCGCGAATGGCCACCGGTGTCAACGCCACACGGTCGGTAACGTCGCCAACAGCATAGATGTGGTCAACATTGGTTTTTGAATACTCATCAACCTTGATGGCACCGTTGGCCTTTGTCTCGACGCCGGCATGTTCAAGGCCCAGACCCTGGGTGTATGGCGCCCGGCCTATGGCGAACATGATCTGACCGGCTTCCAGAACTTCACCGTTCTTGAGCGTGCCTTTCAGCACATCGCCGTCTTTCTCAATTTTGGTGAAGACTTGCCCAGTTACGACATCAATGCCCTTCTTCTTCATTTCGGCCGTCAGGTGGTCGCGGACATCATCATCAAAGCCGCGCAGGATCTTGTCGCCGCGATACACCAGGGTCGTGTCGACGCCGAGACCGGCAAAAATACCGGCAAACTCCACCGCAATATACCCGCCTCCGGCAATCACGATGCGCTCTGGCAACGCTTCCAGGTGAAACGCCTCGTTCGATGTGATCACATGCTCGATGCCGGGCAGTTGCTCATCAACCTTCACGACACCGCCGGTTGCAATCAGAATGTATTTCGCCGTCACGTGGCGCTGTTCCGCAACCAGAAACACCGAATGGGGATCGCGTATTTCGGCACGCGTGTTGAACAGCTCCACTCCTGCCTTTTCAAGATTGGTAATGTAAATCTTGTTGAGGCGGTCGATCTCCCTGTCCTTGTTGGAAATCAGGGTCCACCAGTCAAAGGCCACCTTTTTCGTGGACCAGCCGAAGCCGACGGCATCTTCGAAACTTTCGGCAAAGTGGCTGGCATAGACGAACAGCTTCTTCGGCACGCAACCGCGGATGACGCAGGTCCCGCCATAGCGGTATTCTTCCGCAATGCCGACCCTGGCACCATGGGTGGCTGCGATGCGGGCAGCGCGAACGCCGCCGGACCCGCCGCCAATGACGAAGAGATCGTAATCGTACTCAGACATGGGGTTTTTAACTTTCGATAATTTCCAGACCGTCGGGACCACCTAGTATCGCCATGCCGGCCATGCCAATAAACAAGCCGTGATCGACCACACCGGGAATTGTAGAGATCACCGACGCCAGCTTCTGGGCATCGGGAATAGTGCCAAAGGCGCAGTCGATGATCACATTGCCATTGTCGGTGACGAACAGTTCGCCGTCGCGGATGCGCAGGGCCAGCGCGCCATCACATCCGGCCCATTTACCGGCATGTTCCAGCTTCATGGCCGTGGCCTTGACACCGAACGGTACCACTTCCACCGGCAGCGAAAACGCCCCCAGCGTTTCGACCTTCTTGGTATGATCGGCAATGACGATCATCTGTTTCGACGAGGACGCCACAATCTTCTCGCGAAGCAGGGCCCCGCCCCCGCCCTTGATCAGGGTCAGGTTCGCGTCCAGTTCGTCAGCCCCGTCAACCGTCAGGTCGAGAACCGGCTCTTCATCGAGCCGGGTCAGCGGGATGTTGAGCTTTTCCGCCTGTTCACGGGTCGCCTCGGAGGTTGGCACGCAAACGACGTTCAAGCCGTTTGCGACCATTTCTCCAAGCCCTGCAACGAACTTCTCGGCCGTGGATCCCGTCCCCAGACCGATCTTCATGCCCTCGCTCACGTGCAGCAATGCCTCGCGTGCGGCGGCCTCCTTGGCTTCGTCAGGTGTCACGTGTCCAGACCGCCCATCAGCATGTATTTCATTTCCACATACTCCTCGACGCCGTGGATTGAACCCTCACGGCCAATACCGGATTCCTTGACGCCGCCAAAAGGTGCGACCTCGGTGGAAATGATGCCTTCATTGATGCCGACAATGCCGTAATCCAACCCTTCGCCAACACGCCAGACCCGGCCGATGTCGCGGGTGTAGAAGTAGCAGGCCAGTCCGAATTCGGTATCGTTCGCCATCTTGATGGCTTCTTCTTCGGTCTTGAACCGGAACAGCGGTGCCACGGGACCGAACGTCTCCTCGCGGGTTACCTTCATTTCCGTGGTGACATCGCGCAGGATGGTCAATTCATGAAAATTGCCGCCCAGAGCCTTGCCGCCGGACACGACGCTTGCGCCTTTCTCAACGGCATCCTGGATGTGCTCCTGCACCTTGTCGACGCCGGCCTGGTTGATCAGCGGCCCGGTGGTCACACCGTCCTTGGTACCGTCACCGACGACCATCTTGTCCACCGCTTCCTTCAGTTTGGCGGCAAACGCGTCATAGACACCGTCCTGTACAAGCAGGCGGTTGGCACAAACGCAGGTCTGCCCGGCATTGCGGTACTTCGACGCCATGGCACCGGCAACGGCTGCATCCAGATCGGCATCGTCAAACACGATAAACGGGGCGTTGCCGCCCAGTTCCATGCCGACTTTCTTCACCGTGTCGGCACACTGCTTCATCAGCACCTTGCCGATCTCCGTGGAGCCGGTGAAGGTGACCATCTTGATGATCGGGTTGGACGTCATTTCACCGCCGATATCCGAGGCCTTGCCGGTCACCACATTGATGATCCCGGCCGGAATGCCGGCGCGCTCGGCCAGTTCGCACAGGGACAGCGCGGACAGAGGTGTCTCCGAAGCCGGCTTGATGACGATGCTGCAGCCCACGCCGAGAGCCGGGCCCGCCTTGCGGGTGATCATGGCGTTTGGGAAATTCCACGGCGTGATGGCGGCAACGACGCCGACCGGCTGGCGGGTGACCACGATACGGGCATCCGCCTTGTGGCTCGGGATAGTCTCGCCGTAAATGCGTTTGGCTTCTTCGGCAAAAAATTCAATGAACGAGGCGCCGTAGGCAATTTCGCCACGCGACTCTGCCAGCGGCTTGCCCTGCTCAGCCGTCATGATCTGGGCCAGGTCTTCCTGGTTTTCCATGATCAGGTTGTACCAGGTGCGCATGATGTTGCAGCGTTCCTTGGCGGTTCTGGCGGCCCAGTCGGCCATGGCACGCTCAGCTGCGTCAATGGCCTGTCTGGTTTCTGCAACACCCAGCTTCGGCACCGAGGCAATCACGTCGCCTGACGCCGGGTTGGTGACCTCAATGGTATCGTCGCCGGAGACCCACTTGCCGTCAATATAGCACTGCTCTTTCAGCAGTGACTTGTCCTTCAGAATATCTTTCAGAGCCTGGGTTTTGATTGCGTCCATTTCGGTGACCTCCTCACTTACAGGTGTGTTGGCAGGCGGTGTAGCATGGCCTGCGTCACACTCCAAGCACATCAGGTTGCATCCTGGCCGTATCCAACGCATACCTGCAGCAACGAACAAACAGAGCAACATGCGGACCGGTCGTGTCACCTGATTGCACAATGTTCCTGCGAGGTAAAATGACGAAATCTGCAGTAATTTTCGATCTGGACGGAACACTGGTCGATACGGCACCGGATCTGTGGGGTGCCACCAACCATGTCCTGAAGGCACACGGACGGCGAGAGGTATCGCTGGACGATGTCTACGACATGGTCGGCATGGGTGCCAAGAAGCTCATTGAACGCGGTTTCGAACGTACCGGCGACCCTGCCCGTGCCGACATGATCGACATCCTGTTTCGCCAGTTCATCGATTTTTACTCCGCCAACATCACCGCCCGGTCACAGCCCTATCCCGGCGTCCTGGCACTGCTTGATGAACTGAAGGCCCGCGGCGTCGGGCTTGCCGTGTGCACCAACAAGCTGGAACGCCTGTCAGTCAAACTGATCAACGGCCTCGACATGGCTCATTATTTCTCGGCGATCATCGGACCGGATACGACCGGTGTTGCAAAGCCTGATCCAAGACCCTTGTTTGCAGCCATCAAGGCAACCGGCTGTGTGCGGTCCCGCGCCATCATGATCGGCGACAGCGCCACCGATATCCGCACCGCACAGGCTGCGGCCATACCCGTTGTCGCGGTCAGTTTCGGCTATACCCACACTCACGTGTCGGCGTTTGAACCTGATCACATTGTGGATCATTTTGACGAAGTTCTGCCGATACTGGACGGCCTGTTTGCAGCGCACGTCTAGGGTCAATGTCCATTGATCCGAAAAACAGCGAACGACTGCTGTGCGAACACTTTGATCTCTAGGACCGGAAAACCGGATGGTCGATCCGCGACATGTGAGGCTTAGGCGCATTGCGCTAACAATAACTTGTCCGCGCCTAGCAAGACGGGGGTTTTTAGCACTGGTGAAAACACATATGTCTTGTTTTTCGAATTTCATCGCGAAAAACACACGCCCCGGCAACTGTCCAGTTTCTCAAGTGGTGGCAGTACCGGCAAGTCTGAACACTTCTACGGGCTCGCGAATTCCCTTTAGGTGAATTTCGCCTCTGGATTCAATTTGAAAGTCATCCTCCACTGCGACACCGGCCCGCGGACTGAGAAGGATTTCGCCATCTTCTGCCTCATCGCATAGTCGGGAAGCCAAGTTGATCGCTGTGCCTGAAGCCGTATAGTCAAACCGTCCTTCAAAACCGACCATTCCGACCGTCGCATAGCCTAACGAGACACCGACGCCAAAACCTAACCGGTAGCCCAGACGTTTCCATTGCCTGGACAATTCTGCCATCCGTTCACGCATGGCGACGGCAAGCTTGACTGCGTCACCGGCCGGATCATCACAGGGCAACGGATCGTTGAACAACACCATGATACCATCGCCCATACGGTGATCAACTCCCGCACCGTGAGCATTGATGAGTTTGCCCATTTCTTCGTGATAGGTTTGGAGGATCTCGATGGTCTCCTCCGGTTCGGCAGTCTCGCAAAATGCCGTGAAACCGCGGATATCGCAAAATAGAACTCCCAACAGTGCGCGATGGCTGGACAACATCTCATCTGAGCCCTGGCTGATCACGGTGTCGGCCACGGCAGGAGGCAAAAAGCGCTTCAATCGGCCCATCCGCTCGATCTCACCAACCTGCTCTTCGACCCGATTCCCGAGTTCCGCGTTTAGGGTTTCGAGTGCTTTGAATTGGCGGGCATTCTCAATGGCGATCACGGCCTGTGCGGCAAAACTCTCAATCAACGAGACGTCATCCGCAGTGAAGGGTTGCACCTCCCGACGATAGAGGATGATGGCACCCAAGGGCAAACTGCGTTGGATCAACGGCACGCCCAATACCGAACGCGCGCCCTCAACATCGACCATCTGCCGTCGCCGGGGATCGCCCTTGCGGTAGGTCTCATCGTCTTTGATGTCGTCTTGACGCACGATCTGTCCGTCGGCAATCGGGCGCACAGCCACCAGTTCGGTGCGTGATATTGGCTCAATGAACCCGTCGAGGATACTTCCGAATTCAGACCTTGTGCCACGATGGGCGGGGATCAAAACACTGGTACGTTCAACATTTGCGAGTGACAGGAATGCAAGCGGCGCATTGCACAATCGCGAGGCATTTTCGAGTATAGCCTCGAAAACCGGTTGCTCGTTGTCACGGCTTTCGCTGATGACTTCAAGAATCTCGCGGGTCGCTGCCTCACGTTCCCGCATACATTCAGCTTCAGTGCGCAGGCTGACTATTTCACCGTCTGTTGATTGGCCTTCCAACTGATTTGCTCCCAAATCGCTTTGCATTGCAGGAATACACGGTAAGACGTTTCATGACTATCTCCCTCTGGGACCGGACTCTATACTAAAGCTAGTTGAGACACGAAAACCAATGGATACTTACGCCAAGAGGACGAAGGAGTTTCTTTGGACCTTCGGACTTTCGTTTGTCAAAAGTGGTTCAACTATTTACGTTAAATTTCTTTGGAATTCCCGCATCAACAACGCTGCTCGAAAATTGAAAATGAGCTCGAAGCAGCCATTGCGGGCTTGATTATTCAATGGGTTCTGCACCCGGTCCAGGTCGTGGCCAATTGAACCTATCTGTACGCGTCCACGAAGTTTTTAAGAATCTGGCCCGGCACCTGAACATCCTGCTGGTGGCAGAACTCGATGACCCTGTCAGCATCCGAAGGTGGAAAATATCCCTTGTCCTTGTAGACCTTGACGCGCGTCTCAAACAGCTTGCTGTCGGCCTCGGGGTGAAACTGGGTGGCGTAGACATTGGTCTTTTAGCGGATCATCTGGTCGGGGCACGGGGCGGACGCCCGCAGGTCGACCCCGTGTAGCCGTCGCCTTGTTTTCGGCGACACTATGGCGTGTACCTCACCCTCGACCATCAGCCATCTGCTTGCGCATCACCGGTGCGTTTGAATACGTTAGACAGCACCCCGGACCCCAGCAGTATTGCTGTCAGGACAAGGGCCAGGCCAAAGACAAGTGGCCACGTGACGGTTTCTCCGATCAGCAGGACACCCAGGACCATTGCCATGATTGGGTTGAGAGAAATGTAAAGAACCGGCATTGACGGAGGAAGCCAGCGCAGCGCCCATGTAAACAGCGCGAACTGGATCGCCCCTGCGAAGGTGCCAAGAAATATAACAGCCATCCAACCGTTCGCGCTGAAACCGGGGACACCGGGAAATCCGGTTGTGACCAACGACAGAACCAAAAGAGCCAATGCGCCAAACATCATCGCAATGGCCGTCACAAACAGGGGCCCATGTTTCATCAGGCTGGCCCGGCTGAACACGGAATAAAGCGCGGCGCAAAAAACCCCCAGGAGCATCGCCGCATCACCGAAAAGAGTGCCATCGGGAGACACATTCATAGCGGCTGGCCCAAACACGATGGCAATGCCAACAAACGCAATGGCAACGCTTGCAATCTTGCGCGCTGTCATTGTTTCACGCCCAAAGATCGCCGCAACGATCAGCGTTTGAATGGGCACCGTTGCCAGCCCCACTGCGCCTCGCGCAGCCGGAATGACTTCCAATGCAGCATTGAAGCCCCAAGTGAACAGGCAGAAGAACAGCAGGCCAAGTACAGCGATTTTTCCGAATTCTGATGCTGACACCCGCTCTTTTGGCCAAATGAACGGCAAGAGGGGCAGGAAACAAAGTGATCCGATCAGATAACGGTAAAAGGCAAGAGAGATTGGGTCTGTCTCGCCAATGACAAAGCGGGTGGCTACGACGGCGGTGCCTGCACTGAGCGCTGCAACAGCCGCGGCAAGATGCGCTAAAATGGTTTTGTTCATGCAGTTGATCCTGGTTGACAGCCGTTACTTTCAATTTGAAAGTTACCTGTTAAGGCCAACACTTTAAAAATGCAAGTCACTATGTTAGGATCAGAACGCATTAGAAGGAACGGACAGACAATGGCCGGAGCGGATTTACCCCGGACCCCGAAAGATTTCAGATCGCGCTGTTCCATCGCGCGCACGCTGGATATTGCTGGCGACAAGTGGACCCTCCTCATCGTTCGCGATCTCCTGTGGCACGGCAAAGACACATTTCAGGCGCTTCAGCACAGCGAAGAGCGTATGCCGACGAACATTCTGTCGAGCCGCCTGAAACGGCTTGTTGAACTGGGGCTTGTCAAAAAGGAGCCCTATCATGATCGGCCTGTCCGCTATCGCTATGTATTGACGGATGCCGGAAAGTCGCTTGAACCGCTTCTCGTTACCTTGATGAACTGGGGCAACATCCACCTGGGCGGCGGTTGTTTTGACCCAGGCGCGGGCAAAAGCGTAACGGCCGGCGGTTCCTGAATATCTCCATCAATGAGCCTGACGCCAAGCAATCATGCGGCTACATCTGCCCGACTTCGGCCATGCGCTATTTTTGGACATCATTGAGCGCCGACACCCATGTCCGTTTCTGAATACAGAACAGACAAATGTTGTGAAGGCAGGACTTCGGGGAGAGCTCAAGAGCAGGAGAATTCATATAACTTCGACGCTCGTATCAACTAACACAAACGACTGAGTGAAACGATTTGGGGCCAATGTGCAATCGTGAGGCATCTTGACTCAGCTGCATGTATCTTTCACCGTGCAAGGCCTGCTGGTCCGTTTCAGGGGGAAATGCGCTGAACTTTTCTCCCCCTATTTCAACCACTTACAAAAGTTACTGATTTTGAGGAGCGCGTCTTGTTGAGATTTTCCAGTACTCTATTGGTTTTAACAGCGTTAATCTCTCCTCAAACCGCGTACAGTGCCGACAAGGCATTGGGGGAAATCAGATATAATGAAACTTGTATCAACTGCCACGGACCAGCCGGAAAAGGCGTAGCCAGTTATCCAAAAGTTTCTGGCCAAGAGATTTCATATACGACTGCCAAATTAGAGGCCTACAGAAAAGGAATAGAACAAGGCTCAAACTCATTCCTCATGATTCCGATGGCCAAGCCATTGACTGATGAGGAAATTGCAAATTTGGCGGTGTATCTGAAAGATGCGAAGTACGTTGTTGAATAGGGAGAGAAAAATGAAAAAAATATCTAGTAGTTTTTTATCCGGAGCCTTGGCGTCTGCCTTGATCTTCGGCGTGCCTTTGGCTGCCCAGGCAGACGGTCACGAAGGCATGGACGTACCTAAGATCAATGCAACGATTGTGTTGAAGGGATTAGAGAACCCCTGGGACATGGCTTTCCTGCCGGACGGCACGATGTTCTACACCGAAAAATGCAAAGGTCTCTCTGTCAGAACCAAAGATGGAACCGTTAATGCACTGTATGGCGTGAAAGGGTCTTCAGGCTATGCCGCCACTGGCGATGATCTTTTTTGTGAAGCGCAGGCTGGTGTGCTTGGCGTGGTTCCAGATAGGCATTTCGCTAAGAACCGCATCCTCTACCTCTACTCGTCTTCGATGAAGTATCGCGGCGATGGCTGCAAAACGAATTTTGAAAGATGCGACGGCAACATCGTCATGAGGTTCAAGGTCAGCGATGACCTCAAGAGCGTCTCTGACCGGACCGATATCGTAACTGACATTCAGTATAAACCGTTCAAGTCCAATCAGCCTTTTGGTGACCCGGGCGCTCACAATGGCGGCAGACTCCGCGTTGGGCCTGGAGGCTATCTTTGGGTAGCTGGTGGCGACCGTCACAGAGGAGTTTGTCCTCAGGATCCAGCGCTACTGTGTGGTAAGGTTCTGCGGATCGATATGGACGGTAAGGCTCACCCGGACAACAATCCGCCCGAAGGCTTTGACAAGCGCATATACACGTATGGGCATAGAAACGTTCAGGGCATAGACTTCCGCCCAAGCGACGGCAAAGCGTTCACGGCTGAACATGGCCCGTGGCATAACGATGAAATCACCGCTCTTGTCAACGGCGGCAATGCCGGTTGGGATCCCGCGCAGAACACAGGCGGCAGAGGTGAGTGTCCGGACGAATACTGTGGCTACGAGCCAAATCAGAAAGAGGGAATGGACCCAGCGGTTCGTGCTGCGTACACCCCGATGAGCGACACCCGCTTCAAAGACTTGATGCCGGCGACATGGAACAATAATGGTTTCTCCCAGGGAACCGGCTCTGCCGCATTCCTCAAAGGTAGCAACTGGGGTATCTACGAGGGCCGCCTGGCGGTCGGCATCATGGGTATCGGTTTTGGTGGCACACCACCAGGCTCTAGAATTGACATGATCAGCATCACGCCTGATGGATTGGGAATCAATGGAATCACGCGAATGCCTCTCGGATTCTCGAAGAGATTTCGTGGTTTGGTCATGGGGCCTGATAACGCGCTTTACGTTTCTGTTGATGCTGGCGAGATCTACAAAGTGACAGCGGAAAGCATGAAATAATTCTGCAAAAATGAACACCCGCGCCACAGAAATGGCGCGGGTATCTTTTCGAATAAATTTGGCGCGAAATCCCGGTGGCGAAGGATCAGCTACTAAAACACTTTAGTGATCGCACAGGATTTCGGAAAGGCGTTTCGTCGCCGAGCCCTTCGGTATTGGACGCTTTGGCTTTTCCGTCATGTCAGTGTTCATCGCAGGGTTTTTCCAGTGCTTATCTGAGAAAAAAGTATTCTGCAATATTCTCTGCGTACGCTCATAGCAGTCGATTTCCAATAGGCCTTGATAACTTGAAGCCCCCATGACGGACGTTTTGTACCGGACCCTACTCCAAACTCTATGTAAATTTTCGACCCTTTTCACGCGCGAAGTATCAAAAAAATAGACATCGCCATTCAATTCCCGGGAGTACATGCGCCACTCGCCTTCTTCATCGCCAGTAGCCGAGGCTTCACTCGCCATGAAGGCTGTTAGCGCGAAATAGATCAAAAATGCTGCTGTCTTGTTTCTGGTCATCAAGAAGAAACTTCGAAAAGTCTTATTTGGGTGGGCGTCAAAACTTTGTGGTGTTTCAACTGTTCGAAACTGCATGCCGTCGGGTACAACACCCCATCGAACAGGGTTCATATTGGGAGCCGCAAGCTTCTCGAACCTGTGCCCCACCTTCTCCGATCAAGGCATCCTGCAATAGGAAAGGGCTTCGGTAACGCTGGCCTGTGTCTGAAAACTTGATCCGGTTCCCTGTTCATAATCTGGCTCAAGCCAGTGCCATTGTAAAGCGCCCATCCTATGCACCACCCAGCGGCAGGTTTAAGGGATTAGCGGTTTCAGGTTGAGTGTTCAATGTGGCGAACACAAGTAACAAAGTTCACAATGAGCCGTCAGTGCCCGCCAGACTCATGGCAACCTTCAGGTACCAGGGTTGATCCGGTTGTGTGCACAAATCAGGCTGTGGCCAATCGGGACTATCTGTACGCATCCACGAAGTTTTTGAGTATCTGGCCCGGCACCCGGACATCCTGCTGATGGCAGAACTCGATGATCCGGTCGGCGTCCGAAGGCGGAAAATAACCCTTGTCCTTGTAGATATTGATGCGCGCTTCAAAAACCTTGCTGTCAGCCTCAGGGTGAAACTGGGTCGCGTAGACGTTGGTCTTGTAGCGGATCATCTGGTACGGGCACGGACCAGACGCCAAGAGGTGCGAACACCCGGCCGGCAACTCCTGGACCGCTTCCTTGTGGCCGACAAACGCCATGAACCTGTCCGGCGCGCCTT
>CALHUA010000024.1 GCA_938039915.1 uncultured Anderseniella sp.
CAAAATCGTTTATGCGATGGCTTTCGAAATCAATAACTGAATACGAGCAAAGCCTTTTCAGGTGGCAACCTGCCCACCTGCTTTAAACACCATTAACTGGCATTGGCCAAAGGCTCGCTTTGTCCGCACAGCAGACATTCAAGCTGAACCCTATTCCGCCGCCACTTTCGCAGCGCCGGCCTTGCCCGGACACAGCCTGGCCACCAGGTATTTCTGGAAATCGTGGATTTCGCGTTCCAGGTAGCTCAACGGGCCAGCCGTCGCCAGCGCGCCGTGGGCGCCCTTGAAAATGCCTTCCACCACGAACCGGTCTTCCTCGTTGACATGGTCGAAAAACGACACCAGGTCTTTCAGGGCTGCCTCTTTGCTGGGAAACGCTTCAATGCGTTCCGGCGCCAGCGCCACGCCAAAGCGGACATGTACTTCGCCGACGCCCTTGGGCCGCAGCGACAGATACCAGACATGGTCGGGGGCCAGCACATACATGTGGGCCGGGAACACGGTCGGCATGATGGTGGTGTACCGCCAGCGGCCTTCGAGATAGTCATTGGCGTCGGCCGCCAGGCCATAGGTCGCGGTTTCGCCCTTGGTGAAGGTCTGCCAGGTAAAATGCGGGCTTACCTCGTCGGGAAACACCGTGTCATCCAGCCCGATCCACTGGCCGACCGTCGCCTTGTGGGCGACCGGCAGGTGATAGCCTTCCATGAAATTCTCGGTCAGCAGTTTCCAGTTGGTCTGCCAGACATGGTCCTGGGTTTCGCAGGGAATGTACCTGTCCATGCGGAATTGGGCGACCAGATCATGCATCGGCGCCAGCAGGTCTGCTACAGGCGCTGCGTCCTGGTTCAGGGTAATGTATATCCAGCCGTTCCAGATCTCGGTGCGGATTTCAGGCAGGCAAAAGTCCTTTTTGTTGAAAACCTGCGATTTTTCCATCTGCGGTGCACCGCGCAACCCGCCGTCCTGGCCATAGGTCCAGGCATGGTAGGGACAGACAATGGTTCTGGTGTTGCCGGAGCCTTCCAGCAACTGCATCATGCGGTGGCGGCACACATTGGAGAAAGACCGGATCGTCCCGTCCTTCTGGCGAATGCAGAACACCGGCTGATCGCCGATGGAAAACGTCACGTAATCGCCGGGCTCGGGGATATCCGCGGCCAGGCCGGGGCAATGCCACTCACGCTCAAAGATTTCACGCAGCTCCAGTTCCAGCATGTCCGGATTGGTGTAAATCTCCGGTGGTGAACTGAACGCCTGCTCCAGCGGGCCCGCCGCTATGTCCTGCAATTTCCCAAGTGCATCGCCAAGAGCCATCTGAACATCCTTCCATCAATCAGGAATGACCGCTGTCACCTCGATTTCCACTACCCATTCCGGCCGCGCCAGTGCCGGCACGACAAGTCCGGTTGAACAGGGAAAAACCCCTGCCAGCCACTTGCCCATCTCCTGATATACCGCCTCGCGGTAGCGAATGTCTGTCACGTAAACGACAATCCGACAGATATGAGCGAGCTCGGAACCGGCCTCTTCCAGCAGCAACTTGATGTTTTCCATGGTCTTCGCCGTCTGCTTGCCGGCATCTCCGGCATGCAGGCTCTCGCGGTTGTCCAGGTCCTGCGCCACCTGGCCGCGCAAGAAAACCATGGTGCCGCGGGCCACCACGCCCTGCGACAGATCATTGGACAAGTTCTGCTCAGGATACGTATCCTTGGTGTTGAAAGGTCTGATGCGCTTGTGCACGGGCATGGGCTGGTTCTCCTGGTTCCACTTTCCGTGTATTAATTCCTCAATCTGCAAGTTCCACAAGCAGGTTTTATCAAAGCAGAAAGAATACTGTGTCGAAGCTGAAAACACCCCCGCTCCAGGTCACCATCATCGGTGCCGGCATCATCGGCATGTCGACTGCCGTGTTCCTGCAGCGCGAAGGATATGCGGTGACTGTGATTGACAAGGTCCCGCCCGGTGAAGGTGCGTCTTTCGGCAATGCCGGTGGTGTTGTGGTCTCCAACATCGTGCCGCCTGTGCATGGCGGCATGCTGTTGAAGATACCGGGCTGGTTGCTGGATCCGAAGGGCCCGGTCACGGTGCAATGGCGGCATCTGCCTGTCGCACTGCCCTGGCTCATGGCGGTTGGCCGCAACGCAATGCCTGACCGGGTGAAAAAGATCACTGACGCCCGCGCCCAGCTCGGCATGCGGGCGCTTAGCGATCATCGAGCCATTCTGGCCCACGCCGGTGCGTCCGACCTGCTGGCCATGGATGACGGACTGCATCTGTACAGCACCCGGAAACAGTATGAGGACGATGCCGGCTGGCGCACCATGCGGGCAAATTACGGCTATGACGGCAAACAAATCAGTGGCGATGAGGCCCGTGAGGTTGAGTCGGATCTCACGCCGGATATCTACAAGGCGGTGTTCTGGGACGGCTGGCACCGGATTGTCGACCCGTTCGCGATGGTGCAGAAACTGGCCGAACAGGTGGTCCGCGACGGTGGCAACATCGTGCGCGATGAAGTCATAAGCATTGACCAGGACGGCACCCGGGCCACCCGGCTGCACCTGATGAGTGGTGGAGAACAGAAGGTGCAAAACCTGTGCGTGTGTGCCGGCGCCTGGTCTCACGACCTTGCCCGCATGCTGGGCTCGAAAGTGTTGCTGCAGGCAGAACGCGGTTATCACGTGATCATGAAAGATCCCGGTGTCAGGCTGGGCCGGGCAGTTACCCATGCTGCCCAACCCGGCGCCGTGACACCGCACCATGACGGCATCAAGATAGCCGGCTCCGATGAAATAGCGGCAAACGAAGCGCCGGCAGACTGGCGCCGGGCTGATCAGATGCACGTCTACGGCAAGCGGGTGTTGCCGGAATTGCGGGATCTGAACGGTACCGAAACGAAATGGATGGGGCGCAGGCCGAGCACACCGGACTCACTGCCGGTGATTTCGCCGTCTCCCAAACTGGTCAATGTGTGGTATGGCTTCGGTCATGGCCATATGGGGTTGAGCTGGGGGCCGACAACAGGCCGGATGATCGCCGACATGATGACCGCCCGCACCAGCAATACCGATCCCGCACCCTTTGTTATCAACCGGCCAATGTAATCAGGCCCAGGACCCAAGATGCGCACTGAAACACCACCAACCATTCGCCTGAAAGACTACAAGCCGTCAGATTATCTGATTGAGCATGTGTCGCTTGATGTCGCCCTTGATCCGGCAGCAACGAGCGTTGTCTCAGTTCTGAAAATGCGGACCAACCCGGCCTCGAAGACCATCAACGCCCCCTTGCGCCTGGACGGAGAGGCCCTGGAGCTCAAATCCGTTGCCATCAATGGCGAGACAATCGGCGACAATCGCTACACCGTCTCCGCCGACCAGCTGGTCATCGATGAAGTGCCGGAAGGTCCGTTCGAGCTGACAATCGAAACGCAATGCAATCCGGATGCAAACACGGCATTATCGGGCCTGTACCGCTCCAACGGGGTTTATTGCACCCAGTGTGAAGCAGAAGGCTTTCGTCGCATCACCTACTTCCTGGACCGCCCTGATGTGCTGGCAACCTACGAGGTTCGCGTTGAAGCAGACCGCGACAATGTACCGGTACTGCTGGCCAACGGCAATCCGGGCGAGACAGGGGAATTGGCCGGCGGCCGCCATTTTGCCGTCTGGCACGACCCGTGGCCGAAACCTGCCTACCTTTTCGCCCTGGTTGCAGGAGACCTGGCATGCGTTACGGATCATTTCACCACCATGTCGGGCCGCAAGGTGGAACTGCGCATCTACGTGGAACAGGGCAAGCAGGATCGCTGTGACTGGGCAATGGAAAGCCTGAAGGCGTCGATGACATGGGACGAAACCGCGTTTGGCCGGGAATATGACCTGGACATTTTCATGATTGTCGCGGTGTCTGATTTCAATATGGGCGCCATGGAGAACAAGGGCCTCAACGTCTTCAATGACAAGTACATACTGGCGCGCGCCGACACCGCCACGGACCAGGATTATGTCAACATCGAAGCGATCATCGCGCATGAATACTTTCACAACTGGACCGGCAACCGGATTACCTGCCGCGACTGGTTCCAGTTGTGCCTGAAGGAGGGCCTGACGGTATTCCGCGACCAGGAGTTTACGTCCGACATGCGCTCGCGCGCAGTCAAGCGCATCCAGGATGTGCGCACGCTGAGATCACATCAGTTCCCCGAAGACGCCGGGCCGCTGGCACACCCGGTCCGGCCCCAGTCCTATATCGAAATCAACAATTTCTATACCGCCACGGTGTATGAAAAAGGCGCCGAAGTGGTGCGCATGTTCAAGACGCTTTTAGGTCCGGAAAAGTTTGCAAAAGCGCTGGATACCTACTTTGAGCGGCATGACGGCGACGCAGCCACGGTGGAAGATTTCGTCACCTGCATGGAAGACGCCTCAGGCCGCGACCTGAAGCAGTTCTTCAACTGGTACAATCATGCCGGCACACCGTCCGTGAACGCCCGCCTGGACTGGGACCAGGCAGCCGGCACCGCTACGCTAGCCGTCACCCAATCGCTTTCTCCGACGCCGGGCCAGTCCGAAAAGCCCGACATGCACATTCCCCTTGCAACCGGCCTGATCGGGCCGGATGGCACGGATATGGCACTTGTTCTGGACGACGGCAAAAAGATCGACAGCGGTATCCTGGAGTTACGGTCGGCCAGGCAGAGCTGGACCTTTACCGGCATTACAGATCGCCCGGTCCTGTCAATCAACCGAGGGTTTTCCGCCCCGGTCAACCTGACAACCGGACAAAGTGACGACGAGCTGCTGTTTGTGATGGCAAACGACCGGGATGCTTTCAATCGCTGGGAAGCAGGCCAGACACTGTCACGCTCGATCATCATGTCCGCCATGCAGGCTATCGGGGACGGAGACGAACCTGAGGTGATCGATGGCTATGGCGATGCACTGGCCGGCGTTTTGGCCACGCAGGGTCTGGAGCCTGCGTTCAAGGCCCAGATGCTGGCGCTGCCCGGCGAGGCAGACATTGCCAATATGCTCGGCCGCAATGTCAATCCGGACCTGATAAAGACGGCGCGGGATCAGGTCCGCAACAAAGTCGGCAGCAGGCTGGCCGATCAGCTCGAACGCCTGGCTGACGGCCTGCCTGCCGGTGATTATTCGGCAAGTGCGGAAGCCGCCGGACAGCGGGCTCTGGCCTATGCGGCCCTTTCCCTGCTCGCTGCTGCACGACAGGCCGAGACCGCGGCCGCGGCACTGGGCCTGTTCAAGACCGCCCGGCACATGTCCGACATGATGGGACCACTGAACATACTCGCCAGCCTGGATGTGACTGAACGCGACGAGGCGCTCGACAGCTTTCATGACAGGTTTGCCAACGACCACCTGATTGTCGACAAGTGGTTTTCCCTGCATGGCATGCGTACAGGCACAGGTGCTGCCGCCCATATTCGCCGGCTGATGAAGCATGATGACTTCGCCATCAACCGGCCCAACAGGGTCCGGGCGCTGATCGGCACATTCGCAGGCATGAACCAGACCGGTTTCAACGATGCTTCAGGTGACGGCTATGACGTGGTGGCCGAAGTGGTCATGGCGCTGGATGAACGCAATCCGCAGGTGGCGGCTCGCATGGTATCTGCCTTCCGGTCCTATCAGTTGATGGACAAGGTCCGGCAGGACAAGGCCCGTGCCGCACTCGGCGTCATCCGGGACAAGCAGGCCCTGTCCGCCGACACACTTGAAATGGTGACAAGAATGCTGGAGCCGCAAAAGCCCTGAGCGCCTGTGCCGGTCACGCTGCAAGCAAGCAAAACTCTCATTTATTTCGTTTCCGAAACATTATTTTTGAATGCATGCTCGGGCAAACGTCGGAGCCAATGCAAATTGCTGGAGATTTCGCCCTTTCCGACCACCTTCATCGCGCAACGTAAGAATTTTGTCCCATTGTTGATGTAATTGATGTATTTTAGAGCCGTTTCGGGTCCGGAAGTATCCTTCAAGCTTGCCAAATCAGGTGCATTTCGAATCAATAGCCTGCACTGATTCGACGGGGTTGGGGGGCGGTGTATCAGCCCTTGTGTGAGTACTGTCAGGGGCGGCAGACCATCACATACTTGAAGGGTGTTGCCTGTACGGTCACTGCATTTGAGCAGCTGGTCACAATGGGGATGATTACGTGTCCAAGGCAAAACTTGGAGAGTTGTTTTTCAAGGAGCGGGCGCTGAAGGTCAGCGTCGGCTCCAAACGTGTACCGTCCATTGCAATCTCCGAACGCATCCTGCGCAACCTGATCACGGGTCTGATCCTGCTGTTTCTGATGACGCTGGCTACAGCCTTGTTCCTGCAACTGTCAGCCAGCCGGGAACGGTCCATCGGCGCCTCGACCAAACATACCGCCCTGGTCCTGCGCGCAGCAGCCAGTGATTTGAGCGCAACCCTTGGCGCAGGTTTTGCCGGTGGCCGCACCGTACGCGCGCTGATCCCGGAGGATCTGGCTGAAGTGTTGCCACAAGACACCGGAGTGCGCGGCCGGTTGTTCATCGTGGCGGACGAGAAGGGCTACATCCAGACAAGCTATCCGGAAGACCTGGGGCTGAAGGGTGCAAACCTGTCGACCGTATTCGGCCAGGACGGCATTCTCGGCGCGGCTCAGCAACTCGGCGCACCGGCGCTTGCCATCACCCCTGCAAACGAGGAAGTCTATATCGGCCTGCGCTCGCTCAGCCCCTATCTGGGCCAGCTTGTTGTCATTCACCCGAAAGCCCAGGTGTTGCAGGACTGGCGCTCCGACGTGACGCAGATTGCAACCTTGTTCGTAGTCACGCTGGGAGTGCTGGTGCTTCTGGGAACGGCCTTCCACTGGCAGGCGTCACGCGCTGCGGAAGCTGACCAGACGCTCGCCGTTGCAACCGAGCGCATGGACAAGGCGCTCGATCGCGGACACTGCGGACTGTGGGACTGGGATATCGCGCGCGGCAGGATTTTCTGGTCGAAATCCATGTATGACATTCTCGGCCTTCAGACCAAGGGGGAGTTTCTGTCCTATGGCGAGGTTGCGGAACGACTGCACCCCGACGACGAGCCGATCGACCAGCTTGTCGACGTCATGTTGCAGGGCGGGCGGCCGGCCATCGATCAGGAATTCCGCATGAAACACTGCGACGGCCACTGGGTATGGCTGCGCGCGCGGGCGGAATTGTCGGAGGCACCGGGCCAGGATTCACCAAACCTGGTCGGCATTGCCATCGACATTACCGAACAGAAGCGGCTCGACAAGCTGAACCAGGAGGCGGAACTGCGTCTCAAGGACGCCATCGAGAACGTATCAGAAGCATTCGTGCTGTGGGATTCAGACAATCGCCTGGTGATGTGCAATTCCAAGTACCAGCAGCTGCACAATCTGCCAGCCAGCGTATGCAGGCCCGGGTCGTCCTATGAAGACGTCACCCGGGTGGCCCGCGAGCCGGTAATCCGGCAACGGTCGGCAGCGTCAAGCGATACCACCCTGCCCGCCAGCATTCCCGAAGGCAGTGACGGCAACACATTTGAGGTGCAGCTTGAAGACGAGCGCTGGTTGCAGATCAATGAGCGTCGCACCAAGGATGGCGGTTTTGTCTCGGTCGGCACGGATATCTCCAATCTGAAACTGCATGAGGAAAAACTGCTGGAGTCCGAACGCGAACTGATGAACACAGTGCGTGATCTGCAGAAATCCCGCATGGAACTGGAACAACAGTCACAGCGTCTTGCCGACCTGGCGGAGAAGTATTCGCGCGAAAAGACCCGCGCCGAAGCGGCGAACCGGTCAAAATCCGAGTTCCTTGCAAACATGAGCCACGAACTGCGCACGCCGCTCAATGCAATCATCGGTTTCTCGGAAGTCATCGAGCAGCAATTGTTCGGCAAGGTCGATATCCCGAAATACCTCGACTATGCCCACGACATCCACAGTTCCGGGCAGTATCTGCTGGATGTCATCAATGACATTCTCGACATGTCCAAGATCGAGGCTGGCCGGATCACCTTGGAAATCGAGAAGTGTTCGGTGCCGGCGGTTATAGAAGAAGCATTGCGGATTGTCTCCGGGCGTGCCCAGGATGGCGGCGTCACCTTGCGCAAGGATCTGCCCGACTCGCTGCACGCCATGGCTGATGTGCGTTCTCTGAAGCAGGTGTTGATCAATGTCATCGCCAACGGCGTAAAGTTCACTCCCGACAGCGGCAGCCTCACCATTTCGGCACGCCGGGTGAAGAAAATGGCCGAGATCGTCATTGCTGACACCGGCATCGGCATTCCGCCCGATCAGATTTCCAAACTGGGCCGCCCGTTTGAGCAGGTGGAAAACCAGCTCACCAAGACCCGTTCCGGTTCCGGCCTCGGTCTTGCCATTTCAAACTCGCTGATCCGTCTCAATGACGGCTCGCTGCATATTGCCAGCGAAAAGGGCAAAGGCACCACGGTGACCATCACCTTGCCCATTGCCCAGAAGGGCAAGCAGCCAAAACGCATTGTCGAATCCGACGCGGTCATTGAGCCGATTGCCACCGGAACCCAGGGTTAAAATGGTTTACTTCGCTCACGCAAGCCTGATTTCGCTCACGCAAGCAGCCTGACGGCTGCGCTCCGCGGGGGCGGGCCTGACCGGCCCGAGGCCCGTCGGGCCTAGTTGTTTCTTGGTGGTCGAACAGCTTTCTTCGCTTCGCTCAGGCCGTTCTCCGACCTTGAATGACTGTTGTTACTTTCGTCATTCCCACGAAAGTGGGAA
>CALHUA010000025.1 GCA_938039915.1 uncultured Anderseniella sp.
TTGGGCGGTGATCATGGGCCATGCCAATGTCGTGCATCACGGCCTGGGCTGGCTGGAAGGCGGCCTGTCGGCGTCCATGGAGAAATGCGTGATCGATGCTGAAATGATCCGGCAATGGGTCGCGTCACTGGCGCCGCTGGATATGAGCGACGAGGCACTGGGCGTTGACGCCATTGCCGGGGTTGAGCCGGGCGGGCATTTCTTTGGTGAAGAGCACACGCTGCAACGGTTTGAAACGGCGTTTTACCAGCCGATGGTGTCTGACTGGAGCAATTTCGAGAACTGGGAAGAAGCCGGTTCGAAAACCGCCACCGAGCGCGCCAACGTGGTCTGGAAGCAGATGCTGGAAGCCTATGAAGAACCGCCGATGGACGAGGCAGTGGATGAGGCGCTGCAAGACTTCATGGCGCGCCGCAAGCATGAGCTGAAGGATGTTCAGCCTTAGGGTCAGGGGCCGTTAGGTCGTAATTTTGCAACTGATGTTTCGGGCCGATTGCATGTCAAGCCAGGTCATTCAACAGTTGTTTTCTCAACAGACAACTGATCCCTCAGAAGACGACACTTCAAGCTATGTTTCGACATCTGTGCGCAAATCAATATACAAACCGGCAATGCAGATTCTTGAAACCTCCTTTCTGGGTTTACGTTCAGCAAGGCACCGTCTGGTTAGCCCCGGTTCGGCAACATCTGTCACACTGTTTCCGATGGTGCACATTGCAGAGCAAAGTTTTTTTGATCGGGCGTACGCCGATGCATTCAGTCACGATGTGGTTTTGGTCGAGGGAGTTCGATCTCCGGTGGTCAGGCATCTAACCGCTTCGTATCGGTGGATCGAATATTCTGACCTCGGCCTGGTTGTCCAACCGTCATATCCGTCGCCCGAGACTGTAAGCGCCTGCATTGTGCACGCAGATCTTTCCGAAGAAGAATTCCACAGGGAATGGCGAAATGTACCGGCCTGGCTCAGGCTGGCAGCATACATGACCGCCCCGCTCATGGGTATGCACGGTCGTTTTTTTGCGTCTCGTGCATCGATTGCTTCTAAATTGGGCTTGGAGAACAAGCCTTCACGCGACGAAATTTTATCCTGGGACCCGAGTTTTGAAGCTCTGCGGCATTGTATCCTTGGCGCAAGAGACGCCAGATTAATCGATCGTCTGCGGTCACAACTTGACCAGTCCTCTCCGGAAATTCACCGGTTGGCGATCGTGTTTGGCGCCAGCCATATGCGTGCTGTGTTGGCGGAGCTGGGGCAGCGCAACTTCGTCTCTGTGGAAAGCGACTGGCAAACGGTATTCTCCCTGTAACGCCTGAATACCTGTGTACCTTCAGCGTCGTGCAAGGGTAGACACTCATACCGGCATTGTACGTTACTGCGCCGGCAGCTTTTTTCGTGGAGGTGTTTTTGGCGAGATCATCTGGTGACCAGCTTCAATTTGCATTGCGCTCGGCAGTGCTGAACGTCTCCCGATAGGCCATAGGGGAAATTCCGACATGCCTCTGGAAAGCCCGTCTGAGGCGCTGTTCATCCATGAAGCCCGTGTTGAACGCGATTTGGGCAAGTGGCAGATCGCGTCTCGCAAGAGCACGTTTGGCGGCATCGACCCGTATCATTTCAACTGTCTTGGCAGGCGTGATGCCGGTTTTCTCTTTGTATTTTCGCGAGAAGCTGCGGGGGCTCATGGCCAGGCGTTCTGCCAGCTTCGGGACACTCAGATCGCTTTGCAGGTGTCCTGCGATCCAGGCATGAAGATCCGCAAAAAGACCTTCGGTCTCTGCCGCCTGAATATTCAGTATATCGCTGAACTGGGACTGACCGCCGGGGCGTTTGAAGAAGACGACCAGAGCCTGGGCCACTTGCATCGCGGCCTCGTGCCCCATGTCCTCTTCGATCATCGCAAGAGCCAGGTCGATGCCAGCGGTGACACCAGCAGATGACCACATAGAGCCGTTTCGGACAAACAGCGGGTCGCGTTTGACGTCAATATTAGGAAAACGCCTTTGCAGTTCCTCGACTTGCCGCCAATGGGTTGTAACACTCTGACCGTCCAGCAAACCTGCGGCGGCCGTCAGAAAAGCCCCCATGCAGGTTGATGCAACACGCCTGCAACCAGCGCTTTGCGCCTTTATCCAGGACACCAGACCAAGTTGCTCCAACGCGTCAAAGACACCGTTTCCGCCTGCAACAATCAGGGTGTCAATGGGCTGGACAGCGGCCTGGTCAAGTGAAACGCTGCCAAGATCAACACGACAGTCAGTAACGACAGAGCCACCCGCCGGGGAGGCAATCACGACCTCATAAATGCGCTGCCTGCCTGCGATCTCTGTGTTGTTCGCGCTCGAGAAGGCTTGTAAGGGACCCGCCACGTCCAGGAGTGTCACGCCGGGATAGATGACAAAGACAACGCGTTTGGCGTCAATTTCGATGCCCACGTCCAGTTTGGCTGTTTTTGACTGCATACTGTCATTTAGGCCAATCGGTGTGATGTGTAAACCAGTCAGATAACACAATCTGAAAGGCGTACACGTGGCAAACCCGTCTCTGAAGCACCGGTCCTATCTCATTATCGGTCTGTCTTTTGTCGCATTGGCATTGACGTTTTCAACGCGGGCAGCCCTTGGGCTGGTCATGCCCGTGCTGGAACAGGAATTGGGGTGGACCCGCAGTTTCACGTCGGGTGCAGCGGCCGTTGCGCTTTTGGTAATGGCGGTCATAGCACCCTTTGGCGGCCGGCTTGTGGATAAACAGGGCGCGCGGGCGATTCTTCTCATCGGTTTGGCGGCGCTGGCCGCCGGGTGCTTCCTCATCGCCGCCACAGCCAACCCACTGGCCTTCTTCCTTGCATTCAGTGGGATCGCAGCAGTGGGGTTCGGGCTGGTCGCAACGCATGTGGTCTCCACCGCCGTTGAACAGGAAATGACCCACAACAAGGGCCTCGCTACCGGTATTGCAACCTCAGGTTCAACCGGCGGCCAGTTTGTTTTTGTGCCGCTACTGGCATTGCTGATCAGCACATATGACTGGCGCATGGCCTTCGTCGCATTGGGGCTTGGAACCCTTTTCATCATGGCCTGCGTCCACAGGTGGTTTCCACGGCATGCGCCATCTGTTTCTCCGACCGAGGTTTCGGCAGGGTCACAAACCAATGTCTGGAAGGACCTTGCCAGAATACTGAAACTGCCCACATTTCAGATATTGTTCTGGAGCTACTTTATCTGTGGCTACACCACATCCGGTGTGATTGAGACACATTTCCTGCCTTATGCCGCTTTCTGTGGTTTTGGTCCGGTTCCCTCCGCCACGGCCTATGGGCTTTTATCAGCCATCAATCTTGTGGGCATGATCCTTGCCGGATGGCTGACTGACCGTGTCAACAGACCGCTGCTGCTCGGCGGCATTTACCTCATTCGCGGCTTCACCTTTGTCATCCTCATCAATGTCGGAGCCAGTTTTGAAACCCTGATCTTCTTCTCGATCCTGTTTGGCCTGGTTGACTACTCCACGGTGCCGGTGACGGCCAGCCTGGTGGCAACTCATATTGGCAAAGGTGTCATGGGGTTGGCCTTTGGCCTGATCTCGTCGGGACATCAGGTTGGTGCTGCCCTTGGGGCCTATTTCGGCGGCGTGCTCTATGATGTCTACGCCCAGTATGACTGGGTCTGGTGGTCATCGGTCTGGCTTGCGGTGTTTGCCGGTATTCTGGTGTTCTTGATAAGCGACAAACCGGCAGCCAAGGCAGCGCAGTTGACGTCGGCCTAAGTCATCACACCCTCGGTGTTCAAATCCAGTGCCACGTTCACGGGGCGAGTGTCAGCATCCTGGTGATCAGCGCAAGCGTCTCATCGTGATCACCTGTCACAAACTCGGCGCCGTTGTCGGTTAGGCGCTGGCGGCGGTCGGGATGCACGTGGAACCCGATAAAGTGGGTACCGTTTTTCCGGCCTGCTTCAAGGTCGTTCAGATTGTCGCCGATATAGACAACGCGGTCTGCGGGCAGTGCCAGGTCGGATATCACCCGGGCAAGCACTTCATGCTTGTGGCCGCTCTTGTCGGCGGTGCCGGGATAGGCGCTCAGATGGTCCCACAGTCCGGCCTCGCGAAGTCGGATTTCAGCGGCGCATCTCAGGTTGGCGGTTGCGATGCCAAGCGCCAGGCCTGGTTTGGCGGCAAGTGCTCCGACAATGTCAGGGGCCTTCGGCACGATGCTGACTTCAAGCCTGCCGCTGCTGAAACCGTCTTTCAGCTCCGCATCATAGGCGTCGACAAAGGTGTCGTAGTGGCTGTCATCGAACCTGTCACCAAGGTGTTCGCTCAACACCTGGTGAATGATGTCACGATCATTGCGGACCCGGTAGCTGTCCCAGTCGCGCGATAGTCCGGTGATGCCAAACACCTGTTCCAGAGGAGTGAAAAACGCATCCTCTTCAGGTTTCCTTAAATGCAGGAGAGGGCCATCCACATCGAAGATAACCGCGCAATTATGGGTTACAGACAAATCCGTCAACCCTTCACGATTGCAGGCCGGACTTCGATCACCACCGGGCGGTCTGCAGTCAGCCCGGTCTCGATGGCCGATGACAGCTCATCCAGTGTCTGTGGCCTGATGGCGTCACAGTTGTAGGCCCTGGCCAGCGCAGCGAAATCCGGATTGATCAGGGTGACGGCGTTGGGCTGGATACCCTTGTCGACCATGTCATCGCGGATCTGGCCGAGCGCATCATTGTTCCACAACAGAACGATCAGCGGCCTTGCCAGTTCTGCAGCCGTGCCCAGTTCATTGATGGTGTACTGCACGCCATAGTCACCGGCCATGGCCACCACAGGCTGATTCGGGCACGCGACACGGGCGCCGATGGCGGCGGGCAGTGCATAGCCTAACGTGCCGAAGCCGGCCGGGTGCAGGTAGCAGTCGGGCTGCGAAAATCTCAACACCTCATTGGCGGCATAGGCTATCTGCGTCATGTCGGATGCAACGATTGTATCTGCTGGCAGGCTTGCGCGAACAGTGTCCAGCACCGTGGTGACGGTCTTGCGCAGATCATCGTCGCTGTCGGCGCAGGCGACCCGCAATTCGGTGACCTTGCCGGCGCGGGCAGCGGTTTTATTGTCGTCCGGCAGCCCGGCGGAAATGGCGGCCAGGGTTGCAGATGCATCTCCGGTGATCGGCAGGTCGGCCGGATAGGGCCGGGCCAACGAGGCAGGATCGATGTCCACCCGGATCAGGCCGGTGGTGATGTCGAATGTCTGATACCACAGATCCGTTTCGGACAGTTCCGTGCCGACCGCCAGTATGGCGTCGGACGCCATGATGACCTTGGTCGCCAGCGGATTTGGCAAGACGGCACCTGCCAGCAATGGATGGTCGTCCGGAATGGCGCCTTTTGCGGCGATGGTGGTGAAGATCACGGCACCGGTTTTCTCGGCGACTTCAGTGGCCGCAGCACCTGAATGGCGGGCGCCGCCACCCAGTATGATGACCGGGCTATTTGCACCTGACAGTCTGGCAACGGCGTCAGCGACCTGATCCGGGGTGGCCTGCGGTTTTGACGCCAGTGCGCGCGGTTTCCAGCCATCGCCGGCGGGCTGCTTGAGTACGTCGAGCGGGATTTCCAGGTAGACCGGGCGGGGTCTTGCGGATGCAAAAAGTGAAAAAGCTTCGGCGACCCTGTCCTGAACATCCCTGGCCGAATAACAGGTGGCTGCAATCTGCGACACGGTAGCGGCGGCGTTGAGCTGCGAGCGCATTTCATGCAGCCTGCCGCGGCCCTGGCCCCAGTCCTTCACGTCCAGGGTCGATGAGATCACCAGCATGGGCACGGAGTCCGAATAGGCCTGGCCCATCGGGGTCATGATGTTGGTGAGGCCGGGACCGGTAATGGTGAAGCACACACCGGGCTTGCCGGATGCACGGGCATAGCCGTCGGCCATGAAACCGGCGCCCTGTTCATGCCGGGTCAGAACGTGGGTAATGCCGGAGCGCGGCAGGGCCCGGTACATTTCGACATTGTGCACGCCGGGGATGCCGAACACGTCGGTTACGCCATAGGCTTCCAGCAGTCCGACCAGTGCTTCGCCGACGCTTATGCCACCATCACTCATTTCGTGTTTTTCCTTCTGCTCAATTGGCAAACCTTGCAGGCGATATGCTTGCAGCTTCAAGTCCCTGAGCGGCAATATCATCGGGAATTTGTCTCCCGTCGATCAGTGCGGCGGACAGCCTGGACAGTGCCGGTGCCGTCTGAATGCCATAGCCGCCCTGACCGGCCAGCCAGAAGAAGTTTTCAACCTGTTCGTCAAACCCGACAACCGGATTGCCGTCTGCCGCGAAACTGCGCAGGCCGCCCCAGGTGTGGCCGATATGGGTGACCTCGAAATCGATGACGTTGTGGAATTTCTCAACCGCTTCGGCCAGCGCCATGTCATCAGCCCAGGCATCATGGGGTTCGACCGGTGTTGCATCGGCCGGCGACAGCATCAGCTTGCCGCCCATGGGTTTGAAGTAAAACGTTTCACCGGCGCCAAAACACAAGGGCCAATGATCGACATTTGCACTCTCCGGCAAATCAAGCAGTACCGCAGAGCGGCGCTTGGGCGTGACCTCGATTGCCTGTGCTTTTGCCAGCCCCGCAATGGTCGTGGCCCATGCACCAGCGGCATTCACAACCATACTGCTGCTCAAATCGCCATCTGATGTCTGCACCTGCCATGCGCCATAGTGCCGGGTGAACCCGGTGACCTCCGCCTTGGTCAACACCGTGCCGCCACGCGCCCTGAACAATTTCACATAACCCTGCAGCAGCAGGTCCACGTCCAGGTCACGGGCGTGATCGTCACTCAGGGCGGCGGTCAGCGCGTCGGTCTTCATCAGCGGTATTTTTTGCTTGAGCTCATCGAGCGGCAGCGGGCGCAGGCCCAGTGCCTGGCCTTCTGCCATGTGGGCTTCATCGCCGGGTCCGATCATCATCACCTCGCCGCGCGGTGACAGAAGCGGTGCGGCTGCAAAATCATTGGGGGCAGCTTCGAAAAACGCCTCGCTTGCCCTGGCCAGCGCCTGGATGGCCGGCGGGCCATAGCTGGGCACGAAGGTTGCCGCTGACCTGCCGGTTGAATGATAGCCTGCCTGTGGTTCACGCTCGACGACGCAGACCTTGTGGGTTTCTGCAAGTTCAGCGGCTGCCGAAAAGCCGGCCATGCCGCCCCCAACCACTACGATGTCGAAAATTCTGCTCATTTAGGTTCCGGATCCTGCCAACTTGCATTGCGTTTGGATGATGTCTGACGGCATTCTTGTCCGACTATTCATTCGCCGTCGAGGGGCTATCAAGATGAGTGACGCAGTATTGCATTTTTCACATGACGAGTATCTTGCTCGGATTGCGAAGACCCGTGCCGAAATGATCCGGCGCGGGCTGGACCTGGTCATCGTGTCGGACCCGTCCAATATGGGCTGGCTGACGGGGTATGACGGCTGGTCGTTCTACGTGCATCAGGCGGTTTTGCTGGGCCTTGAAGGCGAGCCGGTGTGGTGGGGGCGGTCCATGGATGCCAACGGCGCCTATCGAACTGCCTTCATGACACACGATAATGTCGTCGGGTATCCCGATCATTTCGTGCAGTCCTCGGAACGCCATCCGATGGATCACCTGTCAGGTATTATTGCCGAGCGCGGTTGGCAAGGCGCGCGCATCGGCGTTGAGATGGACAATTACTGGTTTACCGCTGCGGCGTGGGAAAGCCTGAAGGCGCATTTGCCGGATGCTAGGTTCAGCGACGCCAACGGGCTGGTGAACTGGCAGCGTGCGGTCAAGTCGCCTGCCGAGATTGAGTTCATGCGCCGGGCCGCCGGTATTGTTGAGCGCATGCACGCAACCATTGTGGACATGGCGGAGCCGGGCCTGCCCAAGAACGCGCTGGTGGCGGAATTGTACAAGGTGTCAGTTGAAGGTGCCAATGGCCACTGGGGCGACTATCCGGCCATCGTGCCGATGCTGCCGTCGGGCATGGATGCCACCGCGCCGCATCTGACCTGGAACGACCAGCCGTTCAAGTCGGGCGAGAGCACGTTCTTTGAGATCGCCGGGTGTTACAGAAGGTATAACTGCCCGCAGTCGCGCACGCTGTTTCTGGGCCAGGTGCCGCAGAAATACCTGGATGCGGAAAAGGCTGTGCTGGAAGCCGTGGACAAGGGGCTCGAGCAGGCAAGGCCGGGCAACACTTGTGAAGACATTGCCATTGCATTTTACGATACGCTGGAGCGGCACGGGTTTTCCAAGGATTCCCGCACCGGCTATTCCATCGGGCTCAGCTATCCGCCGGACTGGGGCGAGCGCACCATGTCGTTCCGGCGTGGTGACACGACGGTGCTGGAACCCGGCATGATCTTCCACTTCATGCCGGCGCTGTGGCTTGATGACGGAGGACTGGAAATCACCGAGCCGATCCTGATTACCGAGACCGGTGTGGAATGCCTGTGCAACACGCCGCGCAGACTGTTTGTGAAAGGTTAGGTTGATGCGTCATTTTGCGGAGATTGAAACACTGGCTGCCAACAACAAGGGTGGCGAGGCGGCGATGCAGGCCCTGTTGCCGACGGTGCCGGATCAATCGGAAATCACTGCCCTTGGTGATGATCGCTGGCTGGCCAATTTTGCCCGTTGTATTTTCAACTCCGGGTTCAACTGGAAGGTCATCGAGAAGAAATGGTCGGGCTTTGAAGAGGCGTTTCACGGCTTCAATCCGAACTTCCTGGCGATGTTGCCGGACGAGGAATATGAAGCTCTGCTCAAGGACACCCGCATTGTGCGGCATGGCGCAAAAATCATGTCTGTACGCGACAATGCCATCTGGCTGGTTGAGCTGGCCAGGGAGCATGGCACGGCAGCGAAATTTCTCGGGGCCTGGCCGGCATCGGACCAGATCGGGTTGCTGGAGTTGATGAAGAAACGGGGATCGCGGCTGGGCGGCAATACCGGACAATATGCGCTGCGCTTCATCGGCAAGGATGGTTTCATCCTGTCGGCAGATGTGACCAATGCGCTCATGCGCGAAGGGGTTGTCGCGAAAATTCCTTCGTCAAAAAAAGATATGTCCGCCGTTCAGGCGGCCTTCAATCAGTGGCATGAGGAAACCGGCAGGCCCTACACCCATCTCAGCCGCATTCTGGCAATGAGCGTGGGGTAGAGCAGGCGCTTGATCAGCTTGTCGACCGTTTCATGGTGGCTGACACGACCATTACAATGACGGCAATGGCGGCGACCTGCCCGGCGATCACGGCAGGCCAGATCAGGGCGAACTGCGCATCCAGATATTTTTGAGGCCCGTACGACAACAATGCCATCAGGGCAGCCAGTACTGACAAAACCCGGCCCGCCACAGTCTCCAGCGGGCCGATGATGATGGCAGCAGCTGCAGCCGACAGGGCTGCGGCAAGAAACGGTGCGATAGCAAACAATGGAATGGTTGCCGGCGGATGCGGGGCAGACCGGGCAAACAGCGCGCCTAACATGGTCAGTTGCAGGACAATCAATGCAGCCAGGGCAGCGTTGGCGTGTCGGGTCCGGGAATGGCTCATCTTGGCGTTCTCCAAAACGTAATAGTATGTACGGTTGAATTACCCGTAACAATGTGTACGCTTATTGTCAATGCTTTCCGGAGACCTGATTGATGCGAGATGAAAACAAGGCAGCGCGCAGAGACCGTATCGAGGTGGCGGCTTTGGAGCTGTTGGCGCAGAAAGGCTATCTGGCGACGTCAATGCTCTCCGTGGCAAAGCGGGCCAGGGCCTCCAACGAAACGCTGTACAACTGGTACGGCAACAAGCAGGGCTTGTTCCGGTCACTTGTCGAGGCAAACGCCGGTGAAGTGAAAGCATTGCTGGAAGATGACCTGGCGCAGGAACGGCCGCCGGAAGCGACCCTGAAAGCCCTTGGCCCGCTGTTGCTGGGACTATTGATCAGTGACAAGGCCATCACCCTGAACCGGGCTGCTGCAGCGGACCCGTCCGGTGAACTGGCGCGGGAACTGACCCAGGCGGGCAGGGACACGGTCGCGCCGCTGATTGCGGACGTGTTTGTAAAAGCGCGAGAGGCCGGTATCCTGACTTTTGATGATGCTGCCGGGGCAGTGGGGCTTTATCTCGACTTGCTCGTGGGTGACCTGCAGATCAGGCGGGTGCTGGGCGCTATACCAGCCATGAAGCAATCAGAAATCGACCGCCGGGCAGCAGGCGCGCTCGACAATCTGCGGATACTGCTGAACGCCGGCCAGGGCGCGAGCTCTTAACTGTGCAATCAGGAATTGATTGCGGCGAACCTGACGAAGACCCGATAGTTGGCAGCCAACTTGGGGTACCGTCGATTACCTGATGTCCGCAGACCACCGCAAAGTGGACATCAGCTTAATATGAGTCTGATGGCGGCAATGCGGACAAAGCGACTATGGACCGTGGG